>JBEKPC010000146.1:0-13251 GCA_049521155.1 Bryobacteraceae bacterium
TCCAAAGATTACGCAGATCCTTTAAAATTTTCTCCGGTTCCAGAGTCGCAACCATTAGCCGTTCCTCCATTTATGTCCGTTGCGCGCCAGCATCGCGTCGCTCTCCGCCGGACCCCAGGTGCCTGGATCGTAGTTCGGAAAATCGAAGGAGCGCGTGGTCCAATCGTCGAGAATCGGCGTCACCGCCTTCCAGCTCGCCTCCACCATATCCTGACGAGTATAAAGCGTCGCATCGCCGATCATCACGTCCATCAGCAGCGTTTCGTAAGCCGAGGGTGAGCGCTCGCCGAAGCTCGATCCATAATTGAAGTCCATCGAAACGGGTCGCAGCCGCATGCCCGCACCGGGATATTTCGATAAAAATCGCAATGAAATGCCCTCTTCCGGCTGAATGCGCAGGATCAGCAGGTTGGGGCGCGGCGGGCGTCCGTCTTCCGAAGTGAAGAGCGTATGCGGCGCGCTGTTGAACTGAATCGCGATATCGGTGGTGCGCTTGGGCATCTTTTTTCCGCTGCGAATGTAGAACGGCACGCCCGCCCAGCGCCAGTTATCGACGAAAAAAGTGGCTGCGGCGAAGGTGTTGGTCTGCGATTGCGAATCGACGCCTTTTTCCTCGCGGAATCCGCGATACTGCCCGGCGACGGAATAAAGATGCACCTCCTCCGGCTTCATGATTTTCACAGATCGCAGCAACTTGGCCCGCTCATCGCGCATCGCATCGGGCTCAAAGGCGGCCGGAGGCTCCATCGCGACGGTGGCCATCACCTGCAACAAGTGATTCTGAATCATGTCCCGCAACGCGCCCGCTTCCTGATAATACGCGCCGCGCCCCTCGACGCCGATCGATTCGGCGGCGGTGATCTGTACGTGATTCACGTAGCGGCGATTCCACAGAGGCTCGAAAATCCCGTTGCCAAAACGAAAGGCGATGATGTTCTGCACCGTTTCCTTACCCAGGTAATGGTCGATGCGGTAAACGGCTTCCTCGGGAAAAACGCTGTGAACACGGGCATTCAACGCACGCGCACTCTCCAGATCGTGCCCGAACGGCTTCTCGATCACCACCCGATGCCAGCCCTTTTCGGTGCTGCGTCCCATGCCCGCCGCGCCGATCGCTTCCACCACCGGACCGTAATAGCTCGGCTGCGTCGAAAGATAATAGAGCACGTTCGGACGGTTCAGCTCATCGAGCTTGGCCTTCAAATCAGAATACAATTTGGGGTCGTTCAAATCGCCCGCGATGTAAAAAATGTTGCGCGCGAAGTTGTTCCACAAGTCTTCATCGAAGGGAGAATCTTCGAGGAATTGTTTCACCGACTCATGCATCTTTTCGCGAAACACTTCGTCGGTCATTTCAGTACGGGAGTTGCCGACGATCGCGAACGAATCAGGCAACCGGCGTTCATACGCGAGCCTGTAAAGCGCCGGCAGTAGCTTTCGCTTGGTGAGGTCGCCGTTCGCTCCAAAGATCACGAGCGCGCACTCGGGCACTCGTCGATCGAAGCGGAGGGGGTCTGCAAAAGGGTTATTGGAGGCCACTGGCTTCAACATACCATGCTAAGATCGGGTTGAATTTTATGCCTAAAAAAGTCCTGGCCGTGATCGAGGACCTGTTTTTCACCGTGAAGATCAATGAGGCGGCCAAGCACGCGGGGTTGACCGCGGAGTTCGTGAAGAGCGAGATCGACGCTATCGACCGCGCGAAGCTTCAGCCGTCGGTGATCGTGATCGACCTGAACTGCGCGTCCATCGATCCGGTCCGACTGATCGGCGAATTGAAATCGATCCCGGAGCTGAAAGGGATCAACCTGGTGGGCTTCGTATCCCACGTCCAAGGTGAGTTGAAGCAGAAAGCGCAGGAAGCGGGCTGCAACATGGTGCTGGCGCGGTCGGCGTTTTCGCAAAATATGCAGCAGATTTTCAAGCGATACTCGGGGATATGAGGACCTTCACAGTCATCATTCACGAGGAGCCCACCGGCGGATTCTCGGCGCTGCCCGGCTGTTATTCGCAAGGCGAAAGTATCGATGAGTTGCTTGGTAATCTTCGCGAAGCGATTGCCGGTGTTTTGGAAGTCATGCAAGAAGAAGGTCTTTCCCCGGAAGCATCGATACAAGTGGTGGAGCTCGCAGTCTGACAGATCGGGGGTCCACAGCTATGCCGGAAGCTCGAACGCGCTGGCTGGACCCTTAAGCGTATCCGCGGTAGTCATCACATATATGGCAAGGTCGGCGAACGCAAGACGCTCGTGGTGCCTGTTCATGGGAATGATGTAGTCAAGCCTGGATTGGCGACGAGGGCTCGCAAAAGACGCAGGACTTAACTGGTAGCTATTTCTGCCGGCTGACGCGCAGCTCCCCGAACTTCCTCGGAGCCTGGTCGCCAATCGTAATCTCGTGGAGTTCCGTCCAATCGCCCTCCCCGTCGATCCGCATCACGGAACGGGTGCGGTATTGGCCCATGGTGAAGCCCCAGCTAAAGCCGTGGTCCACCAGCTTCACCTCAGTCTCCAGAAAACGGCCGTCATTGAACGCGCGCATGTGGTACGTTCCGCTCTCGTCGTCGTAAGAGATTACCCCGAGCGCCTGGAGAGCCAGTTTCCCATCAGCCTTGGTGCGCCCGACTCCTTCGATCAGCAGCACCAGCCCGTCGAGCTTGTAGTATGCTTCCTCCGTCTGCGTCATCAGGACCGGCTCTCCCGGTCCGCGCAGCATGCGAGCCTCGCCGGCCCATTTTCCTATCATGAACCCAAGCTTCTTCATCGCCGAGCGTTGCGCATCGAGGTCCGGGATGTGAGGCTGCTGAGACATAAACAAGAGTAGGATCAAAGGCGTCATTTTACCGCGACCGTGACCCCGCTTTGACTCGGCACATTCCCCACCGTGACGATCAGCGGCTGCGCACCGCTCAGACCCGTGGGAACCGTCAGGTTCACCTGCATGACGCCGTTCACTTCGCCCGGCGCGGCGCCTGCGTAGAGGACCGGCGCCGTGACACCGCCGATCGTCGCCGTGACTGGCAGCGTTTGAAGATCAGTGGTAGGGGCAATCGCGCCATCCGTCGCTCCGTCCATGACCGTCCCTCCGCCGGTGGCGAATACGACGATATAGCTCCCACCGGCCGCGGGATTTGCCACCGTGTTGAGCGTGTTATCGCTATTCAGAACCGACCCCGGCCCGGTCCCCGATGCGTTCACCGTGAAAATCGCGGGGGCGGACTGCGCAACCGGCACCGTCACGTTGTTCGACGCCACTCCGTTGTATTCGTATTGCACCACCGTCTGCTGCTTGCCGGAGACTTCATAGGGGACCACGGCGCTCACCACGCCCGCCAGCGCATAGATCAACGGCGCAGCAGTGCCATCGAAAAATACCTGAGTGCCGGAGAGGTTCGAAGAAACCAGTCCGCTATCGTTAAGCTGCGCTCCGACTAATGTTCCCGGCCCGAAGTTGGCTTGAAAAATCGTCACCAGTTCGCCCGGCGCAACCGCTCCGCCCGCATAGCTCGCGGCATTCACGATTCCTGCCGAGTTCAACACCGGCGGCACCGTTTGAAGCGCGGCGATGATGGAGTTGAACGCCGGCTTGGGCTGATAATTCACATCGAACGGAAGCGCATCGCCGAATCCGGGGTAGGAGCTGGGAATCCATGAATGCGCGTCGGTGAATCCCCAGGTTTGAAACGCGGTGCATCCCGGATTTTGCAAGCAGATGGTGAGGATGCGTTGATACGTCGCCGCCTGCGCCTGGAGATAAGCCGCCGTCGCAACACCATTTGAATCGACCGGAATCTTGACGTCCATCTCCGTAATGTGAACCTGCAATCCGAGCGCGGTCAACATCTGAATATTCTGCGTCAGTCCCGCGCTGCTGGGGTATCCGGTGGTGTCGAGGTGCATCTGAATGCCGACCCCGTTGATCGGCACGCCGCGCGTCACAAAATCCTTGACCATCGCGTATACCGCGTTAAACTTCGCGCCAGAGTCTTCAATGTTGTAGTCGTTATAAAACAGCAGCGCGTTCGGATCGGCCGCATGCGCCCATTGCAGCGCCTGTTCGACATAGCCGGTGCCCGTCAGCCCGATGCCCGGCTGGTTGTACCAGATGGAATCCTTCATCACGGTCCCGGTCCCGGTCTGCGAATCGCTGACCGCTTCATTGACCACGTCCCAGGCGAAAACCTGTCCCTTATAATGCGTCATCACAGTGTTGATATGGTCCTGAAGAACGGCCGACATGGTCGCGGGAGTCGCCGTAGCCGCCAGCGTATTGACCCACGCCGGGTTGTAAACATCCCAGCATAAATTGTGGCCCCGGATATGCATCTGATGCGCCTCCGCAAACGCAACCAGCTCATCACCTGGGGCGAAATTGTAAGTACTCTGCGCCGGATGAATAGCCGCCCACTTCATAGCATTCTCAGGCTCCAGCATGCTGTACTGGGTTCCGAGCGTGGATGCATAAAGAGGCTCCGTAGCCAACGGGTCAGGCGTCTGCTCAGAAGCATCCGCCGCAGCGCCCATTAGAAGGGCTCGCTGAGCTCCCGCCTGGCGGAGAGTTTGGGCGGAGAGGAATGAGGTGGCGAAAAGAATCAGGCACAAAAAGCGTCTCACGGCTGAAGTGTACATCGATCTCCGCGTCGAGTCAAAGCGCGCGGAACGATTTGATTTTCTCGACCAAAACATAGACGCCGGTAGATGGGTTACTTCCAGCTTTGCCGCGATTGCTTTGCCATTGATCCAACTTCGTGGCGCGACCAAGAGCTACCGAGTGCCTTCGCGTCAACTCCTCGCAGGGCAGCTCTTTTTGATAACCGGCGATGTGTTTTCGACAAAGGCGCTGAGTTTGACGGCGACCGATTTCAGCCCTTTGATCCTGGAAGTGAAGGAGCGCCCACAGCTCGAAGCAAGGATTGGAAATTGCAAGCTGAATACCGTTGTCTCTGGCCTGCTGCTTTGCATCGGGAACCAGCGGATGTTCGTCGATATCAAAAACACACCAGACCTCATCGAAGAGACCATCGTCGGCTGACTTAAGCTCGACTGCTTTTTCTACGAGCGCCTTCGGCGTGCCGCCAGCCTGGACGGTCAACTGAACAGAGATCCTTTCGGCGCGTCCGAGGTATTCAAAGTATCGTTTTTCAGTAACGATACCTTCGCAGACGATCAATATGCGAGGGAGTTGAGCGCGGAACGGCTTGCGGCGGCGAAGACTATCGTTCCTTCGCATCAATGGGCCTGAGGGCTTCTAAGAATGAGTCGGCGTTCATGAGCGGGATCGCGCCGTAGCGGCCCTCTAGATAACCGTTCTGTAAATTCTCCTGTTTGCGAGGCCTAAAATCTGTCAAGGGGTAGAGCTTGCTGGCCCCATCGTTTCGCTTTTCGGTGAACCATATCTGATCGCGCCTGAGTAGACCACTACCGAGCAGAGTTGCGTCTTGCGTCGTGAAGATCAATTGTGCGCCACGCGGATTACGCGAGGGGCCATCAAAAAGGCGAATTAGTTCCACAGCAAGCAGTGGGTGGAGATTGGCGTCGAGTTCATCGATGCAAATAATTCCTCCATTATTGATAGCTCGAAGAATTGGAGCGAGCAAATGCATATAGGTGACAGTCCCATTCGACTCCTGTTCGAGCGCGAACTGCACATTCCGGCCTCCGCCGGATTCATGCAGCAGATTGATCTGCTTGCGCGTCTTATGGTTAGCAAAAACCGCCTTGCTGTTTATCGTCACCAAATGATGGTCATGCATCTCTAACCCCGCGATACCTATGTCCGCAACCTTGAGCATCACCGAAAGAGCATCCTTGAACTCCGGCTTCCCACATAACCGAGCCGTTAAGTCAGGCAATTCATCTCGCTCCGCCGTCACAAAGAACAAAGTCTCCCCAAACCACTCGTAGATCGGCTGAACAGGTTCATGAGCGTTCTGAGCCGCACATGACAAGAAGAGACTGTTAGGACGAGTCAAGTTCTCAATCGCTCGGTTTTCTCCCGGCATCCGATTACTAAAGACCATCGGCTTGCCAGCCTTCCGCTGAAACCAGGTTTGCTTCTTGCCATTCGGGTAAGCAAAAAGCCATTCTTCCTGGATAGAAGCTGTATCGGCCGTGAAGCCGTACTGATAACGAACATCTTTGATTAGGAAGTCGGCAGCGAAAAGTGACAGGGACTTGCCGGACACGGAGTCTAGACGGAACGCCTCGGTAGGAACTCCCCCACTCGGCGACCACAACCGGTGCGAGTCCCTTACAGCCGACGCCATGAAGTTGAGGGCTGCGAGCACGTTGGTCTTACCAGAAGCATTGGCGCCATACAGAGCCGCGACGGGTAATATGCTCTCGCTAACCGCAGGGCTCTTGAAAACCGCTTCGCTATCCGAGCCTGATTCCGCGACCAGCGAAAGCTCCTGCTCATCTTTAAACGACCGGAAATTCGAAAATTGGAACCGGAGCAGCATAAATAAAATTGGCCCTTGGCACACTTTTGCGCCGTTCTGTGCATGATCTTCTCATATATCGACGATAAAATGCTATCACCTCACTTTTTCCGCACTCTTTCAAACTCCGCCACCAACTGCTTCGCGATCTTATCCGCTACATCCGCGCTCGCGCCGTGGAATTTTGCGCCGTTGCTTTCCTGAGTCGTCGACCACAACACGTCGCCATCCTTATTTACTAATCGCACCGTGGCCAGGGCTTCGTGTTTGCGCTCCTTTACCTCGCTTGATTCGCCTCCGCCGATGCCGCTGCCCAGGGACCGGGCGCTTCTGGAGCTGGTGCCGCTGCCGGCGCTGTTGTATCGGGTATCCGAACTTACCCCTTCCGACTCGCTCAAAGTGCCGTGCATGGTTACATTGTCTGACGACTTGAACATGTCGGTATAAATTAAATCCTCGGCCGCGCCGCGGATGAAGGCGTCGGCTCGCTCCTGATTTTCGGTGACCACGAACAGCTTGGAATTTTGTAGCGCAGTGATGATCAGGTCGCGCATCTGCGCCGCCGTCTCGCCACCGGTCAGCCGGTCGACAAATACCCGTTTAATCTTCGGAAGCTGCTCTGATAAATCGTCGCCGAACAGCAGCATCAGCAAGAATAACGTCATCCTCGTCCCGCCTTTCGAGCCTCTTCGTCCTGATATTGGACCTTCTGCCCGGTGCGCGCTTCGAGGCTGGCCAGGGCCACGCGAATGTCGTTCTTATCGACCCGGAACACCAGCGCCTGCTGTTTGCCGTCTTCATCGATATAGCCGACCGTTAAAAAATGCTTGCGATTCTTCACCAGCAGGAACGCGGGCGAGATGATGATCGCCAGGTCCAGCCTCCGGCCTACGGTCTGCCCGTATTCCAGTAGATTGATCTTGTCATACGTCACCCGCAGGTGCGATTTTCGCGAATAAAAGGCGAAATATTGCTGGTCGCCGAGCGCAATCGAGCCTGACGTTCCCACGGCTACCTTGTCCGCCGTTCCGCCGATATATTGCACCCGGGCCTGACCGTAGGCAGCGGCGGTCAGCCCCAAAACGCATAGCACCCGAATTAGCACAATACACTAGTCATTTGAACGTCGAAGATTTCTCAACATTGCTATCCTGAAATTTCATGTTCCAGGAAGTCGTCGAGGCCGAAGGCCACCTGATCGATTCGCACCTGATGGAGCGCATCTTCGACACGGTGGTCGAATACAACGGCAAATTTGAAGTCGAAGAGTTCAGCGTCGGCAAGACCAATGCCGAAGCGTCCCATCTGCGGATGAAGGTGGAGACCGCGCAGGCGGGCGATATGGAGCAGATGCTCTCCAACCTGATTGCGCTCGGCTGCACGCCGGTCGATACCGGAGACGCCGCGCTCGAAACCGTGGAAAACGACCGCTGCGCCCCGCTCGATTTCTACTCCACCACCAATCACAGGACACAGATTCGCCACGGCAACGAATGGATCGACGTCGAAAATCAGCGCATGGACGCCATGATCGTTGTAAAAAACGGTCGCGCCGCCTGCCGCCGCCTGCGTGATCTGAAGAAGGGCGATCAGGTCGTGACCGGGATGCGTGGCATCCGCGTGCTGCCCGAATCGAAGGAGCGCGACCGGCTCGCGTTCGCCTTCATGAGCAACGGCATTTCCTCGGAGCGCCAGCTCGATACCGCCGTCCGGCAATGCGTCACGCTGATGGAACAGGCCCGCGTGGCCCGCCAGAAAATCGTGGTAGTCGCGGGACCAGTGGTCATTCATACCGGCGGCGGACCGGCCCTCGCGTCGCTGATCAAGAGCGGCTGGGTGCAGGCGCTGCTGGCCGGTAACGCGCTGGGTGTTCACGATATTGAAGCGGCGTTGCTCGGCACATCGCTCGGCGTCCGGCAGACCGATGGCCGTCAGGAAGAGCACGGACATCGCAACCACATGCGCGCGATCAACGCGATCAATCACGCCGGCAGTATCGCTAAGGCGGTCGAAAACGGACGCCTCACCCGCGGTGTGATGTACGAATGCGTGCGCGCCCATGTGCCGTTCGTCCTCGCCGGCAGTTTGCGCGATGACGGGCCTCTGCCCGACACCATCACCGATATGAACCTGGCGCAAGACGCCTACGCCGAACAGTTGCGCGGCGCGGGCCTGGTGCTGTGCCTGGGATCGATGCTGCATTCGATCGCCACCGGCAACATGCTGCCGAGCTGGGTGAAAATCGTCTGCGTCGATATCAATCCCGCCGTCGCGACGAAGGTCAGCGATCGCGGCACCGGCCAAGCCGTGGGAATCGTGACCGACGTCGGCCAGTTTCTCGGATTGCTTCAGCACGCACTGGAGAGCCAGCGATGAAGCGCCAGTATACCGACGATCATGCCGCCTCCGGAGTCGATGCGGATCTGCCGGAAATCGAGACATGGCCCAACCAGTATCAGACTGGTTACGAGATCGAAATCACGATGCCGGAGTTCACCTCCGTGTGCCCGAAAACAGGCCTTCCGGACCACGGCACGCTGATCCTGCGCTATGTTCCAGACAAGTTTTGCCTGGAGCTCAAGTCGCTCAAAATGTATACGCTCGCCTATCGCAACCTCGGGATTTTTCAGGAAAACGTGGTGAACCGTATGGTCGCCGACGTGGTCAAAGCGGCGAAGCCTCATTCAGTCCAGATCGTGGGCGATTTCACGCCGCGCGGCGGCATCTATACGAAAATCACGGCAAGCTGGAAACGCAAACATGGCCGCTGATAATGATGACGAGCTAACCGCGGCCATTCACGCCGTCCGCGACCGCGTTCGTGCCCGTCATCCCGAAAATGGCCTGGGACTCGAAGGCGTCACCGCGGCCGACCTCCACCCTCTGCTCCATGCCCGCGACGCCGCCGAAGCCAAAGTGGCCGCCATCGGCACCGTGAATCCGCGTCCTCCCGGCCTCAAGAATAATATCGCGCAATGGTTCAAAAGGAAAATTGCCCGCGCGCTCGACTGGCACGTGCGCGAACAAGTCGAGTTCAATCAGGCGTCCATGCGCTGCGTGCAGGCGTCGCTCGAAGCCTTGGCGGAGACGAATCGCGCGCTGGCCGCGCTGGCCTCTCATCATCATGCGCTGCACGAGGAAATCGCCACCTTCCGGCGCGAAGAAGTTGCCGCGCTCCTCCGCGAGGCGCAGGAGTTGAAGGACATCCGCACGCACTGGAACCAGTGGCGCGTAGGTTTCGAGGAACGCCGCGCCGCCACCGAGATTCATCTGTTGCGGACCGTCTCCGAGTTGCAAAGCGCCTTCCAACTTCGGGCCACTTTACAGGAACAAAATTTTCGCGAGACGGCGCGACAGCAGCATCGCGAATTTACAGACGCGCTCGATCGCACCACGCTCGACGTGCAGAAGCGCCTCTGGGCCGATCTTGAAGAGATCCGCGTCCAATATGAAAAACTCATTCACAACGAATTGAAAGTGATTCGCCAAAAGGCCGCGGCCACTTCGCCTCCACCTTCGCCGGACGCGATTCCTTTACCGATCACCACGCATATCAATATCGACATCGACTGGTTCCGCTTCGCCGAGAATTTTCGCGGACCCGCGGAAGCCATTCTCGATCGGCAGCGTCATTACGTTTTACGCTTCGCCGGCTCGGCTCCCGTGCTCGATCTTGGCTGCGGACGCGGTGAATTTCTCCAAGCCGCGCGCGATGCCGGGCTCGCCGCCAACGGTATCGATCAGAGCGAAGAATGCGTGGCCCTTTGCCGCTCCAAAGGTCTGCATGCGGAGCAGGCCGACCTATTCGCCTATCTCGATGCCCTGCCCGATCAATCCCTCGGCGGGATTTACTGCTCGCAGGTGGTGGAGCATATTGACCCGCATCGCCTGCCCGATCTAGTCGCGTTGATGGGGAAGAAACTCCGATCAGGCTCTCTCGCCATCATCGAAACGCCGAATCCCGAATGCCTGGCCATTTTCGCCACGCACTTTTTTATCGACCCGACGCACACCCGTCCCGTTCCTCCGCGGCTGCTAGGGTTTTATATGGAAGAGGCCGGCTTTGGCCGCCTTGAAATCGAACGCTTATCTCCCGCGATCGATTCCATGCCCGCCCTGGCCGAGCTTCCCCAAGCCTTCCGCGAACAGTTTTTCGGCGGACTCGATTATGTGATTTTCGGCCGCAAGCTCTAGTTCAGGGCCGTGTGGGGCGGCCAATTTTGGCGGCAGCCTGCGTTTCAGCAGGCTTGTTGCGGCCACGAAAGCACGACTCGCTGTCTATTAATCGCTACGTCACCAAAGCACAGCACTGTCGTGCCGAAGTCTACATCGGTGGTTATGGCTGGGTGCCGGTTGACCCGGCAGACCTGCGGAAGGTTGCACTGGAAGAACCTCCCGGAAATCGGTCACTGGACGATGAGATCGTGAGAAAGGCGCGAGGTCGATTGTTTGGGTCCTGGGAGATGAATTGGATGGCGTACAACTTTGCTCACGATGTCGCTCTGCCCGGTTCAGTCGGTGCGCCACTCGGCTTCCTCATGTATCCACAGGCTGAAACGGGGGACGCACGACTCGACAGCCTCGATCCGGATGGCTTCAAATACGAGATCACGGCGAGGGAGATCTCGTTTACGACCCAATGACCGCCTCGACGAAGGAACGCGTTGGACGGCTGGTGCCAATTTCCGGACCGCTGCAAGGGATCAATTCCTCAAACATCATGTGAGCTTGCCATCGCTCTCACGGCGGTCAAGGGTGGGGTTGAAACAGGGAAGTTTATACGTGGCTCGGATATTTCAAATGCAGATGCCGGAAAAAGCAGAATGGACGTTCCCACTCGGAATGGCGTGGACGAAAAGATTGGCGGCTCTTGGGCGTGCCTGATGGCCCGACGGTAATCGTAATCAACTACAATAGCTAATATGCATCGAATGTTCGCCGCCGCGGTGCTGGTAGTTTCGCTGCGCGCCCAGCAGCCAACTGAGGCTCAACTCAGTAAGCTCTATTCGCAAATCGACGATAGCCTCGCTCTGCATCCAGGCGCAACCATTGCTGATATCGGGACTGGGTTCGCGGTCGACCATGCATTGCGGATCGCGGAGAAGGTTGCACCGGGCGGGAAGATCGTTTGCGTCGACGTGAAGCAGTCGGTTCTCACAAAGATCAAAGACCAGGCGGATGCGCGGCACATAACCAACGTGGAGGTCGTTCTCGGGGGTGATGACGACCCCAAACTTTCACTAGCCGCGTTTGACGCCATTCTCGTCTCGAACACTTATCACGAGTTCACGCAACCGGCGGCGATGTTGAAGCACTTATGCGATGCGCTCAAGCCGGGTGGAATGCTGGTAATAGTCGAGAACTGTTCGATCGCGCATCGCGGCGACAGCCGGGCGGAGCAAACAAAACTCCATGACATCGCTCCCGAGCTGTTAGAGCGCGAGCTGGCGGCCGGGGGGCTTAAGGTGAAAGAGCGAATCTACCCTATCCTAGTTGAGTCAGCAGACAGATTTCGGTACCTTTTCAAGGTCGAGATCTCAAAGTAAGCTGCTGAGCGGAAGGCTAGGGCTGCTGCGAGGTCAATACACGCTCGATCGATGTCAGCAGATCGTTAGCCTCGTTCCATCTAGCCTGCTCGGTCAAGAGTAACGAATTGGCCTCCGCTTCCCTCGCACGTACCTGCTGTTCCAACACGCCGAGGTGCTCTAGCTCCTCTTTCATTCCCGAAATATCGAGATCCATCTGCTTGCGGGGGTTGGGATCGGGATCCTCCTGGCACAGAATTCTCGCGATCTGGTGCTCCACGTCGAGGTCAATCTAGTTCAGGTTGACGCCGAGGTCACGGACGCCAAGGGCAAGCCGGTCACCAACCTCACAGCCGCCGATTTTGAGCTTCGACAGGATGGAAAGCCGCAGACGATCACCAATTTTTCCTACATCGACACGTCTGCAGGCGCAGGGGTTGCACCGCGCGCACCACGGGTTAAAGGCGCTCCGGCTCTGCCTCCTGTCGACTTGCGGCCCGCCGATGTGCGGCGAACGTTCGTCGTAGTAGTGGACGATCTGGGCGTGGCGTGGGAGAACCTTCCCGCCATCAAGCATGCCCTTCGGAAGTTTGTAGAGCAGGAAAAGCAACCGACTGACCTGGTGGCGATCATTTCGACGGGCGGCGGAATGGGCATCTTTCAGCAGTTCACAACCGATCCGAAACAACTGCTGTCCGCGGTCGACCATTTAAAGTTCAACCCGATCTTCAACCGCGTCGGCATCTCTAGTTTCCCTAGCATCAACCCCTTGCGTATGCCGTCAAATCCGATCCGTGGATTCGTTTCCCGGCAGCAATCAGCGATGTCAATCGGATCCATCCTGCGCGTCCTGCGTAACATGCCCGGCCGAAAAATTCTGTTGTTGTTTTCAGAAGAAATGTCGATGATCAGTGGCGATACATTCGTGCAGCAACTGGGCGACCAGGCGATCCGGGCGTCAGTGGCGATCTACACCGTTGACCCGCGCGGACTGCCGACGCTCCAGCTGACCGCCGCCGATGAGTTTGCGTTGCTCGGCAAAGCCGGCATACAGATTGCCGCTGTTGAGGGTCGACACATTGTTCCAGGTGGCGAAGACTGTTTCGCCGTCCGCGAGCAGGACGGTAATCGAGCAGCTCGTGTGCAGATCGCTGAAGCTCACATCCAACTCGATTGCGTTGGCGGCGAGCGGCCCATTCCAGCTGTCGAGCAGTTGCACCACACAGTTGGCGGGCAATTCGAGCTGCTCCATCGGAGTCGTTTTCGATCCAACCGCGCCGGGAGCGCA
>JBEKPC010000147.1:0-24627 GCA_049521155.1 Bryobacteraceae bacterium
GGGGGATCAGGAATGAGTCTCGGTGTCAATATTGAAATCATCGAGGGCGAGAAACGGTCAGTCTGAGAACGCTTTGGACGGGCTACCTTTGGAAACGGTCGATCTCCAGCCATAGTCGCTTACATTCTCGGAGTGGAGCGTTTCTTTTTCTTGCGAGCAGATGGGGACAGCGGTACAGGGTCGGTCCTTCCTGTGCAATCTTTCATGTTTTTTTCTCGGAGATGTCCCTGCGAGCAAAGGAAATAGGGTTTTCCAGGGAATCGCTTGCAGGGTGAACCCCATGTCGTGAACCTTATTGATGGTCTTATTTCGCAACTTCAGACTCCGGTGAAAAAAACGGACTCGAACCTCCGTTCGCAAGTGTCTTCCCAGTTCATCAAGGGCCGGTCCGAGCAGGCGCTTGATGACCATGCTGATCGGCAATGTGAAGGCGAGGGCCTTGATAGCGCTGGCGACTCCTGGAATGTACTTGACAAATTCGTCAGCGGTCATAGGGAAGACTCGTTGGTTAAAGGAACCTTTCCGGCTCGGCGTAAGTATAAATCAACACCGAAACAGAATCAGCCAAAAATGTTTTAATATGCTGCAAACACTGAACCGACGTATTGTGACTCCCGGACCGCCTCTCACACATTTTTGCCATCATCCCTCATCGCTAATGTCAAGTCATTCTCCGAATTGGGCCTGTGCCGCTCCATACCTTGTCTCGCAAATCTATGTTCTCATCGCACGTGGACGTTCAGAAATCACATCTGCATCAATGCGCTGAAAGTAAACCAGATAGAATTGCTAATCGAACGTGACCAAGCGTCACAGGTCTGTCAAGCCGCCTCTTTCCGAGTGCGATGGGCGGCTCATGAGAATCTGAGCGCCTGATAAGGGACCCCGCTAAAGGTGCGACCCAGAGCGGTCGATTTAAGGCGTGAATGAATATAGCCGAAATTGGACAAGCGATTCTGAATTCGCCATCACCGATCATCGGAGGCGTTCTGGGTGGGCTGATTACGGGTGGATTCTTCGGGTGGGTGAGCCACATTCGCAGTGTACGTCCGATCCTGGTCTTCTACCGGGACGACACGGAGCCAGCGCCGAAATGGAAGATAAAGAATATCGGTGAAGGGCCAGCCCTGAACATTCGCATTCGGGACTACGAGTCGAAAACTGTGATTAAACGCAAGGTGCGTCCCTATGCGTTGGAACCCGGCGTCGAGCGGGATTTAAAGTGGGTCACGGGCGGATTTAAACTCGAAGCGGACTATACCGACGCCTACGGTCGCACGTCGTATAGAAGCACTGCATCGGACAACGAAACGAATTCACTCGTAGCTTTCGCAACCTTTGGCAGCGGCCAAAGCGGGACGAGATGTTGCAGTATGAAATTGAACTCCACGTTTTAAGGTCAATGAGATCGCACGAACCCCAGAAGCGCCTATTGTGACCATGATGGTATCAAGCCATCTCTGTGAAGAATCAACGACCTGAGACGGGTGACAACACCGCAACGGCGTGCGGGAATAGCCTATTCAAACGACCTTCGTCGAACAATCTACGATATCCTGAAGCCGAATGAGCAATAGTGCCTGGAAAGACTTGACGCCATCCCAAGTGAATCGGTGCGCCAAAGACGAAGTGGAGCGCAAGTTCGTTAGTCAAGGTTGGCGGGTGTCGCCCGCCGAGCGACCCCACGCATTTGCCGTCGTAACGCCGAATGGGGCACGCTTCAACGTTGTCGTTAGGTCCTTTCGGGTGGAGAAAAAGACATCGTACACGTTCATGCGGAAGACCGCCTTCAATCCTGATCCATCACTCTTGCTAGCGGTGGTGCGGTTTGAGGAAGGGAAAGCGCCGAGCCTCTACCTAATCCCATCGTCAGTGGACGGCCAGCCGAATCCCTTGCTGGAAAACCGCCCCTACACGGAGCGCCACAAAAGCCCTCCAGAATGGGGTATTACGCTCTCGGAATCGAAGATGGCCGTGATTCAAAACGAATGTACGTTTAGTGATACGATGGCACGCCTTTGAACGCTTTTGATGCAACTCAAAAGGTGTACCCAATCGCATTCGTCTCGGCCTGGAATCAACATCGCCTGTGATCCGAGATCGAATACCAAAGTCCGTGAGGCAGACAACAACAAGCGATGATATCGTTTTCGTGGTGGATGTGCTAGATTGCGGTCAAATGGAATCACAGAAATTTTGGTTCACTGAAAACCACGTTCTCGACGTTGCCGTGATCGGTGAGATTCGATACGACCCGAAGGGCGAAATCGACGGACCAATGACGTTAGCGGGAGGCTCCGAACCTCACTTGCGCACGGAATCAAATCTGGTGGTGTTTTTCAAGAATCAGCGCCATGAGCCCCTTCGGCTAAAAGGCGATCCTGCGGACAAGGCTTGGAACGAATTTCGACTTGCCATGTACCCTGACGTGCCGGATGTTCCTGACGTGCCGGTCTCCTGAAATGCCGCTGGTACATGTGCCATTTTGGGGGTGTTTTTGACGTTCCGTGCATCCCGGTAAGACGTTGGCAACACAGAGAATCAGCAAGTTGTAGACACCAAAAGCTCGTCTGGGGTATATTCAATAGTTACTGCTCAACAGATCGATCAACTCCTAGCCCATGCCAGAAACTCTTACGACTCCGCAAATCTATTTCCCTGTTCTGGTCCAAATTGTCATCGCGATGGCCGTGGCGGCGGGGCTGATCGGGGCTTCGGCCGCGCTCGGGAAACGGGCGCGCAGCCCGCAGAAGGACACGCCGTATGAATCGGGGATGGCGCCCACCGGCTCGGCGCGCGAACGATTCAGCGTCAAGTTCTACATGGTCGGGATGATTTTCATCTTGTTCGATATCGAAGCGGTGTTCCTGTACCCGTGGGCGGTGGTCTTTCGGGAGTTGAAAATGTTCGGGTTTTTCGAAATGCTGGTCTTCGTGGCGCTGGTGCTGGTGGGCTATTTCTACGTGTACAAGAAAGGCGTGCTCGATTGGTCGGGTGAACTGCCGGGTGATTTGCGGAGGAAAAAATGACGCATCCGGCGATCCTCGAAACAATCGAGGCGTTTGGCGAAACCACGCACATCGCGGACCCGGCGAAAATTGTCGAGCTGTGCCGCTACTTCAAGGACGACGAAAAATATATCCGGCTCAGCGGGCTCACCGCGGTCGACTGGCATCCGTCGGAGCCGCGATTCGAGGTCGTCTATCTGCTGCACTCGATCGAACGTAATCAGCGCCTGCGCATCAAGTGTAGGTTGCACGGCGCGACGCCGGAGATCGATTCGGTGTACAGCGTCTGGCGCGCGGCGGACTGGCATGAACGCGAGGTGTTCGATCTATTCGGCATTACGTTCCGCAATCATCCGAATCTGGTTCGCATTCTGATGCCGCTTGATTGGGACGGGCATCCGCTGCGCAAAGATTATCCGGTTCACGGCTATAAATACAGCTACCCCAATGAATAAGGCCTCTCATGAATAAATCATTGGAAGATCACTTTTCAACCATCGCGGCGCTCCAGGAACAGCCGGCCAATCCCGCCGCGCCGCGTCGCATGGTGCTGAACATGGGACCGCAGCATCCGTCGACCCACGGCGTGCTGCGCATTGTACTGGAGCTCGAAGGCGAGACTATTCGCTCCGCCGCGCCTGATATCGGATTCCTGCATACCGGCATCGAGAAACAATGCGAAGCGCTGACTTGGGCCAAGGCGCTGACGCTGACCGATCGCGTCGATTACCTGGCGAATCTTTCGAACAATCTGGTCTATTGCCTGACGGTCGAGAAGCTGTTGCAGATCGAAATTCCGGAGCGCGCGCAATGGTTGCGCGTGATGATGACGGAGTTCACGCGGCTGAACAGTCACTTGGTTTGGCTGGGCACGCACGCGCTCGATATCGGCGCGATGAGCATCTTTTTTTACTGCTTCCGGGAGCGCGAAGAGATTCTGCGGATCCTCGAACAGTTTTCCGGCCAGCGCATGATGACCAGTTACATCCGGATCGGCGGCCTGGCGCTCGAACCGCCGCGTGGCTGGGAAAAATCGGTGGGGAAATTCATTCGCGGGTTCCCGTCGAAGGTCGATGAGTACGAAAATCTTCTCGATTCAAACCCGATTTGGGGGATTCGGACGAAGGGTGTCGGATATATTTCTTTAGAAGACATGTTGGACCTGGGAGTGACCGGCCCCATGCTTCGCGGCGCGGGATTGGCGCTCGATTGCCGCAAAACGGCTCCTTATTCGAGCTACGACAAGTTTAATTTCAACGTCGCGACGCAAACCGGCAACGATGTTTACTCGCGGTATCGGGTGCGTTTACAGGAAATGCGGGAGAGCGCGAAGATCATCACGCAGGCGCTTGAAGGGATGCCCAGCGGTCCTTATCAGGCCGATGCGCCGCACGTGGTTTTGCCCGACCGCGAAAAAATGAAGACGCAGATGGAGGCTTTGATCTATCATTTCAAGATTGTCACTGAAGGCTTCCGCGTTCCCGCCGGCGAAGTGTATCAATGCATCGAATCGCCGCGCGGGGAGATCGGGTATTACATCGTGAGCGATGGCACTTCAAAGCCCTATCGAGTCTACATGCGAACGCCGAGCTTCGCCAATCTGATGGCGCTGCCGGTGATGTTGAAAGATACGCTGATTGCCGATTCGATCGCCTCGCTCGGCAGCATGGACTTTGTGTTGGGAGATACGGACCGGTAACGCATGACTTTTTCGCCGCAACTCGAAGTTCGATTTTCAAAGATGCTGAAGGCGTATCCCGCCGGCAGAACGCGTAGCGCCGTGGTTCCGATGCTGATTTACGCGCAGGACGAGACGGGCGCCATCACACCGGAGTTGATCACGGAAGTCGCCAAACGCTGCGGCGTGGAACCTTTGCAGGTGGATGAAGTGGTTGGCTATTATTCCATGCTGCATCGCGAGCCGCTGGGAAAATATCACGTGCAGATCTGCACCAGCATCAGTTGCATGCTGGTGGGCGCCGAGGAATTGTACGATCACGCCAAGGAAAAGCTCGGAATCGGGCACAAGGGAGTAACGCCCGACGGGAAAATTTCGTTAGAGGAAGTGGAGTGTATGGGAGCCTGTTCATGGGCGCCCGCGGTCGAGATCAATTACGATTTTCATCACTTCGTCACACCGCAGCAGTTAGATAAACTGATCGACGATCTGAGGAAAGCGCAGTAATGCCGAAGAAACTTTACAACGAGCCGAGTCCACTGGAAACCCGTATCGTCAGCAAGCGGTTCGGCCTGGAAAACTCGGAATCGCTCGAAGTTTACTTAGCCAATGAAGGCTTCGCAGCCTTCAAAAAGGCTAAGGAAATGACGCGCGAGGCGATTATCGAGGAAGTGAAAATTTCTTCGCTGCGCGGACGCGGCGGCGCGGGATTTCCCACCGGCCTGAAGTGGAGCTTCGTGCCGCACACCTCGCCCAAGCCGCGCGTGATTGTCATCAACGCCGATGAGAGTGAGCCCGGCACCTGCAAAGACCGGCTGCTGATGGAGTACGATCCGCACCAGTTGATCGAAGGCATTCTGATCGCCAGCTTGGCCGTCGATTCGCACGCCGGATACATCTATATTCGCGGCGAATATCGATACCTGATCGACGCGATGGATCGCGCGATCGAAGAGGCGTACGCGAAGGGCTATCTCGGGAAAAATATCGCGGGCACCGGTTGGGATTTCGATCTCTACACCCATTCCGGAGCGGGCGCGTATGAATGCGGTGAAGAGACGGCGCTGCTCGATTCGCTCGAAGGCAAGCGCGGCATTCCTCGCATGAAACCCCCATTTCCAGCGGTTGCGGGCGCTTGGGCCTTGCCGACGCTGCTCAATAATGTGGAGACCTTCAGCGCGATTCCGCCCATCGTTCGTAACGGTGGAAAAGCCTTCGCCGATCTCGGAGTTCCGAAGGCTGGAGGCACGCGTCTGGTCTGCATCTCAGGTCATGTGAACAAACCGGGCGTGTATGAATTGCCGATGGGATATTCGATGATGAAGGCGATTAATGAGGTCGCCGGCGGCATTCCTTCGATGATGAAGGCGATTAATGAGGTCGCCGGCGGCATTCCGAACGGGAAAAAACTCAAGGCCGTGGTGCCCGGCGGATCGTCCTGCCCCCTGCTCAAAGCATCGGAATGCGACATCCCGATGGATTACGACAGCTTGGCGAAGGTCGGAAGCATGCTCGGGTCAGGCGGCATGGTGGTGCTGGATGAGACCACGGATATGGTGAAGTTCGCCCTGCGCATCATGAAATTCTACGCGCATGAAAGTTGCGGGTGGTGCATCCCGTGCCGTGAGGGCACGACGTGGCTTAAGAAGATTTTAGAGCGGTTCAACGCCGGTCACGGCCGTCATGAAGATATCGCGCTGTTAGGCGAGCTGTCGAAAAACATGCTGGGCCGCACCTTCTGCGCGCTGGGCGATGCGGCGGCGATGCCGACAATTTCCATTGTCGAAAAGTTCGCCGAAGACTTCGAGAAGCGTTTGTCGCGTGAACTGGTGGCGGTTTAAAAATGGCTGAAACGGCTGTTAGCAATATGGTCAAGTTGACGATGAACGGCCGTGAAATCACGGCTGAAAAAGGCACGCTGCTGATCGAAGCGGCGCGGCAGAATGGAATTGAAATCCCATCGTTCTGTTATTACGAAGGTCTCACGCTGCAAGCCGCATGCCGCATGTGCCTGGTCGAGGTTGAGAAAACTCCGAAATTGCAAGTTGGCTGCACGCTGCCGGTGGCCGAAGGCATGGTGGTCCACACCGAATCCGATCAGGTGAAGAGCGCCCGCAAAGGCACGCTGGAATTTCTGTTGACGAACCATCCGCTCGATTGTCCGGTGTGCGATAAGGGCGGCGAGTGTGAGCTGCAAGACATGGTGTTCCGCTACGGCGCCGGCGAGAGCCGCTTCACGGAGCGGAAGATGCACACGCCGGAGCAGCAGTGGTCGCCGGTAGTATTTTACGATGGGCCGCGCTGCATTCTCTGCTATCGCTGCGTGCGCGCCTGTGATGAAGGGATGGGCGTGAAGGCGCTGGGCGTGGCGAATCGCGGAGCCGGGTCCGAAATCGTTCCCAACTTTTCCGATCATCTGGAATGCGATGAATGCGGAGCCTGTATCGATATCTGTCCGGTAGGCGCGCTCACCAGTGGAACATATCGATATCAGACGCGCCCGTGGGAAATGAATCACGTCGGCACCATCTGCACGCATTGCGCCGATGGCTGCCGCACCACGCTGGGCGTGCGCAACGACAAAATCATTCGCGGCAATAATCGCGATCGCTCCGGAGTCAACGGCGAGTTCCTCTGCGTGAAGGGCCGCTATGCGTTCGATTTCGTCGAACATCCGGAGCGGCTGCAATCGCCGATGCTTCGTAGCGGCGATCAGTTTGAGCCGATTTCCTGGGCGCAGGCGCTTGAAATTATCGCCAAGAAATTCGGCGCCGCGAAAACATTTGGCATCATCGGGTCGAATCATACGACCAACGAGGAGAATTATTTTCTGGCGAAGATGGCTCGCCAGGGATTAAAGACTGAGAATATCGATCATCACCGCACAGGCGATCTCGCCACGTTATTCGACGCGCTCTCCGGCAAAAACGACGCTCTCGCGACGACGACGGATCTGTACAAGGCGAAAGCGATTCTGGTGGTCGGTGCCGATCTCGCGCAGCAACATCCGTTCCTCTCTTATCAGGCGCGCGCGAATTTCCGTCATCATGCGGCGCACATTTATGCCGTAACAAACGGCCCGGTTCGCGAAGATCAACAAGCCGTAGCGAGTGTTCGCGTCGAAAAGGGCGGCGAGATCGCGGGTGTCGAGTCTCTGCGCGACAAACTAAAAGCTGAACCGGAGCTGGTCATCGTCTTCGGCGACGCGATTCAAGGCGACACGGTTCGCAAACTAGTCGCCTTCGGCGATTCGCTCGGCGTGCCAGTGAAGTATGTATGCCTGGTCGATTACTCGAACTCGCGCGGCGCGTTCGACATGGGCGTCGTCCCGAAAAACGGCGGTCTGTCAGTGCAGCAGATGTTAGGGGCCGATCTCGATGTGCTCTGGGTGGTCGGCGCGAATCCTCTGAAGAACGCGACGATGTCTTCCAAATCGTTCGTGATCGTGCAGGATCTTTTCATGACCGAAACCGCGAAGCAAGCCGACCTCGTGCTACCCGCGGCATCGGCGTATGAGAAATCCGGAACGGTAACCAACGTCTGCGGCGAAGCGCAGAAGCTGAAGCCAGCGGTCAAAGTGATGGGCACGAAAACCGACCTTGAAATTATGGGCCTGATCGCCAAGGAAATGAAGCTTGACCTGGGAATCTGGCTGCCGGAAAAAGTATTCGACGAAATCCGCAAGAACGTCCACGGCTACAACGTATCGAAGGCTGTCCTCGACCTCGGCGCAGCCGCAACCGCTCCTTTAAACGGCCGAGTCGCAATGCTACCCGGAGTGATTCAATCGTCCCGCGACACCCTATTCACCTCAGGTTCGTTAACCAGGTACTCCAGGATTTTGAATGAAGTAATGGAATCACCCGGAGCTTTATACGAGCCCAACTCAAAGAGCCACCAGCCTGTCGAACCAGGGGCCGTCCAATCGTGAATTTTTTCATCGTTAGCTTAATCAAGTCCGCCCTCGTCGCTTTCGTGCTTCTGACGGCGCTCGCCTATATTCAATGGGTCGAACGAAAAGTCCTCGCCCACATCCAGCTTCGTGTCGGACCCCGCCGCGTTGGACCCCATGGATTGCTCCAGCCGCTTGCCGACGTCGTCAAGCTGATGACGAAAGAAGACATGATCCCGTCGCATGTCAATAAATTTTTCTATCTGCTCGCGCCCTTTCTGGCCGTGATGTTTGCGCTGATCTCCATCGCCGTGATCCCCTTTGGAACCGAAATCAGGATCGGATCCTTCTCCACTCCGATGCAGTTGACCGACCTTAACATCGGCGTGCTGTTCATCCTCGGCCTCTCCGGCATCGGCGTCTACGGAGTCGCGCTCGCGGGCTGGGCCTCGAATAATAAATATTCCTTGATCGGCGGATTGCGCAGTTCCGCGCAGATGATCAGCTATGAGCTGCCAATGGCAATGGCGATTGCCGCGCCGTTGCTGATGCTCAATTCCTTAAGTTTTCGCGAACTCGTCGACGGCCAGGGAGGCTTCTACTTCGGCTTCGTCCCGCGCTGGGCGATTTTTCAAGGACCCTTCCCGCAGATCGTCAGTTTTCTGCTCTTCATGGTCGCCGCCTTCGCCGAAACCAATCGCGTGCCGTTCGATCTTCCCGAAGCTGAAAATGAATTGGTTGCCGGATTCCATACCGAATACGGGAGCATGAAATTCGCAGCGTTTTTCATGGCCGAATACTGCAACATGGTGACCGTATCCTGCGTCGGCGCGCTGTTGTTCCTCGGCGGATGGCAGCCTTTGTGGCCCGCCGAGTACGGATCGAGATTCGTACCGACCCTGATCTTCGCCATCGCTGGATTGATCTGCATCTCCCACGGATTGCGCCCCGCCCGCCCGTTTGATCGCTTCACGCTACCCGTCTTCGGCGTGGTATTCCTGGGCATCGCCGCGATCTTCCTGGTCCCGATCGTCGCGACGATTCTCCTCCCCCTGTTCTGGTTCCTGGCTAAAGTCGGCATCATTTTATTTATCTACATCTGGATTCGCGGCACCCTCCCGCGCTTCCGCTACGACCAGTTGATGAACTTCGCCTGGACCTTCATGTTCCCCATCGCGATCATCAACTTGTTCATCACAGCCCTGATGGTGGCCGTTACCACAAAATAATTATGGACGCGATTCTCTTTCTGCTCTTTGCCGCGATCGCCGTCGTCTGCGGTCTCAATCTGGTCTTGCAGTCGCATCCGATTTCGAGCGCCCTGTCGCTGGTCGGCGTGATGGGATCGCTCGCCGTGCTCTATCTGCTCCTTGGTGGAGAATTCATCGCCGCCGCGCAGCTTATCGTCTACGCCGGCGCGATCATGGTGCTGTTCATCTTCGTCATCATGCTCCTCAACGCCGGGATCGAACGCAAAATCCATCTCAGCCTCTGGGTGAAATACGCCGGTGTTCCTCTGCTCGCCGTCTTCATCGGGATCGCCGGATTCGTGATTCAGCGCATGCTGCCTGTCACCGAAGGCGTCAAGTTCGGTGCCATGACGCACGGCAATCCGCTCGAGATTGGACGCAGTCTGTTCCAGGTCTACCTGCTGCCGTTCGAAGTCACCAGCGTATTGATCCTGATCGCGATTATCGGCGCCGTCGTGCTCGCCAGTAAGGAGATTGAATAAATGCCGGAGCTTCCCTTGCCGCCGAGCGTTCCGCTGGCCTGGTATCTGATCCTCAGCGCGATCCTGTTCACTCTCGGCATCGCTGGATTCCTCTTTCGTCGCAACGTAATCACCGTGTTCATGTCGATTGAGCTGATGCTCAACGCCGTGAACCTCAGCTTCGTGACGTTCTCCTACAAATTCAAACAGGTCGACGGCCATATTTTCAGCTTCTTTGTGATGGTGGTTGCAGCCGCCGAAGCCGCCGTCGGACTGGCTATCATTCTGACGATCTTCAAAAATCGCCAGACACTCGAAATCGACGAGGTCAGTTCGCTTAAGAACTAAACGATGCATCTCTGGATCATTCCCCTTCTTCCCCTCGCGGGCTTCGCCATCAACGGCCTCTTTGGCCGGCGTCTATCGAACCGCGTCGTTTCGGCCATTGCTGTTCTCACCGTTTTGATGGCCTTCGTCAAGGTGCTCGTAACCCTCATGGACGTCGGAGCCTTCTCCGGCGGCCTCGAAGAAACTCACGTCGAGCACTATTTCACTTGGATCCAATCTGGCGCCCTCAACATCGGTGTCGATTTCGCCATCGACCGCCTCAGCGCCGTCATGCTCCTGATCGTCACCGGCATCGGCACTCTCATCCATATATATGCGGTCGGCTACATGGCGCATGAGGACGGATATTCCCGCTTCTTCGCCTATCTGAATCTGTTCATGTTTTTCATGCTGACTCTGGTGCTGGCCCAGAACTTCCTGCTGCTGTTCGTAGGATGGGAAGGAGTCGGCTTGTGCAGCTACCTGCTGATCGGCTTCTATTTCACCGAAAAGTTCGCCACCGACGCCGGCAACAAAGCGTTCATCGTGAACCGCATCGGCGACTTCGGATTCTCGCTCGCCATCTTCCTCATCGCGATCCATTTCAGCTCGCTCGATTTCAGCCAGGTCTTCTCGCAGGCGAAAACGTTGCCCGTCGAAGCCTCTCCAGGCTGGATCACCGCGATCGCTCTGCTCCTTCTGGTCGGCGCCTGCGGCAAATCCGCGCAGATCCCTCTCTATGTCTGGCTCCCTGACGCGATGGCTGGTCCCACCCCCGTCAGCGCCTTGATCCATGCCGCCACCATGGTCACCGCAGGCGTTTACATGATCGCCCGTAGCTCATCGATTTTCCTGCACTCGCCCATAGCGCTCAATGTCGTCGCCGTCATCGGCCTCGCGACAGCCTTCTTCGCCGCCACCATCGGCCTCGTCCAAAACGACATCAAGAAGGTGTTCGCCCTTTTTCAAGGCCCTGCTCTTCCTGGGCGCCGGCAGCGTGATCCACGCTCTTTCGGGCGAACAAGACCTGCGCAAGATGGGCGGCCTCGCCAAAAAGATCCCCATCACCTGCGCCGTGCTATTGTGCGCCAGTCTCGCCATCGCCGGATTCCCTTTTACCTCCGGTTATTTCAGCAAGGATTTGATTCTCGAATCGGCCTATGAATACGCACCCTGGATGTTCTGGGTCGGCCTCTTCACCGCGGGCATGACGGCCTTCTACGTCTTCCGGGCTTTTTTCATGACCTTCACCGGAAAATATCGCGGCGATCATCATCCGCATGAATCGCCCTTCGTCATGTGGGGACCCCTCGCCATTCTCGCCGTCCTCAGCCTCGGCGGTGGATTCATCAACATCCCGAAATATCTGGAGCCTCTCTTCCCGCTCGCCGAAGAAAGTAAGCTCCCTCCGCTGGCCTCCATTTCATTGCTCTGCATAGGCTTGGTTGGCATTGCGCTCGCCTTCATCATGTATGTGCTCGCGCCCGCCCTTCCGGACTCAATCGCAAATGGCCTCCGCCCCATTTACACCTTGCTCTACAACAAATATTTCATCGACGAAGCCTACGATTCGGCCGTCGTCAATCCCACCATCGATGGATCCCGCTCGCTCCTCTGGCGCACTATCGACGCTGGAGCTATTGATGGCGCCGTCAACGGAGTCGGCAAAACCGCGAGCGGCGTCGGAGGCATCTTGCGGCACCTGCAATCAGGCTATATAAGAAGTTACGCCGGGTGGGTAGTTGCCGGAGCGATCTTAGTGGTCATCGTCATGGGCTTGACCGGAGTCACTCGATGAGCACTCTCGACCTCGTCCTCTTTCTGCCGCTCATCGGTTTTCTGGTCATGCTGTTCATGCCCAAGGACAACCCAGGCGTCATTCGCTGGGCAGCCCTCGGCATTTCCGGGCTGATCTTCGCTGCCTCGCTGGCCCTGATTGCGCCCTATTGGTTCGCCTACCCCGCTGGCTACACGTTTGAGACCAATAAAGCCTGGATCAATTTTCCGCCGATTCATTATCACGTCGGCCTCGATGGCCTCAGCCTCTGGCTGGTCTTGTTGACCACCTTCCTGACGCCCATTTCGGTCGCCATTTCCTGGAAATATATCGATCATCGCGTCAAGGAATATTTCGCCTTCCTGATCCTGCTGGAATTCGGCCTCATCGGCGTCTTCGTCTCCGTCGATCTTTTCCTGTTCTACGTCTTCTGGGAAATCGCGCTCGTCCCCATGTATTTCCTCATCGGCATCTGGGGCCACGACCGCCGCATTTACGCCACCGTCAAATTTTTCCTGTATACGATGGCCGGATCGATGCTGATGCTCGGCGCCATCATCTATCTCTACAACCAAACCGGCACATTCGACTACACCGTCCTCAGGAATCTCCTCGCGAGCGGCCATCTCGCTCTCACCACCCGCGCGGAAATGCTGCTGTTCTTAGCCTTCTTCGCCGCCTTCGCGGTCAAGGTCCCTTTGTTCCCTCTGCACACTTGGCTGCCCGATGCGCACGTCGAAGCGCCCACCGCCGGCTCCGTCATGCTGGCCTCCGTCATGCTGAAAATGGGCACCTACGGGCTCCTGCGCTTCTGCGTCCCTCTGTTCCCGAACGCCGCTCATCAGTCCGCGCCCTGGGTCAACGCGCTGGCCATCACCGGAATTATTTTCGGAGCGCTCGTCGCTCTCGTCCAGCCCAACATGAAGAAGTTGGTAGCTTATTCCTCTGTTAGCCACCTCGGATTCGTCGTCCTCGGCATCTTCTCCTTCACCCAGCAAGGACTCGACGGAGCCGTTTTTCAGATGCTGGCCCACGGCGTCGCCACCGGAGCGCTCTTCATCCTGGTCGGCTATCTCTATGAGCGCCGCCATTCGCTCGAAATCTCAGCCTACGGAGGGGTAGCCACCGCCGCTCCGCATCTGGCCATCGTATTCCTGATCACGACTCTCGCCTCGATGGGCCTGCCGATGCTCAGCAACTTCGTTGGCGAATATCTTGTCCTCCAAGGCGCAGCCGAAGCCAATTTCAGCTGGGCCGTCGTCGCCGCGCTCGGCGTGATTCTCTCCGCCTGTTATATGCTGTGGCTCTACCAGCGGCTCTTCTTCGGCAAGGTATCGGAATCAGTAGCCCATCACGTCCCGGATCTAACCGCGCGCGAATGGGCCGCCATCCTTCCTTTGCTTGCGCTAATGGTTTGGCTAGGCAGCTTCCCGCAAACCTTCCTGCCCGCGATCAGCACGCAGAACGCAGTAATCCTCCAGCAAACCCAGCAATCCCCAGTAGCCGCCAAGCTGCAAACTTCGCCTAAGGCGCTCGTAGCGCACGCCCCCAGGCGTGCCGCGTCGACACTCGTGTTTTGGATGCGCCCAATTACCGCACCGATAGCAATGAAAACCTGCGGTCCGATTGTGGGGCAGGTTGCCAACCTGCGGACCGATTGCCAATCGGTCCATCCGGGCGCAGCCCGGACGTCTGGCATGGAAACGACCTCGCTAACCGGCGTGTTTTCGAGAGTGTCGACCCCAGAAGAGGGGGCCCGCTAACATGACGATGCCCACCAACGCCGAGTACCTGCGCTTCCTGCCGGAAATCATTCTCACCCTGACCGGCATCTTAATCATGTTCCTCGAAGCGGTATCTGCTTCGCGCCGCCTCTTCACTCCCATCTCGATCATCGGCCTTGCCGCCGCGCTGATAGCTGCCGCCACCGCCGACCCCGGCGCCGCCTTTCACGACATGTTGATGATCGACGTATTCGGAACCTTCTTCCGAGTCCTGGTCATCGGAGCCGGCATCCTGACTGTCTTCAGCAGCTACGATTATTTGCAACGTGAAAACGCTCCTGGCGGAGAATTCTACGCATTGCTGATCTTCAGCGTCATGGGCCAGTGCGTCATGGTCACCGCCAATGAGCTGATCATGATTTTCATCGGCCTCGAAATTTCCTCCATCTCCAGCTATATCCTCGCCGGTTATCTAAGAGATGACAAGCGCAACAATGAATCCGCGCTCAAATATTTCCTCCTCGGCTCGTTTGCGACCGCATTTCTCCTCTACGGAGTCGCCTGGATCTACGGCATCACCGCGACCACCAATCTTGAACTGGTCCGCAAAGCGATTGAAACTCCCGGTTTCGATTCCTTCGCTTTAGCAGGTGTCGCCGCCGCGCTGATCTTCGTCGGCTTAGGATTCAAAATCTCCGCCGTCCCCTTCCAGGTTTGGGCTCCCGACGTTTACCAGGGCGCGCCCGCACCCGTTTCCGCATTTCTCTCGGTTGGCCCCAAAGCCGCGGCTTTCGCGATTCTCCTCCGTGTTTTCCTCACCGCCTTCGGACCCATTTCCGACCGTTGGACTCCCTTCATCTGGGCCTGCGCGCTGGCCACCATGATCGTGGGAAATTTCGCCGCGCTCCGTCAATCGAATATCAAGCGCCTGCTCGCCTACAGCTCCATCGCCAACGCCGGCTACATGCTGGTCGCGGTCGCCGCCCATTCCGATACCGGAGCCGCCGCGGTCATGTTCCACCTCGCCGCCTACGCGCTCACCACCATCGGCGCCTTCGCCGTCATCGCCTACTTCGGGCGCAAGGGTGAACAATACGTAGCCATCGACGATTTCGCCGGCCTCGCCCAGCGCCAGCCCATGATGGCCGCCATGATGACCATCTTTCTGCTGAGCCTGATCGGCGTACCGCTCACCGGCGGCTTCTTCGGCAAGTTCTACATCTTCAAAGCGTCCCTGGACGCGAATCTGATATGGCTCACCGTGCTCGGTTTACTAAACAGCGCCGTAGCCGCCTACTACTATCTGCAACTCCTGGTCGTAATGTATATGAAGGAGCCCGGCGAATCAGTAGAAAACCTCCCGCCAGTAGGCTTCGGCATAAAAGTAGCCGTCTACGCCAGTGCCCTAGGCACCCTGATCCTAGGCATCTTCCCGTCAACAATCCTAGACTACGCCAGCCGAACAATATTGAAGTAACGAATCCTCCGCGCCAGTCTTTCTTGTAGGGCGGCCAATCTTGGCTGCAGCCTGCTCTTGGCTTCTATTGCCTCTTCAACGTCATCGTAAACGAATCCTTCTCGTCCACGATCGTGTAGTCCGCCGGAGGCACGAACAACGACGCATCCGGCTCCGCCCTGCTGATGTTCGTCACTCTGGTGGTACCCTTTCCAAACCTGGGATCGAATATCTCCATTAAAATGTCCATCCGCAGCTCTCTCGACTGCCACATGTCCGACACCACAACGACAGGTCTGTCGTTGCCCGCTTCTCCGGCCGGAATTTCCTGAGTCACCCTTCTACCCGAGACGGCCACCCCTTCAATATTCCGCTCGCCGATCTGCTCGATGCTCGTTTGCCGCCAGACCTCGGTGTTTTTTGGGAGGCTGTTTCCACGCCGCAAGAGGCACCAAGGTGAAGCGGTGGAGAACGTGATTGTAGTCGTCCATGACGTAAGCCAGACCCGCCACTGGATCGTTAATCTGCCACTATAAATTCACCACCGTCGCCTGCCAGCACCTCTTCTTGCCGCATGCGCCCTTGGGAATCGCGCCAGATCTTTTCAATATTTTGCGGCTGCGCGATGTGCGTCCCGTCGGCCAGCGTTTGCACATGCTCGGAAACCCGCTCTCCGGAGTAAGGCACGCCGGTGATGGCTTGTCCGCCATAACCCCTCGGCTCACCCAGTTTCACGGTCATCGTGTCGCCGTCCCGCCGAATGTTCGTCAGGTTGAATTGCCCGAACGCCGCCGCTGCTAAAAACGACAACAAAAAACAAACCCACGCCATTCTTGTCCGCATGGGGGAAGTCTATCCGAGTTCGCGCCCGGAGGCAAGGGGTATAGTCTTAATCGGCCATAAGTCGTCATTTGTAGCTAGAATAGAGCCCTTAAATGACCAAAATTAGCCACGATTTTCAGCCGGTCGCCGCCCTCGCGCAAATCCTGATGCTCCAGCACCCAGGTATGCGCATGCGGCACCAGCACCGCATTTAACCCCGCTTCGAGCGCTGGATTGATGTCCGACTTCGGCGAATTTCCGATCATCCAGGTTTGCCGCGGATCGAAACTTCTCTCTTCGATAAGTAATTGATAAGCGGCGGTATTTTTCTCTTTCACGATCGCCGTGTGCGCGAAATAGCGACCCAACCCGGACCGGTCGACTTTCATCCGCTGCTCCTCCGGATGGCCCTTCGTAAATAGCGTAAGTTCATGACGCTGTGCGAGTTCGGCGAGCGTTTCCTCGACACCTTCAATCACTTCGAGCGGCTGTTCCAAAATCCTCTCCGCCAACGACATTATGTGACTTAAATCGGCGTCTTGAATTTCGCGCTCCGCCAGATTCCGGTACGCTTGCTGCAGGTTGAGGCCGAAGTTTTTCGACCCATATCCATGAATTTTCGCGTTCACCAACTCAATCTCATTTAGTACATCGCGAACTTGAAGGGGCGTTAGTTTTGAATGATTTAAGAACGCGCAAAAATCGTCAAAAGCGCGCTCGAAATAGATGTTATTTTCCCACAGCGTGTCGTCCGCGTCGAAAACCAGCCAGCTCATTCGATGTGGCCGAGCCCCCGTCCGTGTCCGTTGCGCGGGGCTACCTCTTTCACGTGTTGAATGCGGCGCTGGCGGAGGTTGTGAACTGGAAAGAAATCAGCCAGTTGGCGCATCCGGTCGGCTTCACTGCGAATCGCCAAAAGGGTCTGCCGGAAGCCCAGATCGGAGACCGGTTGGGCCAGCCGGAAACTCAACTGCGGCTGATCCAAATCAATCGCTTCCTTTGAAACCTCATGATATCCGTCAATGGCGCGCTGGCGAATATCGGGCGCGACGGGCGACTCTTCTTCGTCATCAAAAAACTCAACAGATCCTCGCAAAAACGAACGTTCTTCGTTCAGCATCATGATCTCGAAGCGTCTGCGCCCGCGCGCCAGGATGTCCATGCGCCCATCGGGATACTCGTGCAGCACTTTATCGATCATCGCGGTGCACCCGGTGTTGACGATTCCTTTTTCGCTGGCCAGGATCACTCCGAATTCCATGCGGTCGCGAATCGCTTCACCGATCATCTCCTTATAGCGATCCTCAAAAATATGAAGCGGAAGCTCGGCGCCGGGCAACAGCACCACCTGGAGCGGAAATAGAGGCAATAAACCCGGCTGCATGTTACTATTATCACTTTCACGCGATGTCAGAACAACATGATTCTTAAGCTCAAACGCACACCCGGAATCTATCTGGTCGGATTCATGGGTTGTGGCAAATCGACGGTCGGCCGAGCCCTTGCCGACGAATTGGGCTGGAGTTTCTTCGATCTGGATAACGAAATCGAAAGCGGCGCGGGCTCCACCGTCAGCGAAATATTCGATACGCAAGGGGAAGAAATATTTCGCTCCCTGGAAGCTTCGGCGCTGGCCAAGCGCGTGCGAGCCGTGCAATCCGGGCATCCGCAGGTGATCGCGCTGGGCGGCGGCGCGTTAATGAACGATAAGAGCTGCGAATTGATTTTGAATCACGGCGTAGTGGTGTGGCTGGACGCGCCCTTCGAGTTGATGCAGAAGCGTGTGGCGGCGGAATCACATCGTCCGCTGGCCCGCGATCCTGAAAAATTGCGTGAATTGTTCGAAACTCGCCGTCCGCGCTATACCCTCGCCGATTATCGCGTGGAGGCACCCGAGGAAGAAACCATGGCGACAGTGCGCCGGATTCTCGAGCTGCCGTTGTTTTGAAATCCCCTCCCTGGGGAGACGAGGGGATCATACGCGAACGACATCGGAAACACGCCGCAAGCATGCGCTACAAATCTTCCGGGCCGCATTGGCTGCGGCCGATCCGCAGGAAGCGGTGCTGCGTCATCTGAAGTTTGATGGACATACCATCGTTGCCGGGCGGCGAAAGTATGCCATCAACAAGTTCGATCGCATTCAAGTCCTCGGGGCAGGGAAGGCCGGCGCGGCTATGGCACGGGCGGTGGAAAGGCTGCTCGGTAAGCGCGTCAGCGGCGGATGGATCAACGTCAAGGACGGACATACGAGCCCTCTGCGGCGCATTCATCAACAGGAGTGCGGCCATCCGGTTCCTGATGAGCGCGGCGTCGAGGGCGCGCGCAGAATGGCGGAAATTGCCCGCGAGGCCGGAGTTCGCGACCTGCTGATCTGCGTGATTTCGGGAGGCGCATCCGCTCTGACGCCCGCGCCGGTTCCTCCGATGACGCTTTCTGAAAAACAGGAGCTGACTAAAAAACTGCTGGCCAGCGGCGCGACTATTCATGAGATCAACACGGTGCGAAAGCATCTCTCGACGATTAAAGGCGGCCAACTGGCCAGGCTCGCCTATCCCGCGACGATGATCGCCCTGATTCTGTCGGATGTGATTGGCGACGATCTCGACGTGATCGGCTCCGGTCTAACCGTGGGGGATCGATCGAGCGTGGAAGATGCGCGCGCGGTGCTGGCCAAGTACGGGATTGAGCAGAAAGTCGACTTTCACGAGACTCCGAAACCGGACGATCCGGCGCTCGGGCGCGTGCAGAACATCATCGTCGGAAGCAATGAACAGGCGATCGATGCGGCGGCGCGGCAATCCAAGGCGCTGGGATACCGGACGATGGTGTTATCGACCCGAATCGAAGGCGAGACGCGCGATGTGGCCGGTGTCCATGCGGCGATCGCCCAGGAAATTCTAGCCACCGGCCGTCCGCTGCGAGCCCCCGCCTGCGTGCTCTCCGGTGGTGAGACTACGGTGACGATTCGAGGCTCCGGCAAGGGCGGCCGCAATCAGGAATTCGTACTGGCGGCGGCGATTGCGCTTGATGAAGCGGGTCCCATCACGGTGCTCAGTGCAGGGACGGACGGCACCGATGGTCCGACCGACGCGGCGGGAGCGATTGCCGATTCGTCGACGGTTTCCCGTGCACAAGCGCTGGGCCTGGATGCAAAAGCGTTCCTTCGTAATAATGACTCGTATCATTTTTTCGAAAAGGTAGAAGGGCTGGTTAAGACGGGGCCGACGGGAACGAACGTGATGGACGCGCGGGTGGTGCTGGTGGGATGAGGGTACAAAAGGAACCAAGATTCAGGTTTCGCGCAAGGACCGCGCTATCATTCTCTTGTGATACGTCGCCTGTACGTTCATAATTTTCGCTGCCTGGAGAATTTCGAGTTGCCCATCTCGGGTCAGTCCTCCGTCCTCCTTATTGGAAAAAACGGCTCAGGCAAGACCACGGTTGGGCTCGCGCTGGAGATTCTACAGAAGATCGCGCGAGGAACGAACCGGATCGCGGATCTCGTGAAGCCGAAGGATCTCGCTCGCGGACGCGCGGATGTACCGATGCGATTTGAAATCGAGGTTGAGCTGGAAGCCCAGCTTTACAAGTACACCATCGCCTTTGCGATTCCAAAGAGCCACAGAGAGACCGAACTTTTCGTGCTCGAAGAAAAGCTCGAGGTCGGCGGCAGGGTGCTTTACACGCGAGCAGCCGCGACGCTGCACGTCGAAACGCGGGATGCTGCCGCCACCCCCCCAGCGCTCTTCAGGGTACCTTTCCTATCGATTGGCGTCTTGCGGCTCTGCCAATCATTCAGAAACAGTATGGCAATGATCCGATTTACATTTTCAAACAATGGCTCGCCCGGATACTTATCCTTCGGCCGGTGCCTAGCTTGATTCAGGGAGGCTCTGAACAAGATACGCTGGAGCCAAATCTTGAAGTCACCAACCTTGGCGCCTGGTTTGCAGGTCTACTATCATACGCTCCGTCCGCTTACGCCGAGATGGACAAATATCTCAAGCAGGTGATGCCGGACCTAACGGACATCAAGAATCCAGGCAGAGACTCTCGAAGCTTGGTGGTCCAGTTCTCTGACGATCAGGCAAGCGTGACTCTTCCGTTTGGGGACCTATCGGACGGGGAAAAATGCTTCGTGATATGTGCCCTGGTGCTCGCTGCGAAACATGCATATGGCCCTTTGCTTTGTTTCTGGGACGAACCGGATAACTATCTTGCCCCGTCCGAGGTTGGGCACTTTGTGTTGGCTCTTCGCAAGGCTTTCCAATCTGGCGGCCAGTTCATCGCGACCTCGCATAATTCCGAGGCAATCCGGCGCTTTTCCGACGAAAACACGCTCGTTCTTTTCCGGAGGAGCCATCTTGAACCCACGATGGTGCGTCCGCTGAGCGAAATCCAGGTCAGCGGCGACCTCGTTGGAGCGCTGGTTCGTGACGATCTGGAGCCATGAGCTGTAACAAATATTTGCCTCACGTGCTGGTCCTGCCAGAAGACCATGCCAACGCTCAATTGGCGAACGGCTTTCTGCTGGATCAAGCCCTTTCGACTCGAAGTATCCAGGTACTTGAGGAGGCGGGCCGCTGGCATGAGGTCATAAATCGCTTTCTCTCAGATCACGTGTCTGGGATGGAGCGTTATCCTGAGCGCTCGATGGTTCTCTTGATCGACTTTGATGGCGATCCAGACCGGCTGAGCGGCGTAAAGGCAAAGATACCCGGGAATTTGAATGAGAGAGTTTATATTCTCGGCGCTTTCATTGAATCGGAAAACCTTAATGCCGACCTCGGTTCCTACGAAACAATAGGTCTAGCGCTGGCGCAGGATTGTCGCGAAGAAACAGATACAACTTGGAGCCATCCTCTTTTACGGCATAATGCAGGCGAGCTTGCCCGTTTACGCGAACGCGTTCGACCTATCCTTTTCGCGGCGCCTTGAGGGACGAAGGCCGATGTGCAGCGGCAACCCGCCGCCAGAAAGGGCGGCCTCACAAGACACGTTCACATGGTCTGATATAGTGTCGCGAGCAAGGAGCATTCATGAAACGGGTGATTGCGAGCGTTTTTCTGGCCGGCCTGTCACTATCTTTTGCACAATCGACGGAGCCGTCTCCAATTTTGAAAATCGTCCGGGAAAATATGAAGCCCGGCACCGGCTCGGCTCACGAGAAAATCGAAGCTGCTTACGCCCACGCGTTTGCGCCGACCAAATTTGCAAATTATATGGGCTGGGAGGCGATCACCGGCTCGACCCAGGCATGGTTCGTCGAAGGGTACGGCTCCTATGCCGCGATCGAGGAGGCGTCTAAAATTGCCAACTCTGAGCCGCTGAAGACCACGCTCGCTCCCCTCGAAGTGCAGGACGGCGAACTGCGCACTGGCGAGAGTACCCTTTTTGCCCACTATGCCAAGGATTTGAGCTATTACGGCACGCCTTTGAATCTTGGCAGGACTCATTTTGTCTGGCTGAATATTGTCCACCTGCGCCGCGGTCACGTTGAAGACTATGCGGAGCTGCGCAAAATACAGAACGCCGCATTCGTGAAGGTGGGCGCCAAGTGGAGCCGAGCCGTCTACGTGATCGGCAACGGCGGGTCCGCGACCGACTACCTGGTCATGTGGCCTATGGAATCCTTGAGCGACATGGACCGGCCGGCGGCATGGAACAATCGCGATGCGTTGGGCGAATCATTTGAGCGCTACCGGAAGCTCAACGCCGATATTATCGTCTCGACCGAAGAAATTATATTCGCGGTCAATCCCAAGATGAGCAATCCTTCGAAGGCGTTTATCGAAGCGGATCCGGATTTCTGGACGCCAAAGGCAAAGTAGATCCGGACGCATTACAATAATACCGAGTGCCCTTCACGGACCGATTTGAGCTTCTCAGCCTGAAACGCGACGAAGGCGTGCGCACGTTTGAGGCGCGCGAAATCGCCAGCGGCCGGCCTGTGCTGGTTCACCTGTTCGCCGACAGCACTTCGCCTTTAAACCGGGTGATGCTGGCGAAGCTCGATGCGCTGCCTGTGAACGAACGAAGCCGCATTATCGATCGCGGCGATCATGAGGGCGGAGTTTACGTGGTCACCGACCGGCTGGCGGAATATGCTGGGTTGCGCGAATGGCTCGCGCAAAAGCCGGCGAAGGCATCCGTCGACGACCAACTGGCGCATCTGTTTGACACCGCGCCGACGCCGGTGCTGGAACCCTCGCCCACCGCGCCCGCGCCTGCTCCGATTTTATCGAACACCGGAGAGCAGACGGCGCAGATGAAAGCAGTCGACCTGTCGAAACCGCTGGAGTTTCGTGCGTCGCCAGTGACTACCGCGCCGCCCGCTCCCGTGGCTCCTGTGCCTGCCGTAGCGCCGCCACCACCGGCAGCGGAGCCTGGTGAGTTTACGCAGCTGTTGCGGCCAATTTCGACCGCTGCTCCCACGCCTCCCGCTGCTCCCGCGGCGAACGAGCCTGGCGAGTTCACAAGGCAATTCGCTCCCGTGTTGCGGCCTGTGCCGCCTCCCAGTCAGCCGGCTGCTCCAACTCCATCTGCTCCAAGTCCCGCTGCTCCGGCGGCGAATGAGCCTGGAGAGTTCACACGGCAATTTGCTCCCGTGTTGCGACCTGTGTCGCCTCCCAGTCAGGCGCCTGCTCCCACGCCTCCCGCTGCGAACGAGCCTGGGGAGTTTACGCGGCAATTCGCTCCCATATTGCGCCCGACGCCCACCCCCGCTCCGCAACCAACGGCGCCTGCTCCGAAAACGGAGCAGCCCATGGGCGAATTTACCCGGCAGTTTCAAGCGCCTCTGCGTCCCATTACTTCGACGCCGCCGCGGACTCCTCCGTCTGCGCCGTCCGCTCCCGCCGCTTCGGGTGACGGCGAGTTTACGCAGATGTTGAGGTCTCAGCCTCCTTCCGCCGCCGCGCCACCTTCGGCGCAGGCTTCCAAACCTACCGATTTTGAAAATTATTTTCAGTCGCCGATGCCGGTCGCGCCGGTGGGCTCCACGCAACAGTTCAGGCCGATGACGGCGCCCAACATGCCTCCGAAGCGTCCCGGTCGGGAGGGAGAATTTACGCAGGTTTTTGGACCCGGCGCTGTTGGCGCACCGCCTCCTCCGCCGGTGCCGCCTCCCTCCGGCAACGCGACGAATGTGTTCCAGGCTGCTACGCCGCAGGCGCCGAGTTTCACGCCGGGGGTTAATTTTCCGCCGCCGGGACCAGCGCAAAGTTTTGGCGCGGGGCCTGCGCAAAATCCTTTGCAGGGATCGGACGAATGGGGAAGCATGTTTGGCGGGTCGGCTCAGATCACGTTCGGGCAGCCCCCTCCGCAAGCCTCGCGGATGGCGGAAGCGGCGCTCGCGAACCTGAATTCAGGGCGAAACAGTTCGCGCCTTCCGCTGCTCCTTATTATAGTAGCGGTGGTGCTGCTGGTAGCGGCAGTGATTGTCTATTTAGTGATGCGTCCGCATTAGGCTCAGACGAAACTTCTTAATTTACAAAGGGTTTACCAAATCAGAAGCGCAGTTTAGCAGTTTCCGGATTGACGAGGCTATACTTATAAGTGTTCGCGCATGCGATTCTCGGTTGACGCTCACGCCATAGGCTGTCATCTGACGGGGAATGAAGTCTATATCCGCAACCTGCTGAACGAGTTTGCGAGGCTGGACCGGTCCAGCGACTTCATTGCTTACGTCTCGAAGCCCGACGCTCATCTTCAGGTCCCGAAAAGTGTCCGGACCAGCCACGTATCCCAGAACCCCTTTCGAAGGTTAGGCTTGGACCTCCCCATGAAGCTCCGTTACGATAAGCCGGACCTATTGCACGTGCAATATACCAGCCCCCTTGGCTGCGCCGTGCCGTTGGTGGTTAGCGTCCACGACGTCAGTTATCTGGAGCACCCCCAATACTTCACCCGTTTCCGCGCCGCGCAGTTGCGCTTGACGGTAAAGCGCACGGTGGAGGCAGCCGCGCGCGTGCTGACGCCGAGCGAATTTTCGCGCCGCGCCATCCTGCGGCACTATAAATTGGATGAACGAAAAGTGGTGGTCGTTCCCAACGCGGTGTCTTCGTCGTTCCGGCCGGTGGAGCGCGAACACGCCTCCGAAATCGTTGAAGAAAAGTTTGGAATTCGCGGACCATTCATCCTCACGGTGGGCGATTTGCAGCCGCGCAAGAATCATTTGGGGCTGTTGCGCGCCTTTGAGCTGATGCTGCGTCAACATCCGCACCTTCC
>JBEKPC010000148.1:0-13075 GCA_049521155.1 Bryobacteraceae bacterium
GGGGGTCGTTCGGGTCGGCGACGAGGCGAGCTTCGTGCTGGCCGAGACCACTGAAATTTTTGGCGCTGAGCATCTGCTGGTCCGCCGCGCCCGAAACCGCGCCGTGGCGGAGAAACTTCTCGGCTTCGTCGACGGCTACAAAAAATATCTCGCCCGATTCGAGGGCAGCTTCGACGATAATCCTTCGCCCGGCAATAAAGAAGGCGGCCTGACCAACATTCTCGAAAAGTCGCTCGGCGCCGTGGCGAAGGCAGGCACCACGCCTTTGAACGACGCCATCGATTACGCGGAACGCGTGACCACTCCGGGGTTCTCCTTTATGAACACGCCCGGTCACGACCCTGTTTCGCTCACCGGCCTTGGCGCGGGCGGCGTCAATCTGATCGCCTTCACCACTGGACGCGGCAGCGCCATCGGCTTCCCGACCATTCCGGTTCTCAAAATCGCCACCAACTCCGTCATGTACCACCGCATGAAGGACAATATGGATGTCAACGCCGGCCGCATCGCGGAAGGCGAAGCAACCGTGGCCGAAGTGGGCCACGAAATTTTTGATGCTTTGCTGCGCATCGCCTCCGGCGAACGCACCGCGAGCGAACGCCTGGGCCACCAGGAATTTGTACCCTGGCGCATCGGCCCGGTCATGTAAAAAGGATTTCCATGAAATTAATTGCCAGTCTCTTGATCATTGCCGCCGGATTAACATCCGCCGCCGATAAGAATGCGTTTGATAAAGCCACGCTCGAAACATATTTACGGCATAAAGAACTATGGCTTCCGGCTGTCTCCGTCAAGATCGACGACGCCAAGGAGTCGAAAGAAATGCCCGGTTTCCTGGACGTCGCCGTTCATCTCACCTACAACGGCGGCAGCGTGGAACAGCACTATTTCTTATCGAAAGACGGCAAGAAGGTCTTTCAAGGCAACGTTTACGATATTAACAAGAGCCCCTTCCAGTCGAACCTCGATAAGCTCGACGTGAAAGGCGCGCCCAGCCTGGGACCCGAAAATGCGCCCGTTACGGTGGTGATTTTCAGCGATTTTCAATGTCCGATGTGCAAGCAGGAAGCCGATGTGATTCACAAACAAATTACCACGGCATTTCCCGATAAAGTACGTGTATATTTCCGCGATTTCCCGCTCGAACAGCTTCACAATTGGGCCCGCTCGGCCGCCATCGCCGGTCGCTGCGTCTATAAAATGAACCCCGCCGCGTTCTGGGATTTTCACGATTGGGTGTACGAAAATCAGAACTACATCGGTCTCGACAATTTGAACTCGAAAATCCAGGAGTTCGCCACCGCCAAGAACCTGGACGGCATGCTGCTCAGCCGCTGCATCGAGAATAAATCGACCGCAGCCGAAGTCAACGCGTCCCAGGCGGTGGGGACCTCGCTCGGCATCAACGCCACGCCGAGCATCTTTATTAACGGCCGCCCCATGGAAGGCGCCGTGCCGTTCGAGACCGTGCAGGCGATCATTAAAGTGGAGCTCGATCACCAGGCCGCAGCGTCCGCAGCCGCACCGAAGGACGAAAGTTGCTGCACCGTCACCATTCCTAAGATTGTGAAGTGATGCGCCGCCTTGTCTGGCTGATCTCATTCGCCGCTTTCGCCGCCGGTGTTAATCCTGACGTTAATCCCGACCTCTATCTGGCTCACGTCCGCTACCTGGCGTCACCGGAATTAAAAGGCCGTGCCACCGGTTCGCCCGAACTTGAAAAGGCCGCGCACTATATCGCTGCCCAATTCCGCTCCTTCGGACTGAAGCCCACCGAACTGGCCTTCCCCGTCACCCTGGGAGCGCATCTCGGCCGCAAAAATCAGCTCAAGTTCGAGGAACCTGGCGAGTCTCGCACCCTCGTCGCCGGCAAGGATTTTCTGCCGCTCAGTTTCTCCTCCTCAGGCGAGCTTCATTCGTCCGTCGTATTCGCCGGCTTCGGCATCACCGATAAAAAAGCCAATTACGACGACTACGACGGCCTCGACGTCACCGGCAAATTCGTCCTCATCCTGCGCCATGAGCCGAAGGAGAATCCCCATAAAGAACACGTCACTTTTGCCGATAAGGCAGTAAATGCCAAAATGCACGGAGCGCGCGGCGTGATTCTCGTCAACGACGCCGATCATCACGAGCAGGTGCAGGACGACATTGGAAAATTCGCCAAATCCGAAGGTCCGGCCAACGCCGGCATCCTGTTCATTCGCGTCAAGTTCGACACCGCCGAAGGCTGGATGAAAGCCGAAGGCCACGACCTGCGCGCCGTCTCGAAGCAGATCGATCAGGACGGCCATCCGCACTCCTTTGCTCTCTCGAAGCTCTCCGTCGATCTTTCGGTCGACGTACGCCTCCAAACCAAAACCGTTCATAATGTCGCCGCCTACCTGCCGGGCGCCACCGACGAATATGTAGTGGTCGGCGCGCATTACGATCACCTCGGCCTGGGAGATGAGCATTCGCTCGCGCCCTCGCAAATCGGCACCATCCATCCCGGCGCCGACGACAATGCCTCCGGCACCGCGGGCGTCATCGAACTGGCTCGCTGGGCTTCAAAATTACCGAAACAGAAGCGCGGCATCCTGTTTCTAACCTTCGCCGGCGAGGAACTGGGACTCCTCGGCAGCGAGTGGTACGTGAATCACCCTATGCTGCCCTTAGAAAACGCCGTAGCGATGATCAATATGGATATGATCGGCCGCATCCGCGACGGGAAAATTTATCTCAGTGGCACCGGCACCGGCTCGACCTTTCCGAAACTGGTCGACGACGTGAAGCCTCCCGCGCCCCTTCAAATCGATATGGCTGAAAAGGCCGGCTACGGCTCCAGCGATCACACTTCATTTACCACCAAGAGCGTGCCGGTGCTGTTCTTTTTCTCCGGCCTGCATGCCGATTATCATAAGCCCAGCGACACTGCCGACAAGATTGATAGCGCCGACGCCGCCAAACTGCTCGACTATATCGCCGACCTGATTACACACCTTGAAAACGATCCGCGCCCCCAATTTCTCCGCGTCGCCGAACCCGTCGGCCCGGTCGGCTCCGGCGGAGGCAGCGGCTATGGGCCCAACTTCGGCAGCATCCCGGATTTCAACGAACCACCCAAGGGTGTCCGCTTCGCCGATGTGCGCGACGGCACTCCCGCCGCCAAAGCGGGCCTCAAGGCTGGCGACATTCTGATCGAATTCGACGGCAAGGAAATCGGCAATCTATACGACTTTACGTATGCCCTCCGAGCCCATAAGCCAGGTGATTTGGTACTGGTGAAAGTCCTCCGCGGGGACAGGACAATTGAGGCCAAGGTACTACTTACGGAGCGGCGATAATTTGGCATACTTGTTTAGCGATAACGACATGCCAATCAGCCCCAGCAGCTCTACCAGCACCACGAACACCAACGCGACCCGCAAACTGCCGCCGCTGATTCTCCATCCTTTCGCCGACGCCGGCGGCCCCGATAAATTGGTCGAAAGCTCCCGCGCCAGCCTCATGCTGCAAGGCCTGCTCCCTACCGGGGAGCGCACCACGGAGGATCTCGACAAGTCCCTGCTTGAAGGCCGCTATTGCGAAATCCGCATGCTGTTTTACGTCGGCAAGGATCTCACGCGCTGGATTGAACAATCCCTGGAACACATTGAGCGTCAACCCGGTTTCCGTGATTCCGGCATTAAATTCCAAAGCTTCGCTGCCTACCTGGTTCACAACACCCCGGTCACCGTGCAAGCCAAGCTGCGCAAGTGGGGGGTCGCCGATTTTAAGTCGATTTTCATGCGCGCCCTGGGCCTCAACGCGATCCTCTCCGCGGTGCCGGAGCGAGGCATCCTGGCCGACGACTTCGTCCGCAATTACTATCGCTACGCCGATTCGATCTTCCTTTGCCGCCAAAGCCAGGCGCAATATACCGATATCGCCCACATGGACTTCGAATTCGAAATCTTCGCCTCCGGCGAGTATTCCCGCATGCTCGAACGCGAGTGGTCGGAAGAATAAGTTTTGTGGGCGGCGACTAAAGCGCCTGCGTTTGTGGCGCCATTTGCTACCAGCGATACTAACGCTCCCAGATCTCTACCGAGCCGTGACCCCAGGGAGCGGAGTCTTCATGGATTTTTCGAGATTGTACCCGCGCGATCCGGTTCACCAAGCATTCATGATTTTCAGCTACCATGATGTGCAAATCACATTATGGAAACTCCGATCCTGACTCGCCGCCGGCTTTTGAAAGGAGCCGCCGGGCTCGCCTCCGCAGCCGCGGCGATGCTCATGCCTCCCAACGTGCGCCGCGTGCTCGCCCAGCCGCAGCCCGCCCCGAAATCCCTGCGCGAGATTAAGCATGTCGTGGTCCTCATGCAGGAGAACCGGTCCTTCGATCATTACTTCGGAACGCTGGCCGGCGTACGCGGCTTCGATGATCCGGAGGCGTTAAAACTGCCCAACGGCAAGTCCGTTTTCTATCAGCCTGACGCCGAAAATCCCGACGGCTACATGCTGCCTTTCCATCTCGATACCCATTCGAGCAGCGCGCAGAAGATCCCCTCCACTAGCCACGCCTGGGCCGTCCAGCATGAGGCTTGGAACGGCGGCAAGATGGATCAATGGCTGCCCGCGCATCGCAAAGCCGACGGAATCAAGGGTCCCTACGTGATGGGGTATTACAAGCGAGCCGACATCCCTTTCCAGTTCGCGCTCGCCGAAGCCTTCACCCTCTGCGATGCCTATCATTGCTCCGTTTTCGGCCCCACCTGGCCGAACCGCATGTGCCTGATGACCGGCATGATCGATCCCGACGGGCAAGGCGGCGGACCCATTCTGAATAACAAAGCGCCGGTCGGCGGCTATACCTGGACCACTTATCCGGAGCGATTACAAACCGCCGGCGTAAGCTGGAAAGTCTACCAGCAAGCCGATAATTACGGCTGCAACATGCTCAAGAATTTTAAGGTGTTTCAGGAAGCCGCCGTCGGCTCTCCGCTTCATTCGAGCGGCATGCGAATCGAGCCGGACGGCCAGTTCGAATACGACGCCATGCACGATAAGCTGCCTGCCGTCTCCTGGATCATTCCCACCGGTTTTCAGTCCGAGCATCCCGACTATACGCCCGCCGATGGAGCCGCCTTCGTCGCCAGCAAAATCGACGCCATCGCCGCCAATCCGGACGTCTGGGCGAAGACCGTCTTCATCCTCAATTACGACGAAAACGACGGCCTTTTCGACCATGTTCCGCCGCCGGTCCCTCCGCCGGGCACTCCTCGTGAATTCGTCGGAGGCCTGCCCATCGGAGGCGGATTCCGGGTCCCCTGCATCCTGGTTTCTCCCTGGACCGCCGGAGGCTGGGTGTGTAGTGAGCCGTTCGACCACACCTCCGTCCTTCAGTTTCTAGAGAGTTTCACCGGCGTCCGCGAACCGAACATCAGCGATTGGCGCAGACACACCTTCGGCGACCTGACATCCGCTTTCCGATTCAAGAAAGAAAAGAGCAAGCCGCCCGTCCTGCCCGATACCAGCGGCCCTCTGATGCTGGCCAAATACGGAGCCGCCAATCTGCCCAAGCCAATTGTTCCAGCCGCGACCCAGCAGCCGCCCAAACAGGAAAAAGGCAAGCGCAACCGCGTCCCCAGCTAATGCCGGTTCCGCCGATAGCGCAGCAGCCCCAGTCCCGCCAAGCCCACCAACAGAAATGTAGAAGGCTCCGGCACCGTCGACTCTTCCCCAAAATCGTTAACCAGGCCATTTAAAGTAATGCTGGTGCCGGTCTGGGCAAACAGGTCGACCGTCTCGGAAACCGAAACCGCTTGAACACCGGCGGTGCCTGGAAGCGTATAGGTAATGACCGAGCCGTTTGTATTCACCGTAAACGCGCTCTGGTTACAACCCGTCGTGCCGCCCGGAGCCGTGCACTCAAATGTGATAAAGTCCACGCCTCCCGTTCCGTTACTCTCCAGAAGTGTCAGAATCTGCCCTGAGTTGGCCGTCGAGCAGCCGGAAACTCCGGTCGTACTGGAGAGACAGAAAATTTCGGAGACCTCAACAATGGTGGTAACCGCAGGACCCGTCGTTGTAACGTTTGAAGCATCCAGCGTGATGGAGGAGATCGCCCATGGGTCCAGGGCAGGCGTCACGTAGCCATTCACTCCGTTGGTGTAAGTATAGCCACCCAGTGTTCCACCCGTGTTCGCTTGAGCGACGTACTCAATGTCGGACTGGTGCCCCGATCCGGCGGGGCTATTGGTTTGGGTCCAGGCCGCAGAGGTAAATTCGGCTACACCCAATCCGCTGGTGGAAGTGAGAGTGTCACCCACGGTGGGATTTGAGGTAAGGGTGATGGTGCTCGCCGATCCCATCAGGCTGTTAGGCTGCGAATTCACAGCGATGTTGCTGAAAGAGTTGTCGACGTACGCGCAGCCGGAATCGAGGCTGGGAGGCTGATAATTATCGAGCGTCGTCCCGCTGGTGCAGGAGCTGATGCCCGGCCAAGCCAACGGAGCGCAGCCGAGTAACGGAATAGTCAGGACCAACAGGCGGCATGAAAAGCGATTCATTCGTCTCCCTTAATAACATAATTGCGTAAGGCCGGCGCGAAAACCGTCATTCCGACTGCCGCTATTATGAAGAAATGGAATTTTCCGTCGAACACCCCTCTGTCGTGGATTTGGAGAAGCAATACCTGCTACAGAACTACGCCCGCTTCCCGCTGGTGCTCCATCGCGGCAAGGGCGTCTATGTGTACGATACCGCCGGCAAGCGCTACCTGGACCTGATTGCCGGCATCGGCGTAAACGCGCTCGGCTATGCCCATCCGCGCCTCACGAAAATCATCCGCGAGCAGGCGGGGCTTATCCTGCACACGTCCAATCTCTACTATCACGAATATCAGGGGCCGCTCGCGGAGCGCATTGCGAAGACCAGCGGGCTCGATCGGGTTTTCTTTTGTAACTCCGGCACGGAGGCCATGGAAGGCGCATTGAAAATGGTGCGCGCGCACGGGACTAAAATCGATCGCACCAAGCACCAGGTGGTCACGCTCGAAAATTCTTTCCACGGCCGCACTTTCGGAGCCCTCTCCATCACCGGACAGGAAAAATACCGCCGCGATTTTGAGCCGCTGGTGCCCGGCGCGCGCTTCGTGCCGCGTAACGACATCGCCGCCCTGGAACAAGTCGTCTGCGATCATACCGCCGGCATCGTGTTTGAACTGGTGCAGGGCGAAGGCGGCGTTTTCCCGATGACCGAGGAGTATGTGCGCAAAGCCCGGGAGTTGGCTGACCGCTATAACGCCATTCTTGTATTCGACGAAATCCAGTGCGGCGTCGGCCGGCCCGGGACCTACTACGCCTATCAGATGTTCGATCCGGTTGTGCTGCCGGACGTGATGGTGGCGGCGAAACCATTGGCCTGTGGAATTCCTCTCGGCTTCGTCGCCGCGAATGAACGGGCCGCCGTCGCGATCGGTCCCGGAATGCACGGCTCGACGTTCGGCGGAGGACCACTGGCGTGTCGAATCGCCTTGGAATTTTTCGACATCCTCGATCCGCTGTTGCCGCACATCGTCGAAACCGGCAGCTACTTCCGCATGCGTCTCACGGAGCTGGCCAAGCGTTACGGCTTCATCCGGGAAGTGCGCGGCGTCGGCCTGATGATCGGAGTCGATCTCGACCTTCCCGGCAAACAAATCGTCCTCGACGCCATGGCTGAAGGTCTTCTCATCAACTGCACCCACGACACAGTTCTGCGCATGCTGCCCCCCTATATCTTGACCGAGCAAGACGTAGACCGAGCCATCGCAGTCCTGAATCGTGTGTTCAAAAAAACGAAACCCACGGCTTCTACCGCGTGAAAAACTCCGGCTTCCCGATCTTCGCATCCACCGCGACATCGAAGAATCCGATCATCATTTCCTCCCAGCTCTGCTGGCCGTAGCGAACGTCCGCGTCAGGGTCGGGATTCCGGGGATTGTTCGCGGAATTATCAAACGTGCCCCAACATTGGAGCCTCATTCCCTTTTTCACCGGAATCGGGGTTTGCAAGCGGTAAGAAAGCTGCCAAAAGAAGTCGTAATTAGGGACGTTTAACAGCTCTTCCAGACCGCTTTTACCGTCATTAAGCGCGAATAAGAACGATTTACCGCGCAGATGCATGTGCGGAAAGAAGCTCAGCAGCAGCCCGTCGTTCGGAATCGAGCCCCAGGCAGTCACCCGATAGTCCCTTTCCCCGGCCGGGATTAAGAAATGATCATTATTAAGCTGGAGAGTCAAAACCCGCTTCCCCGGCGGCTTTTTCGCGAATGCCAGTGCGATCGTGGTGCGATCCGAAGCCGGCTTGCCATTCGGGGTGTAGTGAATCTCGAATACCAAGTCGGATCCGGCCTTGATCAGCTTTGCTGTCCCTTCCGGCCACGAATCGGGAGTAGATCCGGGCGCGTAAACCGTTAAAATATCAGCCTTTGTCGGCCCGCCGGTCCAGGTCGAGCCAGGCTTCCGAATATACACGACAATATGATGCACCACCGCTCGATTGCCGGGCCGAACCTCCACCGCCTGTACCCAACGATCCTCCTTGAAACCGGTAGGGATAGGAAAATATTGATAATCAACGGTCCCGGCGGCAGGCAGTTCGAAAGCTCGCGGCATGGCCAGTTCCAGGTCGTGCGATGCCAGATTCCAGCCCTGCGGCCACGCTTTTTCCCGTGGAGCGTCGCGCAAATCCCCCTTTTCAGCGCCGGTATCTGCCCACTTTGCAAGGGTTTCGATCTCCGCGGCGTTGAGCGACCGGTCGTTTGAAAAGTGGCCGCCCTGCGCCGGCCACGGAGGCATTTTGCGCGACCGGACCTGGTCCCGAATGGCCTTTGCCCAAGGCCGGGTTTCTTCGTAAGTGCGCAAAGGCATCGGAGCCATCTGCCCTGGGCGATGGCATTCCTGGCAGTGATTTTGGAGAATCGGAACAACGTCGCGGAAGAAAGTCACCGCCGCCAGCACAGCCTGCATCTCTACCAATATATATGCTTCTCAGACTCCTTGACGCAGGCTTGCAAATGGCGCATTATGCATACATAGGAGTTTCAAGATGCTGAAAAGGCTTCCGGTGGCGCTATTCCTGATTGGTGCGAGTTCGGCGTGGGCGCAACAGGTGATCTCTGCGCACTCCGGGGTGATCCATTTCGTCGAGGGGCAAGTGACGCTGGAGGGTCAACCGGTGCAGCCGAAATTCGCCGAGTTTCCGGACGTGAAAAACGGTCAGACGCTTGCGACTCAGGATGGCCGCGCGGAAGTGCTGCTCACGCCTGGCGTGATTTTGCGCATCGGCGAGAACAGCTCCTTCAAGATGATCTCAAACAGCCGCGCCGATACCAGGCTGGAACTGATGTCGGGAGAAGCGGTGGTCGAAGTGGGCGAATTGCTGCCCTCGAACGCGATCACGCTGATCAGCGGCAGCGTCCATATGGAGATTTTAAAAAAGGGCCTCTACCGGATCGATGCCGAGGATCCGGGCAAGTTCCGGGTGTATGACGGCGAAGCGCGCGTGACGGGCGGAGACCAGACTTTGGTTGCCAGAAAAGGCCGGCAAGTGCTGCTCGGCTCAGTCCTCGACATGAATGCCTTCGATGTGAAAGATATGGACGCACTGATGCGCTGGGCTTCGCGCCGCTCTGAAAGCCTGGCCCAGGCAAATGTGTCGTCGGCGCGATCGGCCTCCTCGCTGGGGTACATGGGCAATAGTTTCGGCTCAGCCGGCATGGGCATGGGAAGTTGGGCGTACAATCCGTGGTACGGGATGTTCACCTACATGCCTTATGGGAACAACATGTATTACAACTCGTTCGGCTACCCCTTTTACAGCCCGTCGAACGTCGGATACTTTATGCCGAGCACCGGATTCAGCGGCAGCGCATTTCCGCTGGCCAACTCCGGCACCTCTGCTCACTACGGCGGCGTCTCCAGCCTGGCTCCGCGGCCCTCGTCGGGCGGCCCCGCAGCCTCCATATTGGGTTCCAATTCGGGGAGCACTTCCGGGCTGAGCAGCAGCACCGCGTCGAGCAGCAGCAGCGCGTCATCGTCAGCGGGCCACAGCAGTGGCTCAGCTACCAGCGGACGCGGAAAATAAGGCTTTTTCAATAGTTTTGAGCTTGCCGGACTATAAGCCGGTTTCTGTACTCCGTTGCCGGAGTGACAGTCATTCATCTTCCCTAATTAAAGGGGGGCCGGAGATCTCTCTCCAGCTCCAGCGACCTACCCGGAAGTCTTAACGGAGCGAGCCGCTCCTCCTCCCCTATTTGGTCTTGCTCCGCATGGGGTTTGCCCTGCCGGCGTCCGTTACCGGAGCCGCGGTGCGCTCTTACCGCACCTTTTCACCCTTACCTGCCCAAATACTCGACAGGCGGTATAGTTTTCTGTGGCACTTTCCGTAAAACCCGCTTTAAGCGAGCCCTCCCGGCCGTTAGCCGGCATGTTGCTCTGTGGAGACCGGACTTTCCTCCAGCGGCACATTTGAAAATGCCGCCAGCGACTGCCCATCCTGCAAGCTCGGTTTTAATTATGCGGGCTCGGAGCGGTCCGCCGCAACAGAATATTATTGAAACGTTGAAAACAGGTAGCGTATCTCTAGTCAGTTCGTGTATTCTAGTCTTTAATCGCAGTCGGGGTTGTGCAGTCCGTTTCCGGTTCTAAAACAAGTTCAGTCAGAATTGATTTTGTTGTTTTAGCTCGTTGAGGAGGGTCAACATGTTCAAGAGGTTTACTTCGTTATTAGCCGTTCTTCCGCTGGTGGCGGTCGGGGTCTGTGCGCAAGGTTTGGATACAAAGGCGACGGCCAACGACTGGGAAGAGATTAATTATGAGTTCAATTCATCCGTTCTTGTAGACGGATATCCGAGCCTTCTTCGCGTCGCGGAGCTGCTGCAAAAGCACCCCGGCTACAAGGTGCGGGTGGAAGGCCATACCGATATTATCGGCGGCGGGCAGTACAACGAAAAGCTGGGTCAGGCCCGCGCCGACGCAGTGCGCGACTTCCTGGTGAAGTACGGCGCCAGCCCCGGTCAGATCACGACCGGAACGCGCGGCAAAGTAGACCCCAAATATCCGGGCCAGAAGAGCACGTTTACCAAGACCGATGAAGCCCGCTGGATGAACCGGCGCGTGGTGCTGACGGTGATGGACGACTCCGGCAACGTGGTGGGAGCGGGCGGTCCGGGCGATGCAATCCGGGCAATGGAAGCTCCGAAGGGCATGACCGACTGCTGCACGGAAGTGCTGAAGCGCCTCGATAAGCTCGACGACATCGCGCGGATGTTGAAAGATCTCGCGGATCAGAATGCGCAATTGCGGAAAGAGATTGCGGACCTGAAGAACAACCAGGCGGTATTGGAGTCGAAGGTGAATCAGCCTCCTCCGTCGATCGCACCCGCCGCGCCGCCTCCACCGGTGGTGAAAACCGATTCGAAGTTCCAGCTTATGGGCGTGAACGTGGGCGCGGATTCGGACGGCCACGTGACGTTTACCGGCAAGGGCCGCTTCTTCGGCGTGTTCGGCGAACACTACGCCTTACAGGCGCAGGGCGAGTACTTCTACAATTACGGCGACAAGGAAGGCCAGTTTGACATCGGCTTGATCGACAGGATCGGCCGCATGCAAGCCGGCTTATTCGCCAGCTTCAAGAATGTGTCGCTGGCCGGGATGCAGACCAGCGGAACCATCGGCCAGGGCGCATTCACCCTCGATTACCTCTTCAAATGGGGCAAGTTGGGAGTCTTTGGCACGAAGGCCTTCATGGATAACGCGATGGTCTCGAACGCACCGCTGGTGACTACGCTTCCCAGTGGAGCAACTTATATATCAAGCGACATTTTCGTCCAGTCGTACCTGAAAGTGGTGGATCAGGTGGGCGTCAGCGGCACGGTTGCCCTGTGGGGTAACAACTACCTCGAAGGCAACATTGGATATCTGAAGAGCTATACCAGCGCGGACCGCCCGGGCGGCACGCTGCGTTTCGTCTTCCCGATCAACCCACACGTCGCGATCACTCTCGAAGGCGGCTTGAACGAGACGCTGCTGGGCAGCGGAAACACGGGCCGCGTGACGGCGGGCGTGCAGTTGGGCAACCTGATCAAGCCGAGGGAGATGCTGGAATCCGGCATCCCGACTCCCGTCGACGTGCCGCGCGTGCGGTACGAAGTGCTGACGCGCAGGGTCCACGTGGGCGAGACGCCTCCGGTGGCGAACGCGGGTCCGAATCAGATCGGCGTTCCGGCCGGCACCATCACGCTGAACGGATCGGCATCCTACTCTCCCGATGGCGACCCTCTGACTTACTTGTGGGTACAGACCGGCGGTCCGACGATCCAACTGTCGTCGCCAACGAGCGTGATTACCACGTACAACGCGGCAGGAGGCCAGTCTTACTCCTTCCAACTCACCGTAATGGATAACTACGGTGGTAAAGGAATCGCGACAACCTACGTGACGACACGCAATAGCACGACTCCGGTGATCGTTTCGTTCGTTGGGAATCCAACTACGATTTCGAGCGGTCAATCTTCAACGCTGGCTTGGGCTGTGACCGGCGCAACGTCGGTGAGTATCTCCTCCCTGGGTGCGGTGGCCGCATCCGGTACGCAGATCGTTCAGCCGACGGCAACCACCACCTACGTCCTGACGGCGACCAACGCCAACGGCAGCTCCACGGCGAATGTGACCATTACCGTGAATGCCCCCGCGGTGGCGCTAACAGCGTGCTACGCTTCACCGGCCACAATCATCGCCGGTGAGTCGTCGACCTTGTTCTACACCTCGACGAACGCCACGGCTGTTACCATCAGCCCCGGCGGCGGATCGCCAGATAGTCGGCGAGCGATTCTTGAAGCACGGTCATGCCACACCTCCCGGCGACGACGGCCACGGTTACTGCGGCCAGGTAGGGCAGCGACTGGGTGAGCAGCACGGCGCACCACAGGGTTGCCTCGGCGGTGGCCAGGTGATGGGCCACGCCGACGCCGATCATGGCGGCCCAGGTGAGAACCAGCAGCAGCAGTTCCTCCCGCGCCATCACCAATCCCTGCACCAGGGCCGGCGCGCCTTCCATCTTCGGC
>JBEKPC010000149.1:0-12901 GCA_049521155.1 Bryobacteraceae bacterium
AGTGCGGGTGCTAGTGGTGGATTCAGTGCAGCTGCGAAGAGTTTCCTCAAGCCGACGAGCTTGAAGGATTTGGTTACGAAGCCGGGTGCTGTTGTTGGATTGCTGAAGACGATTATGAATGCGTTGAAGCTTAGATGGCCTGCGTTCATGGGCACGAGGGTGAATCTGGTGGATGCATTGAAACAAGGCGGCCGTTCCGGAGCCGACAGGCGTGGACGCAATACGCGCGACGCCTTGGTCGTCCTCGAAGTGGCCGCCGCGCTGGTATTGCTCACCGCCGCCGGCCTCATGATCCGAACCATGGCCAACCTCCGCGCCATCGATCTCGGCTTCCGCCCCGGCCATTTGTTGACCATGTACACGCCTCTCCAGCGCAACGCGCGGGATCCGCTCAAGAATATCGATTATGTAAATCGCGTGCTCGCCCAGGTCCGCGTGCTGCCCGGCGTCGAGAGCGCCGCCTTCAGCGCTGCTCTTCCTTTTGAGAAAGCCGGATATGCCGGCGGTTATCTGATCGAAGGCCAGACCGTCGATCGCAATACTCCGGACGCCATGTTCCGCAACGGCACCTCCGAATATCTCCAGACGCTGGGAGTGAAGCTGATCGAAGGCCGCATGTTCAACGCCTCCGATACGCCCACTTCCCCGGTCTTCATCATTAACGAGACCTTCGCCCGCCATTACTGGCCGCACGAAAGCGCCGTTGGACATCGCATCGCCTTCTCCCGCGCCCATCCCAATTGGCGAACCATCGTCGGCGTGGTGGCGGATGTCCATGAACGCGGCTATGAGCTCGCGATCAAGCCCGTCGTCTACTCGCCCGTCACCATCATCGACGATTTCCGCACCCCGGATTACCTGGTCGTCCGCACCACAGTCGAACCCACTCTTCTCGCCCAGGCCGTGCGCCGCATCGTCACCCAGGTCGATCCTGAACAGCCAGTCACGGAGCTTCGCACCATGGACGAAATCGTCGCCTTCAACGTTGCCGGACGCCAGCAGCAAATGACGTTGTTAGGCGCCTTCGCCGCCCTCGCGCTGCTGCTCGCCTCGATCGGACTTTATGGCGTTCTCTCCTACGCCGTCACCCAGCGCAGCCGCGAAATCGGACTCCGCATGGCTCTTGGCGCGACCGCCGGCAGCGTCATCCGCCTGATCGTCGGACGTGGACTTGCCCTCACCGGCATGGGACTCGCCATCGGCCTGGTCGCCGCGTGGGCCGCCACCCGCGCCATGAAAGATCTCCTCTACGGAGTCGCCGCAACAGATCCTCTCACCTTTGCCTTCGTAGCCGCGCTGCTCGGTATCATCGCCTTGATTGCCTGCTGGGCGCCCGCGAGACGAGCATCGCGAGTGGATCCCATCACGGTCCTGCGCGAAGAATGACCATTCAAATTTTCGGAGTAAAAAGTTCGCAAGCCACGCGCGCCGCGGAGCGCTTTTTCAAAGAGCGCCGCGCGACCATTCAACTGGTCGACCTGAATAAGAAGCCCATGGCCCCGGGAGAGATTAAAAGGTTCATCGACCGCTTCACGCTCGCGGCGATGGTCGATCGCGAAAATCCATCCATCAAATATCTGAGGCTCACCGACGTAGACCTACTCGTCAAAATCGAGCGCGACCCCAAGCTCCTCCACCTGCCTCTGGTCCGCGCCGCCAACCGTTTCAGCATCGGCCACGACGAGGAATCCTGGAAAGCGATGCTAACGGGTATATGATGAATTCCATGGCCTCGACTCGCCGCACATTTTTCACCCACTCTCTCGGCCTTGCCGCCGCATCCTCACTTCCCGCCGCCGTTCCGCGCGAACCCGGCGTGAAACTCAAGTTGGCCCTGAACGCTTACTCCTTCGATAAGCCTCTCATGGCCCATACCATGACGCTCGACGACGTCGTCCACTTCTGCGCCCAGCACCGCGTCGATGCGCTGGACGCCACCGGCTACTATTTCCCCGGCTATCCCAAAGCTCCTCCCGACGACTATATCTACGATCTGAAAAAGACCGCCTATCTCAACGGCGTCCAACTCAGCGGCACCGGCGTCCGCAACGATTTTGCCGTCGCCGATCCCGCCGCCCGCAAGCGCGACGTGCAGATGGTGAAGGATTGGATCGAAGTCGCCAGCAAACTCGGCGCGACGGTTCTCCGTGTCTTCAGCGGCAAAGCGCGTCCCGAAGGCTATACCTTCGATCAAGCGCTCCAGTGGATGGTCGCCGATTTTCAGGAATGCGCCCAACACGCCGCCCGCCACGGAGTCATCCTGGGCTTGCAACAACACAACGATTTCCTAAAGACCGCCGACGAAACCATCCACTTAATTGAAGCGGTGAATTCCCCTTGGTTCGGAGACATCCTGGACGTCGGCAGCCTGTTAGCCAACGACCCTTATCAGGAGATCGAAAAACTGGTGCCCTACGCCGTCTCCTGGCAAGTCAAGGAAAAGGTCGGCAACGCCGATATCGATCTCGCGAAGCTCAGGTCGGTCATCAATAAAGTAGGCTACCGCGGCGTCCTTCCCTTCGAAGCCCTAGGCGCCGGGGACCCGCGCGAAAGAGTAGCAAATTTTCTGGAGCGCATCCGTGCCGCCTTCGCCCTCTAACTGCATGCCGGACGCGGCGTTGGCAATCGTGCCGGCGCCGCTACAATTTATGCCCGTCTAAGCCCTCATCCAGCGACATAAACAAGCTATTTTGCCTGTTTAACAAGCCTCACGTAAACTTCCTCACACCCAAACCGGTCTACACGTGCGGATGGAAACAGTTCTTTCATCCGAAGTGATGCAGGATTTCGACGCGGTGATGAGCCAGCATCGGCCGCGAATTTTCCGCTTTATTCTTGCATCGCTCCGGGATCGGGAATCCGCGGAGAACCTGACACAGGAGTGCTTTATCAGGGCTTACCGCGCCCGCGATCAGTTTCGTGGCGCGGCCAGTATCCCTACCTGGTTGTTACAGATAGCGGCGAACCTGGTGCGCGACCACGAATCCAGTGGACGCTTAAAATTCTGGCGCCGCGCGCTCGGCATCGATTTGCGGGACGTGATGGATACCGTTCCCGACCGGCAACTATCTCCGGAATCAATGCTTTCGGTGAAGCAGGATGTGGAAGCTATCTGGCGCGTGGCGGCCAAGTTGTCAGAAAGGCAAAGAACCGTGCTGTTGCTGCGGTTTGTGGAAGATCTGGATTTGCTCGAGATCGCCGAAGTGACCGGGTTGAAGCTCGGAACGGTGAAGACCCATCTTTTCAGGGCCTTGGAAGCAGTCCGTGTGGCGCTGGAGGAACGAAAATGAATCATCTTTCGCCGGACCAAATTTCGCAATACCTGATCGGCGATCTGACGCCGGAGCAGGAAGCCCATGCCGATAGCTGCCCGCAGTGCAGCGCCAGGCTAGCCCATCTGGAATCATCACTTTCGCACTTTCGGAGTTCTGTCCGCAATTTAGAGGAGACCAATCATATGACCAGAATGTATAGCGGAAATGAAACCATGGCGGGGCTGTCCTCGCTGCTGATTCATAGCGGAGTGATCGCTTTGCTTCTATTACTTGGAACATTAAAACCGGTGCAACACATGATCCAGGAACACATCATGTTATACGCCCCGTCGATCGCGCCCGAGAAGAAGGTGATCGCGCAAGGCGGAGGAGGCGGCGGCGCTCGTTCGCCGCTTGAAGCAAGCAAAGGCAAACTGCCTCAGATTTCACATAAACAATTTGTTCCGCCCCGCGTCGATCCGGTGGACGCGCACCTGCCGATGGTTCCGACGATCATCGCGGATTCGGCCCCGCCGAACATCAATTCACCGGTGTATGGCGATCCGCTGAGTCACATGGGAACTCCTTCAAACGGAACGGGTTTCGGTGGTGGAATCGGCTCCGGATCGGGTGGAGGCGTAGGGTCAGGCCATGGAGTTGGAACCGGTCCCGGATCAGGCGGCGGATTCGGCGGCGGAGTCTACCGCATCGGCGGAGGCGTTTCGATGCCGATGATTCTTAAGAAAGTCGAGCCCGAATATTCCGAAGAAGCGCGCAAAGCAAAGTGGCAAGGAACGGTCCAGTTGTCGGTAGTGATCGACGAAATGGGACACGCGAGAGACATCAAAGTGGCGAAATCTTTAGGCCTGGGATTGGATCAGAAAGCGCTCGAAGCCGTTGAAAAGTGGTTGTTTAAGCCGGGGATGAAAGATGGCAAGCCGGTCGCGGTATTTGCCACAATCGAGGTCACGTTCCATCTTTTGTAGTAAACTGCTCGCTGATGGCAAGTTGGCAGGCCCACGTAACGACCTGGATTTTGAAAAGGAGGCTCAAGCCGAAACTGGCTCGAGCCTCCGACGCATTGACGGTACGTAAACTGATGCGGCCGGAGCCGATAAAAGTTCCGCCCGGCGTCCGCATCACGCCGCAACAGGTAGGAGGCGTCGCGGGCGAATGGGTAGAAGCGAATTCACCCCGCGCTACGTTGTTGTACCTCCATGGAGGCGGATACGTGGCATGCTCGGCGGAAACGCATCGGCCGATTACCACCGCGTTCGCGCAAAATGGGCTGCGCGTTTTTGCTCCGGATTATCGCATGGCGCCGGAGCATCTTTTTCCAGCGGCAGTCGACGATGCGGTTGCGGTTTATCGGGCATTGCTCGAACAAGGCACGAGGATCGTGGTCGGCGGCGATTCGGCGGGCGGAGGATTGGCGCTGGCGTTGATGATTTCGCTGCGCGACGCTGGGATTCCGCTTCCCGCGGCGGCCGCGCTGTTTTCTCCCTGGACGGATTTGGCCGCGACAGGCGAATCGCTCAAGACCAACGACCGGCACTGCTCGATGTTTCATGGAGAGAAGATCGGGCCGGGCGCGAGCTATTACCTGGGCTCCGCCGATGCGCGGAATCCTTTGGCATCGCCCCTCTATGCCGATCTCAGCAAGCTGCCGCCGATGCTGATTCATGTCGGCAAAGACGAGACTCTGCTGGATGATTCGACCAGGCTCGCCGAGCGGGCGCGCGCCGCCGGAGTGCGGGTCGAGCTGAAAATCTGGCCGGTGGTTCCGCATGTGTGGCAACTTGTGCCGACAATGCCGGAGGCTCGGCAATCGCTGCGGGAAGCGTCGGAGTTTCTGCTCTCATGAACGTCGATACGTTGATAGTCGGCGCCGGTTTTTCAGGCCTTGGCATGGCGATTAAGCTGCGCCAGGCGGGGATGAATTCGTTTCTGATCATCGAGAAAAGCGAAGGCATCGGCGGGACGTGGTGGGAAAATCGCTATCCGGGCTGCGCCTGCGATATTCCATCGCATCTCTATTCATTCTCCTTCGATTTGAATCCTCAATGGAGCCGGATGTTTGCCGGCTCTAAGGAAATTCAGGAGTATCTGGAGCAGTGCGCGCAACGCTACGGGATTCGTGAAAAGATTCGTTTCAAAACGCGGCTTCAGGAAGCGGTGTGGGATGAGGAAGGCGGATTGTGGCACGCCACGACCGCGGATGGAACGAAGATCGACGCGCGGGTGATCGTATCAGGCATGGGCGCGCTGCACGTGCCGCATTATCCGGAGATCAAGAATATCGACCGATTCGAAGGACCGGCGTTTCATTCGGCCACATGGGATTCGACGGTGGATCTCAAAGGGAAAAACATTGCTGTGATCGGCACGGGGGCGAGCGCGATTCAATTCGTGCCGCAGATCGCGCCGCTGGCGGGCAAGTTAATGTTGTTTCAGCGAACGCCGCCGTGGATCGTGCCTAAGCTCGATCATCCGATCGCCGAACGCTGGCAGAGGAGGTTCCATAAAATTCCCGGCCTAATGAGGCTTTTTCGCACGCTTCTTTTCTGGGGTCTGGAACTGCGCGTTCTGGGATTTCTGCGCAAGGGGTGGCTACGCGCGCAGGGTGAGAAGGAGGCTCGCAAACATCTGAACGCACAGGTGCAGGATCCGGAGCTGCGCGCGAAGGTTACGCCAAGCTACGAATTCGGATGCAAGCGAGTGTTGATCTCGAATGATTTTTATCCCACGCTGGCGCGGCCCAATGTGGAACTCGTTACAGAGGCAATTGCCGAGGTGCGCGCGCATTCGATCGTGACCACGGACGGGATCGAGCGGCCGGTTGACGTTTTGATTTATGGAACTGGTTTTCATGTAACCGATATGCTGATCGGGACGCGCATCACGGGTCGCAACGGGGTGGAAATTCACGAGGCGTGGCGGGAAAGAGCAAGCGCATTTCTCGGAATCACGGTGGCGGGATTTCCGAATTTTTTCCTGCTGCTGGGGCCGAATACGGGACTGGGACACAACTCAGTGGTCCTAATGATCGAGGCGCAGGTGCGCTACGTGATGAGCTGCCTGCGCATGATGCGGCGGCGCGGTCCCGTGATGGACGTACGCGAAACCAGTCAAAAACAATTCGTGGAAAAGACGCGTCAACGATTGGCGAATACGGTGTGGCAGGCGGGCGGATGCAAGAGCTGGTATCAGGATAAGAGCGGAGAAAGTCCGGTGGTGTGGCCCGGCTCCGTGGTCGCGTACAGGCGGCAGACGCGCGCGGCATCGGCGAGCGATTATCAATTCGGAAAGGTTCCATAAACATGCAGGAGTTCAAGAACAGAGTCGCCGTAGTCACCGGAGGGGCCAGTGGAATCGGGCGCGCGATCGCGGAGCGCTGCGTCGCGGAAGGGATGCGCGTGGCGGTCGCCGATATCGAAGGGCCGGCGCTGGCGGAAGCGGCGAAGGCCTTGGGCGCCACTCCTTATCAAGTCGACGTGAGCAACGCGGACGCGATGGAAGCGATGGCGGAGGCGGTATATAAAGAATTCGGCGCGGTTCATTTATTGTTCAACAACGCCGGAGTCGCGCCCGAGATGAAGCCGGCGTGGGCGCAATCGCTCGATACGTGGAAGTGGGTGATCGACGTGAATCTTTACGGAGTGATTCACGGGCTGCGCAGCTTCATTCCGCGCATGTTGGCTGGCGGAGAGGAGGGGCACGTGGTGAACACGGCTTCGGTCGCGGGACTGGTGGGTAGCCCGATGATCTCTCCTTATTTCGCCACGAAGCACGCGGTGGTGGGACTTTCGGAATCGCTTTACCTGGAACTTAAAATGGTCCAGGCGCGCGTGGATGCGTCGGTGTTGTGTCCGGCGTTCGTGAAAACGAAAATCGCGGAAAGCGCACGCAACCGGCCGGGAGGAAACGCGGGAACATCGGAGCCGAATGCGACGGTGCGCGAGTTGGTGGAAAACGGAGTGGCTCCGGAATCGATCGCGGACCAGGTGTTTGACGCGATCAAAGCCGGGCAATTCTGGATACTCACGCATCCGGAAATGGACGCGGTGATTCGAGCGCGAGTAGAAGGAATGTTGGCACGGCGGAATCCGGCGTTGGGTAACTAGAGGACCAGTTATAAAATGTCGACACTCTCGAAAACATCTACGAAGACTCCACTCCCTGGGGTCACGGCTCGGTAGAGGTGTCCGGGCTGCGCCCGGATGGACCGATTGCCCCACAACGGACCAAGGTTTTCATTGCTATTGGTCCGGCAATTGGGCGCATCCAAAACACGACTGTCGACACGGCAGTATTGTTACTTCAGCTCGGCTATCATGCCGGGCACGGACCACTGGATTTGCAAACTGCCGGCGGCCCATCCGTACTCGGCGGCCATCACTTTGTTGACTTCATCCTGGGATTTGCCGCCGCGGACCAGGCCTTGGACGCGATTGCGCAGCTTTTCCACGTTATCGCGATAGGTCTTTAATCCGGCCTTATTGGTCACGTTGCCGTGGCCGGGAATGACGGTATCGAAGTCGAGCGCCAGCGCTCCGTCGAGCGTCTTCGTCCATTCAACGACGCTGCCTCCGCCGGGGTAATCGATCAATGGAGACGTTCCGGCCATCAGATCGCCGGTGTGAATGGTCTTCAGCGCGGGGAAATAAATCACCGCGTCACCGTTGGTGTGGCCGCGCCCGAAGTATTTCGCGCGCACTTCTTTGCCGCCCAGATAAACCGAAGTCTCGTCTGTGAACGTGACCTGCGCGGGCGCCATATCGGCCGGCGCGCCGGGCTGTTTATGTTCAATGATATTGGCTCTCGCATTCGCCGTCGAGATGATCTCCACCGTGGGCAGGAACTTCACGTTGCCGCCGCTGTGATCGGAATGATGATGGGTCGAGAGAATGTACTTGATCGGCTGCGCAGTCACGCTTTTCACATTCGCCACGATCTGATCGTGATCCTGCTCAAATTTATCGTCGACCAGAATCACGCCTTCATTGGTGACGTAAACCGCGACATTGCCGCCGTCGCCGACGATGTCATAAAGGTCGTCCTTGACCTTTTCGATCTTCAACTGCGGCGGTGCGGCGTTCTGCGTATATGCGACCCAAGCGCCCAGGAGGAACAGGACTCCTCCACAAAGACGTACGATTGTTTTCCGGTTCATCTCCAAAAACTATATCAGTTCAAGTGCTTCTCAAACCACTCCAACTGCCGTCCGACCAGGTCGATTTGATGATTCGGCTCGGCGATTCCGTGACCTTCGCGCGGATAGCGGACGAAGATCGCTTCGACGCCGTTGCCGCGCAGGCCGCGAAAATATTCTTCGGCCTGTTGGATGGGAACGCGCCGGTCCTGCTCGCCGTGCGTGATCATGATGGGCGTCTTCACCTTATCGACATAGGTGATCGGAGAATATTTGCGATAAGTCGCCGTCGCGCTCCAGGGTTGGCCGGCGAAGCCATACGTCATCAGGCCGGGGATGTCGCTCTGGCCATAAAAACTGTACCAGTCGCTGATGCCGGCGTGGCCGATGGCGGCCTTGAATCGATTGGTTTGGGTAATGGTCCAAAAGGTCATGAAGCCTCCATAGCTGCCGCCCATCACGACCAGCTTGTCGGGATCGGCGACGCCCTTGGCGATCATCGCATCGACGCCCGCCATCAGATCGCCAAAATCCTTGCCACCCCAATCGGCGACGTTGGCCTGCTCGAATTTCGTGCCATAGCCGGTCGATCCGCGAGGATTCGGGGCCAGCACCGCGTAGCCATGGGCCGCGAAAATCTGCGCCCGTGCGTCGAAGCGCGCGCTGTTCGCACCATACGGGCCGCCGTGAATGCTGAGAATCATCGGCACTTTTTTGCCCGCCTGATAATCGAGCGGATAGGTCAGCCAGCCCTCAACCTCGAAATTATCGGGACCCTTCCAGTGCACCGCCTCCGACTTCGCGACCGCAAAATCATCGAACTGCGGATTGGCGTGCGAGACGCGCGTGCGGCCGCTGCCGCTCACATTAATGAGCCAAATATCGGCCGGGCTCATCGAATTATCGACGCTGCTGGCCAGGCGCGACCCATCGGGCGAGACGTCGAAATCCGCGTACAGCATCTCGCCTTCGGTGATGTGAACGATCTTTCCGCCGGAAACCGGGACGCGAAAAATGTGGCGATGCACGCCTTCCTCGGCGTCCCAATAAATGCTCTTGCCGTCGGGCGACCACTTCGCGGCGCCTGCCGAATCGGGAAAATCTTTCGTTAGATTCTTGGGCGTTCCACCGGAGGCAGGCATCACGATCACGTCGGTCTTTTCAGCCCACGAACGCGGATCCATCGCGCTCAAGTACGCGATCTCAGAACCGTCGGGCGACCACGCGGGGCTGGTATCGGGACCCGGGTTCGAGGTCAGGCGCTTCGGCACGCCACCGTCCGCGCTGACTACGAAAATATCGCTGTTGCGATCGGCGTTGAGATCGAAAAATGAGCTCTCCTGCTTGCCCATACTGGACTCGACATAGGCAATCGATTTCGAATCGGGCGACCAGCGCGGCGCGGACACGGTGAACGCGCCTTCGGTCACGCGCTTCTTCGTTTTCGAATCGACCTCGATGGTCCACAGGTGCGCATAATTATAATCGGCGTCAACCAGAATCGCATCGAATTTATCTTTCTTACGCTTCTCGCGATCGGCTTTATCCTTGCGCTCATCGGTAGTCACGAAGGCGATGCGCTTGCCGTTGGGAGCCCATTGAAACTCGCTGATGGCGTTCTCTTCGGAGGTCAGCTTTTCCGCTTCGCCGCCATCCGGACGAATGACCCAGATCTGATTGCCGCTCTTCGAATCAGCGCCGCCGCGATCGGCCAGGAAAGCGATGCGAGATCCATCGGGAGCCCACTGGGGCGCAGTTTCGCCCTTCTCGCCGGAGGTCAATTTCACCGGCGCGCCGCCGCTAGTGCGCGCCACCCAGAGGTGAGAAACCTGGCGATCGTCCTTGCGGTCCCATTCGGTTTCGGTGTAGAGGATCCAGTTTCCATCGGGGGAAAATTTGGGTCCGGCGACGCGATGGATGGCGAGCGAATCCTCGACGGTGATCTTTTTCGTTCCAGCCTGCGCCAGCGCGGCGGCGCACAGGATCAGCAGAGAAATTTTGGTTCGCATTTAGAAATGAGCATAATACAAAGAGACAAGATGATGTTGCACTCTCTGGTCTTCGCTCTGCAACTCATGACTACGGCGAGCTCGCCTCCGAAGGTCGTGCATCGGGTCGAGGCGCGTTACACTCGGGAGGCGCGCGTCAACGGGATTCAAGGTACGGTGCTGCTGGAGGTCGCCGTCGATGAAACCGGCAAGCCTGAAAATATTTCCGTGCTGAGTCCGATTGGTTTTGGGCTCGATAGCCGCGCGGTGGATGCGGTGCGGCAATGGACGTTTCAGCCAGCCACTTCGGGCGGCAAGCCGGTCCATAGTTCGACCACCGTCGAAGTGAAGTTTCGCATTTTCCATCGCCGCTTCGATCCGGCGGCAGAGGAGCGGCGCAACTCCTTCAACCTCGCCGTCGATGCGATTCAGCGAAAAAAGCCGACCACCGAAACCTATGACACGCTTCGCAAGCTGGCGCAGCAGAAGTATCCGCCGGCGATGTATCTTTACGGAAAATTGCTCGAAGCGGGCGACGGCGTTCCCGAGGATCGGGACCACGCATTGCGGCTGATTCTCGACGCGGCGAAGGAGGGCTATCCATCGGCGATGTTCGATACCGGGCGCATGATGATGGAAGGCCGGCGGCTTCCGAAAGATCCCGACAAGGGATTGGAACTGGTGCGCAACGCCGCTATTTTAGGAAACCGGCGGGCGCAATTTTTCCTTGGCGTCGCCTATTTGAGCGGCTACGGCGTGCCTCAGGATGTGGAGCGCGCGCACCAGAATTTCCGCCTCTGCGCCACCATGGGGGAGACGCCGTGCCAGGTCCAACTGGCGAAGCTGCTGTTACAGAATGCGCCCAGTGAAGAACGCAGTTTCCTCCAGGCGATCGCCTGGCTGGAGCTGGCGGCGGAGGATCGCAACGATGAGGCGAGACTGATTCTCGACCAGCAGCGCACGCCGCTTTCGCCGCAGCAGATTTCGTGGGTGAAGAAATTGAAGACGCAGTTGGTGCAGAAGCAATAGCTAATAGCTGGACTCCGCCATATTTAAAAAGATATTCCGCATGCTATCCGTGCCTCCGTCCGCGCGCTGAATCAGCAGAATCGAAATCAGACCGTTGGTAGGATCGATCCAGCCTTGCGTGCCAAACGCGCCGCCGTGTCCGTAGGTTCCTTTATTGTGGCCGGCCAATTCACCCAGAGGGTCGGTCACCACTTCCCACGCCAGCCCGTAATCGGCGCCGCGCATCCAACCCACCGGATGGATTCCCGTGGTGTGCGGTTCGGTCATCAGGTGAACCGAAAACTGGGAGAGATAGCGGTGGCCTTCATACTCGCCTTTATTGAGCATCATACGATACAGATGCAGCAGATCTTCGGCCGTCGAATACAGACCCCAACCTGGTGCTGGAAAAACAGCACCTTGGCGGTACTTCGCCGGATCGCCGCCGAGGATCGTCGCGGGCGCGCGCACCAGTTTGCCGTCTTTCTGCACATACACCATCGCGATCCGCGCGATTTTATCGGCCGGCGGATAGAAGAAGGTATCCTTCATACCCAGCGGTTTTAGGATGCGCTCGCTGATGAAATCCTCGTATTTCCGGCCCGAACACACCTCAATCAGGCGCCCCAGAATTTCGATGCCGGGGCTGCTGTAGCTCCATTCTGTGCCGGGCTGAAAAAGCAGAGGCGTCCTGGCCAGACGCCGCACGACTTCCTCGAGAGGCACGTTCATCAACTGCGGATAATCGTGAATCACCACCGGCGCGAAGTCTTGCACGCCGGCCGTGTGCGTCATCAGATCGCGAATCGTGATCGGATGGTCCGGGACGCGCAGGCGCGCCGCATCCGGCCCTACATTCGACACCACCTGTTGGCCGCGAAACTCCGGCAGATACTGCTCCACCGGATCCCGCAACGCGAGCTTCCCTTCCTCGGCCAGCATCATGATCCCGATGGCGGTGAACGGCTTCGTCATCGACATGATCTGGAAAATCGTGTCCTTCTGCATCGCCCGCCCGGCTTCAATATCCGCCATGCCGAGCGCGCGGAACTCCAGCGTCTTGTCGCCGCGCGCCACCAGCGTGACGGCTCCGGCAACAGTCTGGTCCGCGATAAAACGATCCATCTGCGCCGACGCGGCCGGCAACAGGATCAGGCAAATAGAAAAAATGCTTCGCACGGCTAATTAGGATAGCCGATTCCCTCACTGCGCGATCGGCTGTCCTTCGGAAAGCGTCTTCACCATCGCTTCCAAAGCAGCTTTGTTCAGCGGATCCGGCGCTTGCGGCAGCGCCTTCCGCGCGTGTTCGAGAGCCTTCGGCAGATCGCCTAGCGCGGCATAACCTCGCGCCAAGCCTACGTGTACCGGCCACGCGTCGCCATTGCGCTCCGCATTCAACTTGAAGACTTCCATCGCTTCGGCGTTCTTGTGTGCGGCCAATAGCTGCCGCCCATACTGATGGATTTCGAGAGGCGTCGTCGTGGGATTGCGAAGCGCGG
>JBEKPC010000150.1:0-12893 GCA_049521155.1 Bryobacteraceae bacterium
ATCAGTGTGAAGGAAAATCTGTTGCAGCCGGACCGCGCCCAAAGGCTTCGAAACCGCGTCGATCATGCGGTCGTCCTCACCGGCGATAATCTCCGCGCTGCCGCCGCCGATATCGACGATCAGCACCCGCTTGCCCGGTTGCGGCCAGCGGCTGGCCACGCCCCGATGGATCAGCCGCGCCTCTTCCCGTCCCGATACGATTTCGACGGAAGTTCCCAACGCGGCAGACGCGCGCGCCAAAAATTCCAACTGGTTCGATGCATCGCGCACGGCGCTGGTGGCCACTGCGCGGACCCCGGCGATCTCCAGTTTCTTATACGTCTCCGCCATCCGCGCCAGGACGCGCACCACTTCTTCCATGGCTTGCGCGCTGATGCGGCCGTCGCGAAAAACGCTTTCGCCGAGGCGCGTCACCACCCGTTCGGACAGCAGCACATGAGGCTGCTCCCCCGGCGGAACCTCGGCGGCAATCATGCGAGTGGAGTTGCTCCCAATATCGACGGCGGCGTAGCGAAGCATGATTCGGAATTAACCGTTCAGGATAACAACAAGGGAGTGCAGGGCGAATTCACGCGTTTGACACGGACCGCGACATGGCCGTTGTACCTCGCGCGCCAATGCGCTACTGTGTGTTTAATCGTAATGCGTCTTTTCAAGCGCTCGCCAACGCCCGCTGCCCTGGGTCACCTGGAATCCGGTGTCATGGACATTCTCTGGTCCCGCGGCGAAAGCAACGTGAGAGACGTCGCGGAGAAGCTGGGCAGGCCGCTCGCCTATACCACCGTGATGACCACGCTCGATCGCCTTTTTAAGAAAGGTTTGCTCGATCGCCGTAAATTGGATCGGGCATTTATTTATTCGCCGCGCTTCTCGCGCCCGGATTGGGAACGCCAGCGCGCCGGGCAACTGGTGGCGGGATTTCTGGCAGGCCCGAAACAATCGGGCGAGCTCCTGATATCTTGCTTGTTAGATGAGGTCGGCCGTGACGCCGGTCTGCTCGACGAGTTGGAACGGAAGATCAAGATCAAGCGCAAGGAACTCGACCGGAGGAAATCATGACGCTTTCCTATGGAGCCCGATTATTGCTGCTCTCCAGCGCCTCGTTTTTCTGGCTGCAGTTATTGATCGGCGCGCTGATAGCTTTCATCGCTCCGGCGGCAATCCGGCGCGCCGGAACCATGCGCCCGCAGCACGCCGCGCAAATGTTGTTCGCGCTGAGGCTGCTTCCCACCGCACTTTCGACGCTGGCCGTATTCGCGCTGTGCGTGCCGAGCTATCTTCGATTCGAGCCTCGCGTGGCCCAGGAAGAAGTCGGTGTCGCGTGCGCTGCCGCCGCGCTGTTCGGTGCCTGCCTCTGCGCTCTCGCGATCTTCAAAACGCTGAGTGCGCTGATTCGCTCCGCTCTCTACGTGCGGCAGTGCGGGGGGCGGGAAGCGAGCCTCGAAGGAGAAACAGTCTGGATCGTCCGGGAAAGCGCTGGGCTCGCTCTGGCGGGCATCGTCCATCCGCGCCTGTTGATCTCCGAACGTGCCATGAGCGGGCTTTCGTCCGATCAACTGGCTGTCGCTCTGCGGCATGAGCGTGCTCATCGCGTGTCCCGCGACAACTTAAAGCGGTTGCTCTTTCTGCTCGCGCCAGCCATTTTTCCAGCGTTGCGAAGGTTGGAGCAGGCGTGGGTCCAATGCTCCGAATGGTCCGCCGACGACTGCGCGGCGGAAGGCGACGCCGATCGATCCCTCACTCTGGCGGCGGCGCTGGTTCAGGTGGCTCGCCTGCAATCGGGACTGGGGCCGCAGCCGCTTGTGACGTCACTGGTCGAAGCTGACGAAGATCTATCCCTGCGCGTCGATCGGCTGCTGCACGCCGCTCCGGTAAGAGAAGTGAATCCTCGCGCCGAAGTGCTGGTAGCCATGTTCGGCGCGGCGACCATCGCCGCCATCGCCGTGAATCCCGTCACCCTACGCATCGTGCATCAATTGCTGGAAAAACTGCTCGACTAGAAGATCTACGATCTATGGTAGTAGACCCGCCCGGTCTTCTACCCTGATGAGACCATGTCTCGCTTCCTGTTCTTGATGTGTCTCTTCTCGTTCCTTTTGCCGGCACAAACCCCTGATACGGCGACTCTTCGTGGACAGGTGAGCGATCAAACCCATGCCGCGGTGCCCTTGGTGCAAGTGACGGTAACCAATACTTTTACCGGCCTAAAACGCACCACGCAAACCGACGATTCCGGAAATTATTCCATCGCCGGATTGCCGATCGAGGGTAGCTATGATGTTGTCGCGACCAAGCAGGGTTTCGCGGAAATGAAGCCGGCCAATGTCACGCTGGCTGGCGGCACGACGGCCGCCGTTGACCTGCAACTCAATGCCGCGGGAGGACAAACGGTCGTTACCGTGACCGGCGCAGTGGGTGAAGTGCGAACAGATGGCCCGCAGTTGGGCGATATTCTGGACGCTAAGCAGATGGAGGAAACTCCGCTGCTCAATCGGAGGATCACCTACCTGCCGTTGCTGAACGCCGCGAATCGGCAGGCGATCAATCAAGGCGATGTTTTCATGAACGAGGATCTGTTCACCACCAACGGCGCCGGCCGCCGGCAGACCTGGTTTGAGATCGATGGCGCCAACGGCAACGACAGTTGGGGAAGACAGACTATTTTCAGCAACATCCCGCTGGCTGCGGTGCAGGAAATGGCAATCCTGAATAACGGCTTTTCCGCCGAATACGGCGCCAGCACCGGCAGCGCGGTGAACATCATTACGAAATCCGGGGGCGAGCAGTTTCATGGCGAGGCGCTGGAACTTTGGCGTCCTAACGCTACTTCAGCCGCGCTTTCCGGATTTACTGCGGCCAATGGGGCCAGTGGAAACGATATCGTCAACGATTCATTAGGCCAAACCGCGTTGTCGTTGAGCGGACCACTGGGGTCGACAACCCGTTTTTTCATTTCGGGAGAGAACAGCCGGGAGGAGAAGGGTTCGCCTGTTATTTCCCCTCTCGACCCCACTGTTTTCGAGGGTGCATATCATGGATGGCTCGCTTATATGCGCTTAGATCGCCAAATTAACGACAAAAACAACGTTTTTTATCGATTAGACGCTGATATTTTCACCGATACGAATCCCAATGGAATCGTGGGCGGAAACAGCCTTCCGAGCGTGGATCGCATTTTCCATCGCCGCACTTATACCAACGAAATCGGCGAGACCGCGGTGCTGAGTCCGACGCTCCTAAATAATGTCCGGTTACAATTCCAGCTTGCCTCGCCCATCACCGAGTTCGATCCGGTGATTTACGGCACGGAATTCTCGGTCCCGATCTCGACTGGAGGCACGTTCGCCAGCGGCACATCGCAATCGGCTCTGCTGATGAACCGGCAATATGAAATCGGCGATACGCTTTCCGCGGTGTGGGGAAATCATCAGGTGAAGTTCGGCGGCGACGGCATTCTGGCGCACACCGGCGGCGACAGCAAGGAATTCGGCGGACCGATTTACGACGGTGAGTTCATCTACAACACCTGCACGCAGGCCGTTTCCATTTGCGAGAGCCAGGCGTTTCTCGGCAACATCGCCAACGTGAAAAGCTACACCCAGAGCTACGGCAACGCGAGCTACACCGTCGACGACTGGTTGTGGTCGCTGTTCGTTCAAGACGACTGGAAGGTGCGTCCGAATCTGACCATCAATCTCGGCTTGCGGTATGAGCGCCAGACGTTCACCAATTCAAACAAAGATTTCGCGCCGCGCGCCGGCTTCGCCTACAACTGGAAAAATACGGTGTTTCGCGGTAGTTTCGGCATTTATTATTCGCAGATCGTCGATAACTCCGAGGCTAACTACGCGCTCACCGGCCCGACGGGAGTCTTCAATTACGTCGCGACGCCTGGCCAGATCGGCTTCCCGACCAACGTTGCCGACGCGCCTCTGCCGGCCTTTCCGGTCGGTGCGCAGGCGCCTTTGCGGAGTCTTTATGTGCGTCCCGGCGATAGCGCTTTCCTGAATCAGTTCTTCCCGACCAATACCCTGATCGGGTATCAGAACGGGTTGTACAATCCTTATTCAGAGCAATGGACGTTCGGCATCGAGCGCCAGATTGCGCCCAAATGGGTGCTGGCGGTGGATTATGTCGGCTCCCACACGCTGCGTATCAATCGGCCTTTGGACGTCGATCCGCCGACGCCCTTCATCCGCACCGCGCCCAACCAGATCCGCTCCGCGCAGGCGGCAAACTGCACGAGGCCTTATTGGATTTATTGGTACGCGCAGGAACATCTGACATGCAATCCGAACGCGGCGACCAATCCGCAGCCGCCTTATTCCGTGATTCAGACCGACTCGAACGATGGGTATGCATACTACGACGCGCTCGACGTGAACCTCACCCACCGTTTCGGAAACCACCTCTCGATGCTGGCGAGCTATACCTGGTCGCATACTATCGATAACGTCGATCCGGACACGACGAGCCAGAATCCGAACGATGCGAACTTCACGGGGCATATCGAAAATGGTAACGCGATTTTCGATCAGCGGCATCGATTTGTATTGAGCGGCGTGTATAGCCTGCCGTTCAAAATCAACTTCGGCGGAGTGATGACGCTGGCTTCAGGGCTGCCGTATAACGTGGTCACAGGAACCACTAACAGCGGCGACACCGGCGCAACGACCGATCGTCCCGTCATCAACGGAGTGGTCATCGGACGCGACACCGGCCGCGGGAATCCGATTTATGATGTGTCTCCGTTCCTGGAGCGCGCGTTTGCGTTTGGCGAGCGGCTGCATGTGAATCTGCGGGCGGAGGCGTTTAACGTACTGAATCACGTGAACCAGGTCGGCTATAGCGGGACATATGGCAACGGCTCGACGCCAGCGCCGGGGTTTGGGGCTCCGCTGGTGGGGATTACGAATCAGTTGCCGGCGCGGTCGTTGCAGTTTTCGGTGAGGGTCGCGTTTTAGCCTGCGCTTCTCGCCTACCCGCTTCCTGACGGTCGCGGCTTCAGCGCCATGCTCCATCGTCTGCTGCGTCGCGGCCACGTGCTCAAGTGCAGTCCCCGCCGTTGGCGCGCCAAGGCAGAACGTCGATCGGGAGGCCAATGATCGCGCACGGTGTCACCTTGGATGCAGGGTCAAGAGTCGGAATCCAGGCGCAGAACTGCATAGCAGATCGGCTTCGAAGACCTGGCAATCTTGGACGAATCTTGGAAGAGCATGCTTGTGCCAATGTATTCCCCCATCCGTCGTGTACGCAAGCCTGCTTTGCCCCTTGCCTTCCAAAAAAAAGACGAAGCCTCGTTCTCTGGAAGTAAATCGAACTACGTTTGCCTGCTTGTCCTTCCCTTGAAACGATAAATCAGGATCCGGCGTCCAATGCTTTCCTCCGTCAACGGTGGAATACAAATAGGTGCCCTCACCGTTGGAATTCCAAATGGTGAGCCAGCCGCGCTGTTGATCGAAGAAGAATAGATCGCGTACCCGCTCCGGTTGTCGTGGAGGAGTCGTGCGGGACTCTTCCCAGTCCCTTCCTCCATTGACGGTTCGGAACACCAAGAGGTCCTTTCCGTCCATGCCCGTGGTGCCGGCGATCCATCCGTTGTCGGGCGTTAGGAAGACCATGCGATCGATAAAACGGATATCCGGGATCTTGGTTTTCGCCCAGGATCGGCCTCCGTCATTCGTACGAAAGAACTGGTCGGCCACGGTTCCGTAGCCACGGCTATCCTCAAGGAACTGCATCCTTTGCAAGAACTGTTGGGACACGCTTTGCCAATGCTGGCCGCCGTCCCGCGTACTGATGATCTCTGGGTCGCCCCCGATGTCCCTCCACACGAAAAGGCAAGCCGTGCGTCTGGGTCGGTGTACGTTTGGGTTTGGGGGACTTCTTTCCAAGTGAGGCCGGCATCCGTGCTATGGACAACGATAGTATTTACTCCACCTAGATGGTCCTCGGAGCCAACGCCCCACACTTCGCTACGGCTGACGAATTGAATCTCTCCCAGCCTAGCGGCGATCTCGCATCCGAGGCATTTACCCTCATTCCAGGTCAGCACGAAGGGAGCGTTTGCCGCTTTTCGGTCTTGCCCGTACCCGACCGAAACAAGTTGTGCCAGCACGAACATCATCGCTACAGGCTTTTTCACCCCAGCGTCCCCCAATGCGGCTCCTCACGCGCCAACTGGTTTCGCGCAGAAGCGTTCAACGTACTGAATCACGTGAACCAGGTAGGGTATTGCGGGACTTATGGCAACGGCTCGACGCCAGCGCCGGGGTTTGGGGCTCCGCTGGTGGGGATTACAAATCAGTTCCCGGCGCGGTCGTTGCAATTTTCGGTGAGGGTGGCGTTTCAAGAAAGAAATATTAGCGCCCGACGGGCGTGATGACGGCAGATAAAACTCCGTTGTCTGTGCGTTAGAATCGACATGTGCTCGCGAATCGAGAAGCAGAGACGTGCACCTTTGACGACCTTGAAACGTTTGCCATTTTTGACCACCCTGAGGGCGCCTGCTCCCCTTTAGAAGCTGGCAGGAAGTACCGCACCTTTGGAGATCCGGCTGGTGTAGATGCGCTCAGACGAATCGCGCTTGGTCTGGTTGAGGGTGGATATGTAATAACAAAAGTGAAGCCGGCGTTTGGAATTGAAGCAGGTTGCGTAGCTCGTCCATGTTTTCGCGAAGGCCGACGAGGGCGTCGGCCGCGGACCTGGGGTCCGCCCCACAAGTGACTTGAGACCTTTCCAGCTAATTCCGGGTCACTACGCTAGACTTTAAAGGCCGGTCGGGTCCGGGATTACGCGATCTATATAAGTATTGGGCTGGGCCTTGTCGCATTCGCTGGGTGGGTGGCGACGCACTACCCGGGGATTTCGAAGACGGACTTTAAGTGGATCGCTCTTGCCGGGGAGACACCAATTTTGTTCGGCTACGCCGTCGCGGACTATCGACGTTGCTTCAAACGGCCGCGCTTCTGGGGCGTGGTCCTCGCGTGCGTGGCTATTCATCTCGCCATATATTCAGTGGTCCTCGCCCACGTCAACTCGTTCAGCCCACTTTGGTACCCTGCAATCTTTCCAATTGAAGCCATAGGTCTCGAAAAGATGCTTGTAGCAGCAGGCTATGCGCCGGGAGTTTCGCTGGCGAAATTTCTCCTGCGCAGGAAAAAGCAAGTGTCTCAACGGCACGAGCGAGACCGACAACCACTCAAAGGTGGTGTACACTGTAATCGTGGCGCTTGTTCCTCCTTATATCGAAAGCCTCCACCCGTATGAGCCTGGGCGTAGCATTGAGGATGTGCGGCGGGCTTATGGGCTGACTCGGGTTGCCAAGCTGGCTTCTAATGAGAATCCGCTGGGGCCTTCGCCTAAGGCGCTGGAGGCGATTGCTAGGAATCTGGGCTCGCTCAATTATTATCCGAATGGCGGGCTTGATTTGCGGGTGCGGCTGGCCGAGGAGTTCGATCTCAAGGTCGAGAACGTGATTGCGGGGAGTGGGTCTGACAGCATTATGTCGGGGATCATTCGCGCGTTTCTGTGCGATGACGATGAGGTGCTGACGACTGAATCGGCGTTTATCGGGTTTCAGGTGCTGGCGCGGTCGCGCGGGGTGGCTTATCGCACCGTTCCTTATCGCGACTGGCATTATGATTTAAAGGCGCTGGCGGCGGCGATTACGGAGAAAACCAAGATTATTTATCTGGCGAATCCGAATAATCCCACCGGAACGATTTTCTCGCGGCACGAATTCGATGAGTTTTACCGGCACGTGCCGGAGCGAGTGCTCATCATTTTAGATGAAGCGTATTTCGAGTACGCCAAGGACAATCCGCGCTATCCGGATTCGATGCATTACCGCTATGACAATGTCATCACTTTGCGGACGTTTTCGAAGATTTATGGACTGGCGGGGCTGCGCGTCGGCTACGGATTCGCGCACGAGGAACTGATTGCCAACCTTCTTAAAGTCAAGCTGCCGTTTGAGCCTAGCGGGCTCGCGCAGATTGCCGCGATTGCCGCGCTCGACGATAAAGAGTTCGTGCATCGGGCATTGGAATTGAATGCACGCGGGATGCGGCTGATCGGCGAATCTCTGCGCACGATGGGTTTCGACGTCGTTCCGTCCGAGGCGAATTTCGTGATGGTGCCGCTTGAAAGCGCGGACGCCGCGAAGGCTTTCACTGAGGAGCTGCTCCGCAAAGGGGTGATCGTGCGCCCACTGGGAGCATTCGGCCTGCCGCATTGCGTACGAATTTCGACGGGAACGGACGAAGACAATCAGATGCTTCTTGAAGAAGTAGCCAGCAGCCAGGAGCCAGTAGCCAGAATGGGGGATGGGTTATGCAGAGTCTTGAAGTAGAGCCAGTTGTTCGTGACGGCGCGGACTTTCTGCCATTGAAGGGCACCGATTACGTCGAATTTTATGTCGGCAATGCGCGGCAGGCTGCGCATTATTACCGGTCGGCGTTTGGGATGAAGCTGACGGGCTATAGCGGGCCTGAGACTGGGATGCGTGATCGCGCCAGTTATGTTTTGGAGCAGGGACAAATACGATTTGTATTGACGACTGCGCTGCGGGCGGATAGTCCCATCGCCGAACATGTCCGGCTGCATGGGGACGGGGTGCGGGATATCGTGCTCACGGTTGACGATGCGGATTCGGCTTATTTGGAAACGACGAAGCGCGGAGCGCACGGGGTGCGCGAGCCGTTTACGCTACGTGACGACCAGGGCGAAGTTCGCATGGCGTCGATCGCGGCTTACGGAGACACTCTGCACACCTTTGTCGAGCGGCGCAATTTCAAAGGCCCGTTCCTGCCGGGGTTCGTTGCGATCGACGGGCCGGATCCGGTGGCGCGCCCCACTGGATTGAAATATATCGATCATATGGTGGGCAACGTCGGCTGGAATCAGATGAACGCCTGGGTTCATTTTTACGAAAACGTGATGGGATTCAAGCTGTATCAGACGTTCGACGACAAAGATATCTCTACCGAATATTCGGCCTTGATGTCGAAAGTGATGTCGAACGGCAATGGGCGTATTAAATTTCCGATCAATGAGCCGGCCGAGGGGCGGAAGAAATCGCAGATCGAGGAATATCTGGATTTCTATGGCGGTCCGGGCGTGCAGCACATTGCGCTGGGAACGGGAAATATCGTCGAGACGGTGACGCTGCTGCGCAATCAAGGGGTCGATTTTTTGAAGGTCCCGAGCTCCTATTACCGGGAGCTGACGGCGCGCGTGGGCCATATCGACGAGCCTCTGGATAAGCTGGAAGAGCTGGGAATCCTGGTCGATCGCGACGATGAAGGCTACATGCTGCAAATCTTCACGCGTCCGGTGGAGGATAGGCCCACGCTGTTCTATGAAGTGATTCAGCGCAAGGGCAGCCGGAGCTTCGGAAAAGGCAATTTCCGAGCGCTTTTCGAGGCGATTGAGCGGGAACAAGAACTGCGCGGGAATCTTTAACCGAACAGACCGTCCCACGAACGGACAGAGCGGTGTTGCCATTCCCTGGTAAGTCCTTTTCTTGAGGATGGTTAGGTTTGGCCGACGGCGTGCTATTTTCCGCTGATATGAACACGCTCCTGGCAGACCTTCGCTACGCGTTTCGAACTCTTCGGAAGAGTCCGGGCTTCACGCTGATCGCCATGCTTTCTCTCGCTTTGGGTATTGGCGCGAACACGGCGATGTTCAGCTTTGTGGACTCGGTGCTGCTGCGGCCGCTTCCGGTGAAGGACTCCGGGGCGATTATCGCGCTGCACGGCACGGTGCCCGGCACGCAGTTCGAAAGCATTTCCTATCCGGATTACGTCGACTTGCGCGATCAGGCGCGAACGCTGCGGACGGTGGTGGCGTTCGAGCAACTACCGGCCGGCGTGAGCGCGAGCCGCGAAGCGCTGCCGCAGATGACGATGGGCTATCTGGTGAGCGGAAATTTCTTTTCCGGCCTTGGGATTGACGTTCCCACCGGACGCGGATTCCGCGAGGAAGAGGACAGTCCGCAGAGCAAGGACAACCTTGTTACGGTGATCAGCCATTCTTTCTGGGAGCGTCATTTCGATTCCGATCCGAAGGTGGTGGGCCGCACGGTGCGCGTGAATGGAGCCGAGTTCACCGTGATTGGCGTCGCCGGGGAAAACTTCACGGGACCGGAAGCGTACATGCAGCCGTCCTTTTATGTGCCGCTGCATTCTTACCGGCAGTCGGCGCCAATGGTCACGGATAAGGATTTTTTGACTTCGCGGAAGCCGAAACCGCTCGCTGTATTTGCCCGATTGCAGCCTGGGGTGAGCATCAAGACGGCGCAGGCGGAACTGGCGACGATGGCGAAAGCGCTGGCGGCGCAGTATCCGGAGACGAATCGGGAGCGAACGTTCACCGCGCTGAGCTACAGGGACGATCGTTTCGAGAACGACAAGGTGGATGCGATCCTCAGCATGACGCTGTTGGGGATCACGGGACTGGTGTTATTAATCGCCTGCGCGAACGTCGCGAATTTATTGCTGGCGCGGGGAACGGGGCGGGTGCGGGAGATCGCGATTCGGATGGCAATCGGGGCGGGGCGCGGCACGCTGATACGGCAACTGCTGACCGAAAGCATGCTGCTGGCGCTGCTGGGCGGCGCGGCGGGAATCGTGGTGGGATATGCAGGAGTGCAATTCCTGGCCTCTATCCCGCTGCCGAGCGATTATCCGATTAATTTGGGGATCCTGATGGATTCGCGGCTGCTGGTTTTCAGCCTGCTGCTGTCGATCGCGACCGGGATTATTTTCGGTCTGCTGCCGGCGCTGCGCAGCACACGGATGGAGTTGAATACGACGATCAAGGCCAGCGACGTGGGACCGCGGCGGCCGGGATTCTGGCGAGGGCGTCTGGCGGGCCGCAACCTGCTGGTGAGCGTGCAACTGGCGCTCTCGGTGGTGCTGCTGGTGGCCTCCGGAATGTTCGTGCGCGGCTTCACCGCGGCGCGAAAGATGGATCCTGGGTTTCGCATCGACCACACGCTGCTGGTTTCCTTCAACGCGAGCCTGATCCGCTACGACGAGGGAAAGTCGCGCGAGTTTTACCGGACGTTGATCGATCGGGTGCGGGATCTGCCGGGCGTGACCGACGCTGCGCTTGCCACCCATTATCCGTTCTCGACGAATGTATCGACGCGCAGCGTGGTGGTCGACGGCTATCAGCCGCGCCCGGGCGAAGAAAAGCCTTTTGCGTTCGTGAATATGGTCGGCGACCATTACTTCAGCCTGATGGAAACGAAGATGCTGCGCGGGCGCACCTTCGATGCGCGCGATACCGCTACGTCGCCGCGGGTGGTGGTTATTAACGATACGCTTGCGTCACGGTTGTTTCCCAACCGCGATGCGCTGGGCGCGCAGATGCGGCTCGACGATGACAAGGGGCCGCTGGTCGAGATTGTCGGCATCGCGAAGACGGGAACGTATCTTTACTGGTCTGAGCCGCCGCAGCCTTTTCTGTGGATGCCGTTCACGCAGGACTATGATCCGCTGGTGACGTTGCACGTTCGCACGGCGGGCGATCCGGCGGCGATGGCGGGCGCGATTCGCGATGCGGTGCGCGCCATTAATCCGGATATGCCGGTGTTCAGCGTACGGTCCATGGAAGCGTTCTATGACGCGAGGGCGATGCTGGGTCCGCGGCTCACGATGCAGATCGTCACGGCGATGGGGTTAACAGGCATGCTGCTCGCGGTGATCGGCCTTTACGGAGTGGTCGCGTATGCGGTGAGCCGCAGGACGCGCGAGATCGGCATCCGCATGGCGATCGGGGCTAAGCCGCAAGACGTGTTGCGGATGATCCTGGGCCAAGGCTTGGTGTTTACCGCGATCGGCGTCGGCGTCGGGTTGTCAATCGCGTTCTTCGCCAGCCGCGTGCTGGGCGGTTTCATTGTCGGCGTGAAGCCGCACGATCCGGCGATTTTCCTGAGTATTCCGTTCATTCTGGCGGCAGTAATGATGGCAGCCTGCTGGCTGCCGGCGCGGCGGGCGGCAAGAATCGATCCGACGCTCGCACTGCGGCAGGAGTGACGGGAAGGGGACACGCGCCAGGGGCAGGCGCTAGGAAAGACTTCTGTGCTAACCTGTCCGCGAAATGCCCAGTCGCAAAGGCGCTACGTTCGCCATCATCATTCTGTTCATCATTAATATCCTGAATTTCTACGACCGCAATGTCGCCGGTGCTCTGGTCGAGCCGATGCGCAAGGAGTTTCACCTCAGCGACACGCAAGTCGGATTGCTGGGCACCGCCTTCACGGTTCTCTACGCCATCATCGGCGTGCCGCTTGGCCGCATCGCCGATGTATGGAGCCGCAAGCGTCTGCTGGCCGGCGGCATGGTGATCTGGGGTGTGCTGACGGCGCTGGCCGCGGTGGTCACCAGCTTCGGCGGATTGATGATATCTCGGCTCGGGGTTGGGGTGGGAGAAGCGGCCTGCGCGCCGACGGCCACTAGTTGGATCGGAGACCTGGTGCCACCATCGAAACGGGCGCGGGCATTGGCGTTGTTCATGCTCGGCGTGCCGGTGGGCGGAGCGCTGAGCTATTTTTTTAGCGGGCCGATCGCACAAGCTTACGGATGGCGGACGGCCATGGTGATCGCCGCAGTACCGGCGTTTCTGTTGCTGCCGGTGCTGCTGTTCGTTCATGAGCCGGAGCGTGGCGCGTCCGAAGAGCGCATGCATGCCGCGGCGCCGGCGTCGATGTGGAGCGTGCTGCGCATCCCGACGTTGTGGTGGATCATCGCGTCCGGCGCGTTGATCAATTTCAATATGTACGCCATCGGCACCTTCATGCCGGCGCTGCTGGGGCGAATTCATGGCTTGAAAGTGGGACCGGCGGGCGTTGCGACCGGCATTCTTTACATCACCGGAGGCAT
>JBEKPC010000151.1:0-12728 GCA_049521155.1 Bryobacteraceae bacterium
CATTGTTTCCATTAAGCCATGCAGCGCCGACTCGCTACCGCCCGGAGCCCGCAGCGGCCCAGTCAACGTGTCAGCCGGAAGGATGGTCTTAAATTGCATGACCACTCTCTCATTTGTCGCGCGAGCCTTTGTCGACTACACGAATGGGCAGTCCCAGGGGGCTGCCGCAAACAGGCGTTTGCCGATCGAGGGATTGCCGGCCTGGACCAACTCCGAGCACTACACCATCGAAGCGGCGACGCAAGACACCTTTGACCGGTCGACCATGTTCGGGCCAATGCTTCAAGCGGTTCTCGAAGACCGATTCCGGCTGAAGGCCCATCGTGAGACCAGAGAGGTCCCGGTATATGAGATGACGGTAGTCAAGGGCGGCCTAAAAGTGAAGCGGTCCCAGGAAGGAAGCTGCACCCCGAGAGATCCGAACCAGGATGCTAAGAAGCATCCGGACGCCGGACAAAAGCCTTTCTGCGGTCAATCCGGCATCAAAATGCACGGACAAAACCAAGTGGCTGAACTGCGCTCGATGACCATGGAAGATTTCGCACATTGGATTACGATCGAACTCGACCGGGTTGCTGTCGACAACACTGGCGTCACCGGAAAATTCGATTTCGACGTCGAATATGCCCCACGCAGAAACACAGACTCCCCCGATGCCGGCCCCTCCGTCTTTACCGCACTGCCCCAGCAGCTTGGGCTGAAGCTCTCTCCAGCTAAAGGGCCAGGCCAATTTCTCGTGATAGATCGCATCGAGCGGCCATCCGAAAACTGAAATCGCCATGCGCCTGGGAACGCTCACAAGATACATTTCGCTAATGGCGGCTGCCCTCGCGACGGTGATCGCCGCGGAGTACCGCGGCGAAGTGAACTTCGCCGGGTTGCCGTTGCCGGGTGTAACTGTCACCGCTACCCAGGGCGATAAGACGTTAACCGCGACAACCGATCCGCGCGGCGTATACTCCTTCGCCGATCTGCCCGGCGGCCAGTGGTCGTTACGAGCTGAGAAGCTGGGGTTCGAGGGAGCCAGTGAGGAAGTGACAGTAGCTGGCGACTCCCCAGGCGCATCCTTCGAACTGAAAATGCTGCCTCGCGATCGGCTTCAGGTGTTGTCACAGCCTGCTGCACCGACCAAGGCGTTTCAACCAACAAGCCTCAGCGCATCCAGTGCTTCCGCGCCCGCCGAGCCAGCACCCGAGATTACCAGTGAGCTCGAGCAGCGCGCTGCCGATGGTTTCCTGATCAATGGCAGCGCCCTCAATGGAGCGGCCAGCCGTTTCTCCCAGGCGCCCACGTTCGGCAATGCCCGCAGAGGTGGCCCGCGCCTCTACACCTACGCCATCGCATTCAGCGACAGTAATTCCGTGCTCAACGCCGCCAATTATTCGCTGACCGGCCAACACACGCCCAAGCCGCCATTCAACAACATGACGGGCACCCTATCGTTTGGCGGCCCCTTGAAGATTCCGCTTCTGCTGCCGCACAACGGTCCGTATCTGACGGTAAACTATTCTCGGGTTGAAAACCGCGCGTCGTCCGTCTACACCGGTCTGATGCCCAGCGAGGCCGAGCGCGGCGGGGATTTTTCGCAGGCCAGCAGCGCGGGTAAGGCGGTGACGATTTACGATCCCTCGACGGGCACGCCGTTTCCGGACAACGTCATTCCGTTGAATCGAATCAGCCCGCAAGCGCAGTCGTTGCTGCCCTATTATCCGGCGCCGAATTTCTCGGGAACCAACGCCTATAACTATCAGGTCCCACTGATCGCCAATACGCATACGGATAATCTCCGCGTAGGCCTTCAGAAAGTGTTCAAGCGCCGGAATAACCTCTCGGGCGTGTTCGGTATGCAGGATACCCGCGGGGATAATAACAGCCAGTTCAACTTTCTCGACCTGAAACGCTCGCTTGGCTTGAACAGCACTGCCACCTGGCGCCGCACCTTCACGCCGCGATTCTACATGACGCTCACCTATCAGTTCAGCCGTCAATCGACGCGCCTGCTTCCGTTCTTCGCCAACCGCGTGAATGTCTCGGGCGAGGCCGGAATCATGGGCAACAATCAGGATCCGCTCAACTGGGGTCCGCCCTCCCTTCAGTTCAACCAAAGCTCGATTGCCGGGCTAAGCGATGGCACGTCTTCGGTGGTTCACAACCAGACCAGCGCGCTTTCTTATCTCGGAACCTGGGTCCACCGGACGCATAACATCCAGTTCGGCTCCGATTACCGTTGGCAGCAGTTCAATATTATCTCGCAGAGCAACCCGCGCGGCGTGTTTACGTTCAGCGGCGCGGCCAGCGGATTCGACTTCGCCGATTTTCTGCTTGGTATACCCGACGCCAGCGCCATCGCTTTCGGCAACGCGGATAAGTACCTGCGCGCCGTGCAGCCGGATCTGTATTTCCAGGACGATTGGCGCGTGGCTTCCGGCATCACTCTGCTTCTTGGCCTGCGCTGGGAATACGCTTCGCCGCTCACCGAGAAATACGGCCGGCTGGTGAATCTCGATATCGCACCCGGCTTCACGGCGATAACTCCAGTCGTCGCGGGCAATTCGAACACGGTGCTCATCCGGCCCTATTACCGCGAACTCGAACCGCGCCTTGGAATCGCGTGGCGCCCGCTCGCCGCGTCTTCCATGGTGATCCGCGCGGGCTATGGAATCTCCTACAACACCCAAGTCTATCTGCCCTTCGCCAATCAAATGGTGCAGCAATCGCCGCTCTCCACCAGCCTGAACGTGGCCAACACGGCGGCGAATCCGCTTACGCTGGCGAACGGATTCTACGCGCCCCCCAACGTCGCCACGAATACCGTAGCGGTCGACCCCAATTTCAAAGTGGGGTACGCCCAAGTCTGGAACCTTATCCTACAACGCGATCTGCCCGACGGCTTGCAGATGGTCGCGACTTACATCGGAACCAAGGGCACGCATCAGTTGCAGGCGTTCGCGCCCAATACGTATCCCACCGGGCCCGTGTCTCCGTCCGGGTATATCTACTACACGTCGTACGCGAATTCCGCGCGCGAAGCGGGCATCGTGCAGTTGCGGCGCAGGCTGCATGCCGGTCTTGCCTTGCAGGCGCAGTACACGTATTCGAAATCGACCGACGACGCGGCCGCACTGGGTGGCGGCACGTTAGGCACGGTGGCGCAGAACTGGCTTGATCTGGTGGCAGAGCGCGGACTGTCCTCCTTCGACCAGCGGCATCTGGCCAATTTCACGGTGCAATACACTTCGGGGATGGGTTTGGGCGGGGGCACGCTGCTGGGGGGATGGCGCGGACGGCTTGCTAAAGACTGGACGTTTCTCGATTCCATAAACTTGGGCAGCGGTTTGCCCCTGACGCCGGTCTACGCGCAGCTTTGTCCCGGTACCGGAATTCCGTGCAGCGTGCGCGCCGATTACACCGGCACCTCGCTCTACAATGCGCCGGTGGGTGACTTCCTGAATCCCGCCGCGGTATCCGCGCCCCTGCCCGGCGCATGGGGAAACGCGGGAAGGGATTCCATGACTGGGCCCCGGCAGTTTTCCATGAGCGCGTCCATGGCGCGAGCGTTCCGCGTCTCTGATCGGCTGACGCTAAACCTGCGGATCGATGCCACCAATCCGCTGAATCACGTCGTGGTCACGCAGTTGAATACCACGGTGACCAATGCTCTCTTCGGCTTGCCGGCCGCCGTGAACGGCATGCGCGGCATAACCACCAGCTTGAGGGCCACATTCTAATGCGCTGCCTCTGCTGGCTCTTGCTTCCGCTCGTGGCGCCAGGGCAAGTTCAACCGCAAGTTCAATCGCAAGTCCAACCGGCCACTACCGGTGCCACCTTCACCACCAGCACGCAACTCATCGTCGAAGAGGTTTCGGTCAAGGACAAGAAGGGGAAAACCATCGAAGGGCTGAAGAAGGAAGACTTCCTCGTCACCGAAGACGGCAAGCCGCAGACCATCAAGTTCTTCGATTTTGAAAATATCGACAAATTGGCGGAATCGGCCCCGCCTGTGGCCCTCCCGGCACCCGATATTCAGCTCCAACTGACGCAGACCGGAATCGCGCCCGAACGTCCCGGCGATGTCCGCTACAAAGATCGGCGCCTGCTGGCGCTCTACTTCGACATGAAAACGATGAGCCTTCTCGATCAGTTGCGCGCCTTCGACGCGGCCCAGAAATTCATCCGCACCCGCATGTCGCCGGCCGACGTGATGGCCATCATGGAATACAACGGCGCGGCGGTCGAAGTGCTGCAAGATTTCACCGGCGACCGCGAGCGCCTGCAATCCATCATCGCCACCCTCATTGCCGGCGAAGCCGATAACTCCGGCGATTCGCCGCCCGATGCCAGCGCGTCCGACAACGGCGCCGCGTTCGGGCAGGACGACACCGAGTTCACCATCTTCAACACCGACCGCAAACTGGCCGCGCTGCAGACGGCGGCCAAAATGTTGGGCACGCTGAACGAGAAGAAGTCGCTCATCTATTTCACCGGCGGGCTGATGCTCAATGGCATCGACAATCAGGCGCAACTGCGCGCCACCGTCAATGACGCGGTCCGCTCCGGCGTTTCTTTCTGGCCCATTGACGCACGGGGCCTGGTCGCGTTGCCTCCGCTAGGAGATGCTACCAAGGGGTCGCAAGGCAACGCGGGAATGTATACCGGCGCCGCGGCTCTGGCCGTGATGACGAACTTTGAGCGCTCGCAGGACACGCTTTACACGCTGGCGACGGACACCGGCGGCAAAGCAATGCTCGATTCCAACGATCTCACGGCGGGCATGGTCGCGGCGGAAAAATCCATCACGGGTTATTACATCATCGGCTTCTACACAACCAACGACAAGCTCGATGGCAAGTTCCGCCGCATCAAGATCACCCTCAACGATAATGCCGAAGCCAAGCTGGATTACCGCCAAGGCTACTTCGCCGGCAAGGTCTTCAGCAAGTTCTCCGCCGCGGATAAGGAGCGGCAGCTTGAGGACGCACTAATGATGGGCGACCCGGTGACCGAGTTGACCATAGCTCTGGAAGTGAATTTTTTTCGCCAGAATCACGCCGAATACTTCACGCCGATCATGGTGAAGATTCCGGGCAGCGAACTGGCCCTGGCACGCAAGCGCGGCGCCGAGCACACCCTGATCGATTTCATCGGCGAGATCAAAGACGCGCACGGCACCACCATCCAGAACATGCGCGACTTCAAGGACATCAAACTGAGCGATGCCACGGCCGCAGAGTGGGCCAAGCGGCCCATCGAATACGACACGGGATACAACCTGCTGCCGGGCGCGTATCAGATTAAAGTGCTGGCGCGCGATAGCGAGACGGGCAGGATCGGAACGTACCTGGGAAAATTCACCATCCCCAATCTAGACCGTGAAACGCAGCGCGTTCCCATCACTTCGGTGGTGCTGAGCAGCCAGAGGGCGTCGATGGCGGAGGCCATTGCCACCGTGGGAAACGCCAAACAGGCGGCAATTACGCAAGCAGCAAACCCGCTGGTGCAGGACGGACAAAAGCTCATCCCGAGCGTCACGCGCGTCTTCAGCTCCAAGAGCGACATGTATGTCTATCTCCAAGCTTACGAACCCGACGCGGCGGCAACAGCCCAGCCGCTCACGATGTATGTAAGCTTCTTTCAGGGACCCATTAAGGTGATGGAAACCTCGCCGGTGGAAGTGACGAGCGGCTTGAACCCGAAATCCCATATGCTGCCTTTACAGCTCGGCTTCCCTCTCGCCACGCTCCGGCCCGGCGAATACGATTGCGAAGTGACGGTTCTCGATCCGGCGGGCCAGAAGGCTGCGTTCTGGCAGGCACCGGTCATGGTGATCCCGTAGGTTCAGATGCTCTGAATCCTAAAGCTCCAATCGGACGGACGCATCAAGAAGGGCGGATCATTTCGGAATCAGCGTTCGGCTTCGTCGGAATCCCCAGTGGCGCGCAAGGACGAGCCGTTCACGCCTCATTGGATGGGCTGGCATCGTTCGCCTCCGCGGATCAGCTAGCCATAGCTACGCTAGAGACTGTATGGGTCAATTCCTGGAGGAGCAGAAGTCAATTCTCGCGAGCAACGGAGGCCTTATTGCAACTCAACCGAATACAAGCGCCACTCGTCGCCAATTCTCTGAATGGCAAGCGTATGGGCGCCAGGGGTCAAGGAACGCAGATCCAAATCAGCGCTTGCTGTCACGACGTGATTCTGAAGGGTCGCTGTCAATTGCTGTTTCAGCAGCGTGTGGAGCTGTCCGTCGAGCAATTGCAGGGTGTACTGGCCCTCATCGGCTCCCACCGGGAAATAGAGGGTCAAACGCAGATTCTTCCTCGGCAGAATCAGCGCCGGCTTCGCTTCAGTGGCACGGCCCGAGTCTGTCCCGCGATATTCGCTCAACGGACGGAGATCGAGCGTGGCGGGCGTGGCCAGGACGGCTACCTGGGCTGGAGACTTCAAACGGTCCGCCACCGTATAGATAATCGCTCCCACAACAATTACGGCTGCGCACGCCGCGGCGGCGATCCGCAATCGGACGGCTCGCTTCTTCTGAATTTCCTCGCGGATCGATAGAAAGGTCTGGAAGCAGGGCGAACAATGGGTGATGTGATGTAGTTGTGACTGCGTTATCTCTATTGTTCGACGGGACATAGCGTCCAGAACGGCGGGATCGGGACAGCCGACACGCTCAGGGTTGGGGAACTCCCTTAGGGCCGACGCCTGTAGTTCCTTGCGGACGCGCTCAATGTCCATTCGATAGCATATTATGCCTCATTCCTCAATCGGTATGGTTCCGTAATCCGTCTAAGGCGGCGTAAAGGTCTGTAATCTTCGCCTTGAACCTACGCATTCGGGCTGAGGCGGCTTTGGCCGAGATTCCCAAGCGCCGGGCGACGTCCTGAGGCTTCTCGCCAGCGAGAAATGCGTCCAGGTATGGCACTTGCTCAGGTGGAAGCCCGGCCTCCAAACGCGAGAGAAGTTCCCAACCATACACCGTGTCGAACGGATCTTCCCGGGTGTCGGAACGTCGTTCCAGCGACGATGGTTCGAGATAAACCAGCTTTCCATTATTCCGCTGCTCGGGAAGGGCCGCGTTCCATTCACTAGTAGTCAATTTTCGGGAATCGGCTACCAGCGACTCAACGTCAACCGCGCGGCGGCCTCTGAGGTAGGTCCGCAGACGCCGGACAGTCTCCTTGGCATGGCGGGAGACGCTCGAAAACCCTTCGAACGACACTGGACCCGTGGGTGGGGGAGGAGGCTTGACCGGCATTCACCAACTCCGATCAGAATGCGTACATTATACTCCAAAAACAGGGCTCAGTACGGCGCGTACGTTTGGTACCGAATCGCACCATTACGACTGCATTACCATTCATCGTCGCCGGGCACTTTGTCACCAGATTGGTTTGCCCGGCCCCCCCCCGGGCGGCGTGTGCAGAAAAGTTTGGTCTTAGCGGCGAAATCTATATTCCCGGATGCCTTTTTGTATAGGGGGCGTTTTCCATCGTCACGAGTGGCTGCCAGCGCTGGAAGCCCTCGGTGCCGAAATTCGGGAGTCCTTCGAATGGGCGCAAGACACGGCGCACAGAGCGGTGCTGTCTGGACAAGCGATTCTGCGGTCGTGTTGCTGGATGGCATCGAAGCTAACGAGCACGGGAAAGGACTGGCTGAGGCGCGCCTGAGGGCTCTGCATCCTCTTCCAGAAGGAAGGGATCACCACTCGACTGACTTCGAAAAGCGCCTCCGTAAAATATTCGAAAAACATTCAGGGGATCGCGTGCAGCCGTGGCTGGCGCTGGAATTCTGGCAGCAGGAAATTGACAATGTGCTGATCCAGGGGATCTTGGGCAGGAGTGGGTCGAAGTCCAGCGCGATTGACCGTATCCATGCCGTCTGGCCCGAAATCTCCTCGGCATGGCTACGGGACCGAATGGAGGAAGTCGCCCGAGCCGGCCTGCCCCGATGGGTCCAAACCGAGTTCTGGGCAACAGAGGTTGACCCGATTCTTCTGATTGGCGTTGACCGCGCGACCCGCTATCGGAGGGAGGCGGTTGACAAGGCACTAAGGACGTGCCCAGGGCTACACATTGGCGCCGTCTGGCGGCGTCTTAGAGCCTTGCGAAACCGGCGGAACGGAGAACCGGAAGCTGTATCGTTCGCCGACAGCCTCGTAAAATTGACGGGTGTAGCGCGGGGAACCGGCTCGGCTGTGGAAGAGACGTCCACCTCCGCCGTCAGCTCAAACGACCGGAGGGTTTGGCAATCCGTCGATCCCATCCTGCTTGAAGGCATCCGCAAAGCGAATCAATGCGAGCGCGAAGCGGTTGACAAGGCATTGCGCGCATTCTCCGAGCTTCGAACCGCCGCCATATGGGCGCGTCTTCGCCGTTTGCGATACAAGCAAGGAACGGGCGGGCCACTACTGTGGACGGACGAACTGGACGAGCGCCTGGTGCGCGTCCATCGAGAAGCGGGCTTGAGCGTATCTGTATCGGACATTCAGAACCTGACTGGTTGGCCGCGTCGAGCAATTCTGAGGCGGGCTCACAAATTGGGGTTGCCCAGCGAGCCGACGGGTGATCGTCAACGGTGGACGATGGCGGAGTTGCGCTTCGCGATTGAGTCCGTGAACCACCTTACCGTCAGGGAAATCGCCGACGAGCTCGAACGTTCTGAGAAGGCCGTCTGGAACATGGTTGGGCATCGTGGAATCCCTGCCGGATTCCAGGATGGATACACCGTGCGCGAGCTTTCTGCCAAGCTACACGTGCGGCGGCCGAGCATCCGGACGTGGATCAAGGCCGGCCTACTTCACAAGAAGAGAAACGGTCGGATCGCCGAGGATTCGTTGCAATCTTTCCTTTACAGCCACCCCGAGCGAATCAACTGGCCGCTGTTCGACGAGGACACGACCTTCTGGGTATCCGACCTCCTGGAGGCGGAGAGGATCAGAGTCAACGAGGCTGGAACGCGGACGCGCGCCAACTCTCGAAGCTCGGAAGGGACGCAGGCGGCTGAAGCTTCCACGTCTGACGGCAGCACTTCCAGTAGGCCCGAAGCTGATCCATGCGAGGATCCCGTGTCGCATAATAGCCGAGCGCGTGGCGCCAGCCCTCAGTAATAGGAGTTTGAAACAGTTTTTCGTCGGCCCACTCCAGGAAGCGAAGCCAGAGGAACTCCTTTTCACTTGGATGCTGCCTGGCATACGCTGCTGCGTATTCCAAGAAGCCTGGACAGCGCTCTTGAAGTGTGGCGGAGAGAGAACCCGACACGGTGCCGCCGATTTCGACGCAGAGCCGGAGCCAATATGAAAAGGCTCGCCACTCAAGGAATTTGGTGATCGCTTCGTCGAGGAGGTCGCGCGCCACCAATCGGGATTCGTTCTCCGCAACTTTCTGCGATCGCCGCCCCAGAGCGGCTTCCGTAGTCCGGTTTTTCGAAGCAGGCTTCATCGGATCTCTAGGGGATTTAGGCGACACGGTGCATCGCCGATTCTGGCGCCGCCAGAGTAGCACTGCAGGGAAGGATACATCATACGATACACCAAGAGGTCTCAAGGGCAACCAGCGAAAACGTGACCTCGCCTGGCGCGCCCCCGACCAACACAGAACGAGCTCTCCCTCCAAAATGAGGCGTATATGCCGTTGGCTAATACGCTTCAACAATACCACCATCGGATTTGCCCATGCAACGGCGCCCGAGGCAAATCCAGCCGACCGATCTTAAGGCAAAAGCCGTCGGGGTCGTCGTGCGCGAACTCCGCGAACAGGCCGGCCACTCGCAGGAGCGCCTCAGCAACGAGTGCGGGTTCGATCGGACGTATATCAGCCGCGTGGAACGAGGCATCATCAATCCTACGGTAAGCCGGTTGTGGAGAATTGCGGACGTGTTGAAGACTCCGCTGAGCCAGCTTGCCAAGCGAATGGAACGGTGGATTGTCAGCCAGGAGGGAGGGGCAAAAAAACCGAGCTGAGAATCGGCTCCCGCTTGAAATCCTCCTCTTCACGTCAGATCATTTTGACCAAATGGCCGTTCCCGATCAGAGAATTCGGGAAGCCCGCCAAGGCGGGGCTCGCGAAGCCCATTTCGATGTTCTTCTGTTGGGCGACCGTGCCGTGGCAGGACGTAATAAGGGTTTCAGTCCCTTTCCAATGAGAACCGTTTTGCTTCTGTGTCCAGGTCGGGCGGCGATATGGGCTCGTCGCGTCCGGCCCTTTCCAGATAACCACTGAACCCCGGATCAGCCTTCATCTTAGTAGACCCTCCGGGGCATTTGAATAGCACCGCGGAGTGTGTCGTTAGTGTGCCTCGCTTTGGGTAAGATACCTCTGTAGCCGGAAAAGATTGGCCACACCGTCGAGGGACCAAGCACTCAGATGGGTCCCGCCGAGTAGGCCTCATTCTATGTGCACGTTATACTCCAGGTCTTCTGTCTTACGAACACCAGAAGCAGACGATTGAAGCGAAGATGGTGGAGATTCGGGCGCCTCTGGCAGGAAAAGCCGAGGCCCCCGATTATGCCACACCAGCATCGCGCAAGAAGTGGTCATGAGTGCGTACCCCGCGCAGCGAGAAGAGCGGACCTTTTTGCGAATGCAACTGATAGCATGAGCTATCCATGGAATTCGCGTCCCTTTACAGCCCCGCGCACGATTTCCTGCGCCGCCATGCCGGCAGGGAAGTTCTTATCGTCGCCATGGAGCGGCACGCTGCAGATCATATCGTTCGCAAATATAGCGGTTCGCATACCGGAATTCACCGCTATTCCCTGCGGCAATTGATCGCCACCATGGCATCGGGCGTTCTCGCGCGGCGGGGCCTGCGTCCGATGACGCCGCTATCCGCGGAGGCGCTGGCGGCGCAGGTGATCGAGGGCGTGAATCTGACGTATTTCGGCCCGGTCGCGCGCACGCCTGGCTTCCCGGGAGCTCTTGTGGAAACACTCACGCGCCTCTGTCTCAAACGGAAAGATCTTCCGTCTGGCGATCTGCGGGCTCTCGGCGAGGCCTATGAAGCAGCGTTGGAGGAGCACGCGCTGGCGGGTCCGGTCGAACAGCTTGAGAGCGCGATCGAGGCGGTTCAATCAGGCAAACATGCCTTGCTGGGTTTGCCGACGCTCCTTCTGGATCTGGGGCCGGATAACGATCTCGAACGGGAATTCGTAGAGGAGTTTTCGCGCAAGGCGGCGAGTCTTGAACACGCGACGGCTGACATCAAAGCCGGCGCGCGCCATAACAGCGCCCTCCAGGCTCTGCAGCGTCAGCTCTTCGCAGAGCAGGTGACAATGCCGGCAGACCCGCAAGGCGTGGTGTTTTTCTCTGCATCCGGGGAAGCGCTTGAATGCGTCGAAATTGCGCGCCGGATCCTGGCCTCGGGGCTGGCCTTCGACGCGTGCGCCGTTCTCCTGCGCAGCCCGGGGCGTTATCAGCCGCTGATCGAGGACGCCTTCCGCCGCGCAGGCATTGAGGCCTGGTTCACGCGAGGAACAGTTCGGCCGGATTCGGTCGGGCGCTCGTTCCTCGCGCTCCTCCATTGTGCGGAAGAGAACCTGACCGCGTCGCGTTTCGGCGAATACCTGTCACACGAGCAAAGAGAGCACCCTTATGGCTGGGAAAGACTTCTGGTGGACGCCGCAGTCATCGGCGGCAGTGACCGCTGGGAGCGGCGTCTTGCGGGTCTCGCAGCTGAGCTGCAGGACAGACTTGCCGAAGCGGAGGACGAGTCCGTCCGCAAATGGATCGTGTGGCAAGGTGACCGGCTGGAGAAACTAGCTGCATTCGCGCTGCCGCTGATCGAACGTCTTGCGGAGTTGCGCTCTCCACGCCGGTGGGGCGATTGGCTCGATGGACTTCGCCCTTTGGCCGAGGCGGCCTTGGATAATCCAGAGGGCGTTCTCGATCTGCTCGATGAGCTTGAGCCGATGCGGGACCTCGGTCCCGTAGGGCTGACGAACGTGGTGCGCGTTCTCGGCGAAAATCTGGGAACGTTGCGCCGCGAACCGAAAGGAAACCGGTTTGGCCGCGTCTTCGTAGGATCGATCGAAGAGGCGAGGGGCCTCGTCTTCAAACTCGTCTGCGTTCCCGGCCTGTGCGAGGGGACGTTTCCCAAGCCGCATTTTGATGATCCACTGCTGGCCGGAAACTTGGCGGAACTCGAGGCCGGGGAGCGGCTGCTGCTGCGGCAGGCCTGCGCCGCCGCCACGAAACAAATTGTTCTTTCGTGGCCGCGCATGGAGCTGTCATCGGGACGCGTGCGCGTTCCCTCCTTTTATGTGCTCGAAGCAGCACGGGCTGCTACCGGTTCAGCCATGGACCGGCGCGCCATCGAACGAAGCGCCGAGCAGGACATCGAAACCCGCATCGGCTGGCCGGCGCCGACCGATCCGCGCAACGCCATCGATGAGACCGAATACGATCTCGCGCGGCTGCGTCCGGCGATGGCCGCCAAAGCCCCGCCGGGTCTGGCGGCGTATCTTACGCAGATCAGCCCCACGCTTGCCCGTTCGCTGAGGGCGCGATGGAGCCGCTGGAACCGGAAATGGTCGACGGCGGACGGTCTGATCCTCACGGCTTCCTCGGCGCTAAAGCCGCTGGATCGTTTCCGTCTTTCGGCGCGCTCATATTCGCCGTCCGCCCTTCAGCTGTTCGCGTGCTGTCCTTACCGCTTCGCCCTGAGCGCCGCGATGGGGCTGTCTCCCATGAAAGAGGCCGCCGCGCTGGAGCGTCTCGATCCGCTGACGC
>JBEKPC010000152.1:0-12517 GCA_049521155.1 Bryobacteraceae bacterium
AGTTGGCTTCTTCTTCATTGTCTGAATCATCACTATTGCTGGAGCAGATTTTTGACATTGGCTTGTTCTTTCTTGTCTTCTTGGAAGCTTTGAAAGTCGCTTCCCTTCTAGATGGATTTTCCTGGTTTGTTCTCATTTTTGGGCGGGATCCATCCCGGTCGAGCCGAAGTTTCTCCTCGCCGCGGTGCCCCAACTCCGTCTTTTTCAACGACCTCGCATTTTCACCCGCTCGCTCGCAGCTCCTCCCGCTGGTATATCAAGGCATGGCAACACCAGCACAAATAAAAATCAACCGAACCGAAATTAATAGAGCGAATGCTCAGCATTCCACCGGACCTAAAACCGAGGCCGGCAAAAAGCATTCTTCTCTCAATGCTCTCCGTCATGGACTCACTGGCCAGGTCGTCGTCATGCCGGCCGAGGATCTCCAGGCCTATCAACTCCATCTGAAATCCTTCGCCGACGAGTACCATCCCCAGGGCGCCACCGAATCACATCTCGTCCAGGCCCTGGCCGATACCTCCTGGCGCCTCAACCGGGTCGCGGCTTTGGAATCCAATCTACTGAGCCTCGCCGCCATCGGCGACCCCCTCGTCGACGCTCTAGGCATCGCCGCGTCGCTCGAAAGCCAATCGAAAGCCTTATCCAACCTGAGCATGCACAGTCAGCGCCTGTCGCGCCAGTTCGAACGCACCGTTATGCAGCTCCGCGACCTCCAGAAAATCCGCCGGGCGCAAGAGAATCAGGATCTGTCGAGCCTTCTCGACATCATGGAAATGTACGAATCTAAAGGAGAAGCCTATCGCCCCTCGGACGATGGCTTCGTTTTTTCAGACCGGCAAATCGAGGCCGCCATCCGCGCCCGCAACCGCGAAAACCTGGCCTCCAAAGCCTACGAGCACGGCTGCGACACCGCCGCCGAGTAGGAAAAAAGGTACGATAAACTGCAATGCACCTCCACCAATCGCATGCCTGAGGAGCCGCAGCCGCACCTCCGCCGCGAACTGGGCCTTCGCGACCTGACGCTTTTTCTGATCGTCATCATGGTCGGCCCGCGCTGGATCTCGGTCGCCGCTCATGGCGGTCCCGGAACGATTATTCTCTGGATCCTCGCCGCCCTCTTGTTCGCCGTCCCTCTCGCGATCGCCGTCGCCGCCCTGTCCGCCAAATATCCCGGAGCCGGAGGACTCTACCTTTGGGCTCGCCACGATTTTGGACCCTGGCCCGGATTCCTCAACTTCTGGGTCTATTGGCTCGGCATCGCCTTTCTCATCCCCGGCGCCTCGCTCTTCGCCCTCGGCATCAGTGTCTACGCGCTCGGACCCAACTACGCTTACCTCGCCGAAAATCGTTATTACATGATCGGAGGCTCCCTCGTCCTTCTTTGGACCGCCCTCGGCACCAACATCGTCGGCCTCAACATCGGGAAGTGGACCGAAAACATCGGCGGCGCGATGCCCTGGATTCTCGGCCTGATCCTGTGCGTCTCAGCGGCCATTCTCGGCCTCCGCCATGGTTCCGCCACGCCTGTGAATCTCAAGGCAATGTGGCCCGTTTGGAACTGGGACGTCATGAATTCCTGGGCCGCCATCGCCTTCGCTATGACCGGTATGGAAGCCGCCGGAATGATGGCCGCTGAGATTCGCGATCCCCTCCGCACCATCCCCCGCGCCGCCTCGACCGCCACCGTCTTCGTCACGATTTTTTACATAGCCTCGACCATCGCCCTGCTGGTATTGATGGCTCCACAAAAAATCAACGAGATCAACGGCCTCGCCCAAGTCAGCGCCGCCGCTGGCTCGGAGCTCGGCTTACCCTGGCTCGCTCCCGTCGTCGTTCTATTAATTGTGTTGATCGTCGTCGGAAGTTTTGGGGGATTAGGATCGTCCGTCTCGCGCATGCCCTTCGCCGCCGGAGTCGACCACCTGTTGCCCGCGGCCTACGCAAAAATCCATCCGCGCTGGAACACCCCGCACGTCGCGATCTTGTCGCTAGGCGCCGTCGCGACCCTGTTGCTCATCGCTTGCCAGGCCGGCGACACCGTCAAAACCGCCTACCGCACCATCGTGGATTTGACCGTAATCGTCGGCTTCCTACCCTATTTGTATATATTCGCCAGCGCCTGGAAAGCCCGAAAATGGTTCAGCGCCGTCTCCGGCAGCGCCCTAAGCCTGCTAGCCATCGCCTGCTCCATCATCCCCCCGCCCGAAGTGACAAAAGTCGCATTATTTGAAGGAAAACTAGCCCTAGGCACCCTAGCCGCCATCGCCTCCGGCTGGCTTCTGTATCGTAGAAATAAAACATGCTGACCTATCCCGACTCCGTGCGCTTCCTTTACGCACTGGGCAACGAAATCAAGACCGCGAAGCTGGGCCTGGACCGTATCCGCGCCGTCTTGGCAGCCCTCGGAAACCCCCAAAACGCCTTCCGCTCCATCCACGTTGCCGGGACTAACGGAAAAGGTTCCACTTGCGCCATGATCGATGCCGGATTGCGCAGCGCTGGTATCCGCACTGGACTTTTCACTTCGCCTCATCTGATCGAGCCCACGGAGCGTATCGTTGTCGACGGCATGCCCGTCTCGCCTCGCCAATTTGAGCGGGCTTTCAACGTCGTTCACGAATCCGCGGGGGAGCCGCATCCTACTTACTTCGAAACTGTCACTGCCATGGGTTTCTGGCTGTTTCGCGAGATGGGTGTTGAGATTGCCGTCGTCGAGACTGGACTGGGAGGACGGCTCGACGCCACCAATATACTGAATCCTGTCCTTACCGTGATTACCCCCATCGATTTCGATCATGAATCCTACTTGGGCGGCACCATCGAAGCGATCGCCGCCGAGAAAGCCGGCATCCTCAAACAAGGCGTCCCCGCGATCTTCGCGGCCCAGCGTCCCGAAGCGCAGGCCGTGCTGGATCGTCGCGCGGCGGAACTTGGCGTCCCTGTTAAACGGACCAGCGAATTCGAAGTGCGCGATTTGCACGTCACCGCGCGCGGGTCCGAATTTTCCGGCATCAAATGCCCCCTCGCAGGCGAGCATCAAGTGCAAAACGCCATCGCTGCCGCGATGGCACTCGAATCGCTCGGCGTCTCTCCCAAGGGAATCGAGCACGCCATCTGGCCTGGCCGGCTGGAACGGATTTCTCCTAACCCCGACATTATTCTCGACGGCGCTCACAACCCGGCCGGCGCCCGCGCGCTGGCCCACTACCTGGAACGCTTCTATAAAAGCCGCAAAATCTGGATGATCTATGGCGCGATGCGCGACAAGGCGGTCGACGAAATCGCCGGCATCTTATTTCCCCACGCTTCTGAGCTGGTTCTGACCGCGCCCGACAACCCGCGCGCGCTGCGTCCGGAAGCTCTTCGCGAACTCGCGGGGCGAGGGCACATCGCAGCGAATATTTCCGCCGCCATCGAGCTGGTGCGGGCGAAAATCTCGGAAGATGACATGATCATCATCACCGGATCGCTTTTCTTAGTCGGCGAAGCGCGAGCTCTTTCGTACAATAAACAGTCATGGCCCTTTTCTGGAGCCTGGTCTTCGTAGACCCGCTCATTATTCTTTCCACCCTCGTTTGCGGGTTGATCAGCATGTTCTCCTCCGGCGAGTTCATGATGAAAACGGCCCGCGTCTGGGCGCGCTCCCTGCTGGCGATCGCGGGTGTTCGGGTGAAGGTCGAGGGGCTGGAAAAGCTTACTCCAGGCACCAGCTACGTTTTCGCGTCCAATCATCTGAGCTATATGGATACGCCGGTGATCCTCGCGAATATTCCCGCCGACTTCCGGTTCATGGCCAAGGACGGCCTTTTTAAAATTCCACTGCTCGGTACTCATTTGGGCCAAGCGGGCCACATCCCCGTGCCGCGCCACGATCCCCGCGCGGCCGTGAAAACCATGACCCTGGCGGCCGAGACGATTCGCACGCGCAATATTTCGCTGCTGATTTTCCCCGAAGGCGGCCGCTCCCAAGACGGAGTCCTGCAAGAATTCAAAGACGGCGCGGCCTATATTGCGATTAAAGCAGGAGTGTCCGTAGTCCCGCTGGCCATCTCCGGCACGCACGAGATTCTGGCCATGCACTCGGCCACTTTTCACCGTGGAAAGGTCACGCTTCGCATCGGTGACCCTATTTCTACCGTGGGAATGACGCTGCGCGACCGCAAATCGCTCACCGATACAGCCCGGAAGGTGATCGTAGGTTTGCTCCACGTTTGATCTCACAGCCGTCCTTTCTCGTGTATGAGTGTCGAGGGTAAGCGGCTAGCGGAACGGCGGTTGGAAACGCTATGTTGAAGATAGCCGACGGGTTATTTCGGAGTCATGGCGGGGCACTTTATCCCGGCGGCTGAATTCCACCGGCGGAATGGTGGAACTCGGCCATTAATGACGCTTCATCTGTTTCATTTTCAATAATTTACGACTTGGCACACAACCTGCTTTATGTGTTGGCGTAAGGAGGCAAATAAAATGAAAACGAAATTGTTAGCGATGGTGTTGATGGCAGGGAGCACGATGTTTGCTGGGGTGCGTTTCGGAGTTGGCATTGGGATTGGCGTCCCGGTTCCGGCGCCGGTTGTAGTGGCTCCGCCGCCGTGCCCGGGTCCGGGCTATGTGTGGACTAACGGTGTCTGGGTCGCGCCAGGCCCTGCGTACTTCGGTGCGCGGTACGGCTATGGGTATCGCGGCGGACATCCTGTTGGGCGCGGGTATGCTCGTGGCTTCCGGCGGTAATGTCGTGTCCGCGCCGGGCTTGATGGGTCCGGCGCGGATCACGGCGTCTGTAAGAGATCCGACGGGAGCGTCGGCTGCGGTCCGGGGGACCGCCCTACTAGGACATCGGACGATCGTGGCATTCAGGGCTTCGCAAAAGTGCGTGCGCTACAAAACACGCGGAATTATCGTCCTGCGCCGATTTTCTCGATTGTTGTTTCGGCGGCTCTTGACAGGCTGATTGCGGGGATTAAACCGAAGCCGCGGCCTGCGGCGGAGACCATGCCGGTTTCTTTTTCTTGGATCTGACGCAGTTTGGGAATGTCTGTCTGGTCGCCCATGGCGCCGATGACGCGCATGGCGGCTAGCTTATCTGAAACATCTTTGCTGCCGAGTAAAACACGCGCGGTTTCCAGGACGCGGGGGTCGCGGAATGTCAGCGCGCGGTCGAGGGCGGCGGTGCCGACTAAGCCGCCGTTTTTCGCCAGGTCCAGCAGATAGGGGAGCACGGCCGGGTCGCGATAATCGGCTAGTCCTTCGACGGCGTTCATCCCGACCAGCAATTGCGGATCTCGGCCTGCTGCGGCGAGGAGCGGGAGCAGTTCGGGTTTCTCGAACCCTCCCAGCTCGCGGGCGGCGAGGGCTCGGATCTCGAAGTTGGGATCGGCCAGGGCGTCTTTTAGCTCGGGAATGGCGCCGGCCTTTCTCAGGTTGGTTCCGGCGCAGACGCGCACGGCTCTATCGTCCAGGGCCTTGCGCATGGTTGCGACTACTTCCGGATCGGCCGAACCGCGCAGCTCGACGCAGGCGTTATTTCGCTGCGCGACGCTCAGGCTCGGGTCCATCATGCGAGCTAACAGAGAGATTGACAAAACGATTTGCATAATTTTTCCTATATTCCTCAGCTTCTTTGACTTTTCCGTTGGCTTGGGCGATCAGTTCGGCGTGGTAGTAAAACGCCGGCTCCGGCGTGCCCATTTTCAAGGCCTTCGCCATGGCCTGATCCGCTTCGGTGAATTTCTTGTTCTTATAGAGAGCCCAGGCCAGGGCATCGTAGCTATAGATATCCTTGCGGACATCGAGCTCCGCGGTGGCTAGTTCGAGGGCGCGATCGACATGCCAGTCGTGATCAGCAAAAATCAGCGCGACGTTGCGATTTGTTACTTCCCCGTTAGTCTTGTTAATTTTGTCGATAATATCGATCATGTCGCGTTGGTTTTGGGCGTTTTTCGTGTCTTTTTGCTGCGTGTAGAGATCGTAAAGAGCCGCTGCGTAGTCGGGTAAAGGAGTCGATGCCTGGGCTTTTTCATAGCTGGCAATGGCTGCCTTAAACTCGCCTTTGGCGGCTTGGGCTTTGCCCATTCCGGCGTATCCGGGGTGATAGCCGGGGAACACGCGCACGGCTGCGGCGTAGGCCTTTTCGGCTTCATCCGCCTGGCCGTTTTTGAGATACAAATGGCCCAGTTCGACCAGGCACCAGGCGGTGTTTTCCGAGGAAGGGCCTCCGGCGTTGACTGCCTTTTGCATAATGTCGATGGCGCCGGGCATGTCGCCTGTGATGAAGCGGAACCAGGCGACGCGGTTGTAGCTGGCGAGGTCCGGACGGAGGACAACCATCTTCTGGTAAGCTTCTGCCGCGCCGTCATAATCGCCCATTTCGAGCAGCGCATCGCCGAGCGTTCCCCAGTTCCAAGGATCGTTGGGCGAGATGTTCATCAACTGGCGGGAATAATCCGCGACCAGCTTGAAATGATGGCGCTCCAGTTCGACCTCACTGCGGAGACGCAGAGCTTCGTAGTTCTGGCTGTCGGCGGAAATGACGTTGCCGACGATTTGGGCGGCTCGATCGAGATAGCTGAAATCGGTGGTCTCGCGCATTTTCTGGATGTAGGAGCCGGCCAGCAGATTCTGATAGTGGAGATTCTCCGGCTTGGTCTGAATCATGCTGCCGTACATGGCGATGCGGTCGTCGGTCTTGAGACGGGCTGCCTGTTCGGAGAAGATGCGCTCGGCTAAAGCTGACGCGGCGGGGTCGTTGTTCGGGCCGCCGTTCTGCCCGAAGGCAGAACTGGCGGCTGCGGCGAACACGAACACAAGGAGATTTTTCGTGTGTCGCATGGCGTTTATTGACCGGTGGCCGTGCCACGTCCGTTGGTTCCGTTTTCCTGGCTATGGAGATAGCCGGCATGCGGAGGCGCGTGGAAGGGGAAAACAGCCATTGTTGGGACGTCGTTCGAATTGACGCCATCCCCGAGCGGCGGAGCGTTGGTGAAGCCGGGCACCAGGATGCCGGCGAGCGCCCGCAATCCGATATCGACCACATCGTCGTTAGGACGGCGTCCACCGAAGGGCCAACCGGCGTTATCGCCGCCCAGGGGTCCGAGGCGGCTTTGGCTGGCCAGAGGAGTGGGCGCAATGGTCAGATCAATGCGCGTAATATCCGGAACGTAGACGCCCAACAGATCGGTGCGAGGGGCGGGGGGTACCGGGAGGTTGTAAACGCCGTTGAGGATTCCCGAGGCAAAGAACGGGTTGCCGATGAACGACGCGAATTGCTGATCGGCGGCGGGAAGACTTTGATTCCAGTAATCCTTCATGGGAAGAGGAATCAGAGCTTCTACAGTGAGCGGATTGCCGACGCGATCGACCTGCACGAAATCGCCGTAGTTCAAAGGCGCGCTCGGGCTGGGGCGGATGGTGACAATCTGGCGGTTGGTGGAGGCCCAACCGGCGATATGGGCGGTGGGGTCGGTGGTCGCGGTGGGCATGGTTCCGTTGGCGGTGGCCATGGTGATGGGCATTTCGACGGCGATCAGGCTGATGTTATAGCCTGCGAAGCCGTCGACGGCGGTGGGATACGCCGCGCCCTGTCCTGTATCGGCAGTGCCGCTCAAAACCGGAGCCGGCGTGCGGAAGTTCAGATAATCGAACGTGGCGCCGGAATCGAAATAAAACGCGTCATCGCGGGGACCGGCAAATACACGCATGCCGTTGGCGAGAGTGAACACGCTGGGCTGGCCAAGGGTCGCTTCATACATCGGAGTCGACTTGGGGCCCTGGTTGGGCGGAGCCACGGACAAAGCATGACCGTTGGCGTCTGTAAAGTAATAATTGGTCACACCGGTGTCGAGGTTTCGCACGATGACGGTGTAGGTTTGGTACAGCAGGATGCCGGCGCTATCGATGGACGAAATGGGTCCGAGATAGCTGAGGAAGGTGGCGTTGGAGCGGAGCTGGGTATTGAAAATAAAATCCACTTCAATATCCGGATTTCCGTCGAGGCCGCGTTGATTGTTGATGTTAAATCGATAAAGAACGCTGTCCGAGAACTTGTAGTAGCTCGGGCCGTTATCGGGATTCTGGAAGCCTTGCACGCTCATGCTCATGACAAGATTGTTCGACTTGCCTGACTCATAACTTCGGAAAATATAGAAGTCATTGAGGTTGGCTGTTTGATCTTCCAGGATGAGAGGTCCGTTGCGATGGCTGGCCGCGAATGCCGGAATGCTGGCGCAAACCGTCAGACAGGCAGCAACGGTACTCAGTTGCAAACTGCGAATTTTCATGTACTCCTCCTTTAAGGGGATATTGCTCGAAAATGGATACGTGGGCGGAGGGGGAAACGGATTTGAGGGTTATCCTATATTCATGGCGAAGGATGAGCAAGTCGAGCAGGGTCCAAAGAACAGCGAAGACGGCATCGACTTGACGCTGATCGATTGGATGCTATCGCTGACTCCAGCCGAGCGGCTGAATTTTCTCGAGGAACAGATCAACTGCATCCTCGAGATTCGGGAGTTAAATGGTCGAGCGTAGGCTGACCGCAATGGTCCGCGCGCTGTTCGATGGGGGCGTAGAATTTCTCATCGTAGGCGGATTGTCCGCAGTGCTCAATGGAGCGCCTGTAAATACCTACGACGTCGACGTAGTTCATCGGCGAACGAGTGAAAACGTCGATCGCCTCATGCCGGTACTGGAGGCTTTGGAGGCTATCTATCGCATACAACCGGAGCGACGGCTGCGTCCGGCGAAGCCCGCGTTGCTGTCGGCCGGACATCAAAATTTGCTCACAAAGTACGGGCCTCTTGACCTGCTCGGGTCGATCGGCAGCGATATGAGTTACGAAGATCTTTTGCCTCATTCCACCGAAATGCTGATTGCGGAGGGAATCAGCGCCCGCGTCCTCAATTTAGAGACGCTGATCGAATTGAAGGAACAGCTTGGGGGCGAAAAGGATCGGGCTATGCTGCCAATCCTCCGCGGTCTGCTCGAACGTAAAAGCCGCTAGTAGTAATTCGCAGCGACCCGCTAGTAATCTTGGCGGGTAAGGTAATCAAGATTCCAGACGCATACGCTAGCGGCGGGATTCGAGGAACAACTTAAGGCGGGCCATTGCTTCTTCCAGAATTGCTTTTTCTGACGCGTAGCAGATTCGGACGCTGCCTTCGCCGCCGGCGCCGAAGGCTACTCCGGGGGCTAGGCCGACTTTGGTTTCCATTAGCAATTGTTTGCAGAATGCGAAGGAATCGGTCATGCCTGCGATTTTGGGGAAAAGATAGAAGGCTCCGTCGGGGGCTGGCGTGGTGACTCCGGGCATTTTCTTGAGGGCGGCGAGGCAGAAATCGCGATTCTCTTTTAGGCGCGCGACCATCGTCTTTACTACTTCCTCCCCCCAAAGGAGAGCGGTCTCGCCGGCTCTTTGCGAAAAGCTGGGGGCGTGGGAAATGTAAAATTCGTTCAACTGGGCGGCGCGGGCGCTTAAATCTTTGCGGGCGACCAGCCAGCCTACTCGCCAGCCGGTCATGCAGTAGGCTTTCGAGAAGGATTGGACCACCACGACGGCGTCCTCGCGGGTGCATTTCTTGAGGATCGAGGGTACGGTCTTTACGGGCGGATCGCGATAGACCAGACGCTCATAGACTTCGTCGGCCATCAGCCATAAATTGTGGCGGCGGGTGAAATCGAGGAGGCGGTCCTGATCCTGCTCCGTCGCGACCCAGCCTAGCGGATTCGAAGGCGAGGTGTAGAGAAGTAGACGGGTGCGGGGGGTGACGGCGCGTTCGAGCGCGTCGAAATCGATGGCGTAGCGGTCGCCGATCAGGGGCTGTGGGATTTCCTTCACGACGCCGTGCGACATTTGGATGATCGACGGGCCGTTGGGCCAGGAAGGGGTCAAAACCAAGGCTTCATCGCCAGGATCGACCATGCAGCGCAGGCCGACGCTGAGGGCTTGGACTCCGGACGCGGTGACGGTGATCTCAGACGTGGGGTCCAGCTCTACGCCGTGAAGGTCAGCATAATAGCGGGCAAGGGATTTGCGGAGGGAAGGCAGGCCGGCGTTCTCGGTATAGTACGTGAAGCCGTCGGCCATCGCTTTCTGCGCGGCGCGCTTGATAAATTCCGGGGTGGGAAGATTCGATTCGCCGAAATAGAGTTTGAGGACGCCGTCCATCCCCATGGCGATTTCGGCCAATTCACGAATCCTGGAATGAGGGACGGCCAGGGCCGAGGAGGCAACAGTAGCGGGCATTAACTTTTAACGTGCCCCGCGTATTCCAGCTGGCGCTGCGCGGCGGCCGCAGCCCTGCGCTTACGCACTTGATAAACCACAATCATAGCCACCATCGATCCTAAACCTGCCATTAACATGTCTTCCTGCGAATCCCAAGGGTCTCCCTGCATGCCGACAAATTCCTCCAGGCGCTGCGGGCTCAGGACGGACGCGCTGGCTGCCTCCAGCATTTCATAGATGGCGCTGAAAGAGAGGGTCGCTTCGACGGGGAGATAATAACGCCACATCCCGGTGACTCCAGCTTTGCGCATGAACACTTCCTGGAAGGGGTAGCTCAGTAGCAGTCCGAAGGAAAAGTGGGCCACGCGGTCGTAATGATTGCGCTGGGTGTGAAGCCAGCCTTTCATCCACTCGCCGAGAGGAACGTCGGAATACTTGTAGTGGGCTCCAAATTCGTGGACGCACAAATACATCAGAATCAGCAGGTAGGACAGATCCGAAAACGGGAGCTTGCGATACGCCCAGACCATCAAGGGCACCAAAATGAACACCAGAGTATTTTCAAGGGCCCAATCGAAGACGGTATCCGGTCGGAATGCCGCGACCAAGAAAGTCAAGACCGTTCCGGCGCAGATCCAGTGTAAAAACCGGTTTTCGCGGAAAGGCAGACACGACGCGGTGGATGCGGTGGTCAAAAGTGAATTAGACAACGGATCGAGCCCTGGGCGCAAGTGCCCGTTAGCCCCGGCGGTCTTTGGCCCCCATCAATTCCTCAATATGAACGAGGTCGGTAGGATAATTTCCGGTGTAGCAGGCGTAGCAGAAATCGTGGTTGGTATCGGCGACCGCCTCCCGCAGAGCCTCCAGGGACAGGTAGGAGAGCGAATCGGCCTCGACGAAGCGGCGAATCTCCTCGATGCTGTTATTGGCGGCGATCAGCTCCGCCAGGCTCGGGGTATCGACGCCGTAAAAACAGGGGGAAACGGTGGGCGGACAGGAAATCCTCAGGTGCACTTCGCGGGCGCCCGCGCCGCGAACCATGCGCACGATTTTCCGGCTGGTGGTGCCGCGCACCAGCGAATCGTCGACCAGAATGACGCGCTTCCCTTCGAGGAGATGGCGCACCGGATTCAGCTTCAACTTGACGCCGAAATCCCGAATGGCTTGCGAAGGTTCAATAAACGTCCGCCCTACATAATGATTGCGAATGAGCGCCTGGCGGAACGGAATATCCGCTTCGGCCGCATAGCCGATGGCCGCCGCTACTCCCGAATCGGGCACTGGCACGACCACATCGGCGTCGACCGGACTTTCTATGGCGAGGAGCCTGCCTAACATTTCCCGCGAATGCTGCACGGGACGGCCGAAGACGATGGAATCGGGGCGCGAAAAGTACACATGCTCGAACACGCAATGGGCGTGGTCGCGCACCGGCGCATAACGTTCCCGAGTCATCCCTTCGGGGCCGACAATCACCATCTCGCCCGGCTCGACATCGCCCAAATAGACCGCGTCGATTAAATCGAAGGCGCAGGTTTCGGAGGCGAAGACGTAGCAGGTGCGGCCGCCTGAAAGTTCCATCTGACCGAACGCCAAGGGACGAAATCCATGGGGATCGCGAGCGATCAATACTCGGTCTCCCGCCAAAAACACCAATGAAAATGCGCCTTCGAGCTGCAAGAGGGCTTCTCTCAGAGCACCGGCCAAAGTGCGTTCCCGGGATCGCGCGACCAGGTGGAGGATGACTTCGGTGTCGCTGGAGGCTTGAAAAATCGACCCCTCGCGCTCCAGCTCCCGCCGCAGTTCGCCGGCATTCGTGATGTTGCCGTTATGGGCCACCGCGATATTGCCTTTATTGCAGGCCACCGAAAATGGCTGCGCATTCAGGAAAACGGTATCGCCCGCGGTCGAGTAGCGAGTATGGCCGATCGCCGCTTCCCCTGGAAGCCCCCCCAGAACCTCGGGCTTGAAAATTTCCGCCACGTGGCCCATGCTTTTATGGCAAAAAATCTCACGTCCGTTGCTTGATGCGATGCCCGCGCTTTCCTGCCCGCGATGCTGCAAGGCGTAGAGGCCGAGATAGGCTAAATTGGCGGCTTCCGGGTGGCCATAAATGGCAAAAACCCCGCATTCGTCGTGGAATTTATCAAACATGGGTTTTTAATTGATTTTCCAGCGCATTCTCGCGCGCCTCATGAAGCCGACTGACGGCCAAATCGACCAACGTCACCGAATTGTGATCGATTCGCAACTTCTCCTTCATTGTAACGCCGATCCTGACCGCTTCGACCT
>JBEKPC010000153.1:0-12506 GCA_049521155.1 Bryobacteraceae bacterium
CATCGAATATTATCTAATTGAGCAGGAAGGCAGCCCGCTCCCGGCCATGGAAACCGCGGAGAAGTGTCTCGCCAATTTCAGAAAACTCCACCCATGATTCCAGCCATTCTGTTTCTCGCTCTCGCCGCGGATTTTCCCCAGGTCACGATATCGAATGGCGCCATCACCGCGAAACTGATGCTCCCCGATGCCGAAAATGGCTCCTATCGCGGCACCCGTTTCGATTGGTCCGGCATCATCGCCAGCCTCACTTACAAGGACCACGAATACTTCGGCCAGTGGTATCCCAAACACGATCCGAAAATTCACGACGCCATCACCGGTCCGGTCGAGGAATTTCTCTCGAACGGCGCAGGCCTCGGGTACGCCGAAGCCAAGCCTGGAGAAACGTTTGTCCGCATCGGCGTGGGTGCGTTGCGCAAACCGGATGAGAAAGCATACCGGCGCTTTGAAACCTATGACATTGCCGACCCCGGCAAGCGCACTCTGCGCCAGGGAAAAGACTGGATCGAGTTCGGCCATCAGATCTCGAGCGGCGGCTACGGCTACGACTATCGCAAAACAATCCGACTGGAAAAGTCCGGATTCATCATCGAGCACGTGCTCAAAAACACCGGCGAAAAAGCCATCGACACGCAGGTCTATAATCACAATTTTTTCGTGATCGACCACGAAGTCGTAGGCCCCGATATGGCCATCCGTTTCGCCTGGACCCCTCAACCAACCCCGCCGTTTAAAAATGGGGATGAGGTTTCAGGGCAGGGAATTCGCTACTCGCGGGAATTGCAGCCCGGCGAGAGCGATGAATCGGATTTGGGCGGATTCGGCGCTTATGATTTCCGCATCGAGAATCGAAAAGCCCTTGCGGGTGTTCATGTTACCAGCGATCAGCCGCTTACGAAGCTGCACTACTGGGCCATCCGGACCGTCGCCTGCGCCGAACCGTACGTCCATATCGCCGTTGCGCCAAAACACGCTGTTAAGTGGCAAATAAGGTACGTTACGTATGCGATTTCAAGCGATTAAGGCCATTTAAGGAGGTACTGTAAAGCTTTTCGTACCGTCCGACGATCTCTTCTCCATGACGCGTACAACCTCTCTTGCGGCGTGGACACTCCTGGCATGCGCGACGGCTTTTGCCGCTTCGCGGGCCGAGACAACAACTTACGTGGACGGCAACCTCACCGGCGTTTCTCCCAACACCGGCGGCACATTGCTGTTTTCCGACGACAATTCAATGAGTTTCCGGACCGGTCTGGCGACGGTTTCGGTGCCCTATGCGGCTATCAGCAAGGCGGAGCTCGGGGCCACCCGCAGCAACTCCCATGATGTTGCTTTTTATAAGGTTTGGGCGCATCACAAGAAGACGGAAACGCAATTCCTGACGGTCGAATTCAAGAATGAAGAAGGCGAGTCGAGAAACATGACGCTCGAACTCGCGCAAGCGTCCGCTCCCACCGTGTTGGCTACGATTCAGGATCATCGGGGTGGGCAGAAACAACTCGTTGTCGCGGGCACCAAGCCGATCATCAATCCCCTCGACAAAGGCTCGGTAGCATCGCCTGCGACCAAGGCCGGCAGCGACTGGTGGGGCGACGACATCTGGAAGACCCACAGCAACGCTACTATGTGGCCGAAGCCAGCCGGGACTACTGCTCCCCAGGAATAGCTCGCATCAAACGCATTCGGCTGTGCTGAGTCTGATACTCTGAAGACAGAACTCGCCCGATGCGCCTCCGCACAGCTCTTGCCGTGGGAATATTAGGTTTTGCCGCCTGGAGCGTGCTCCGGGCGCAAAAACCTTTCAAGGAATGGCCTGCGATCGAGTATTCCGACTTTCCCCTGCCTGACGATTATCAAGTCAAGCACGAGTGGACTCGTGCACGGCTGCGATACTCGGACATCACTGGCTATCCGGGCCGCTCTTACTACGGCCCCAATTTTGCCGGCTTTTGGACGATGGATTTTCCGCGCTCCGATCGCCACCTGCTGGCGGGAGTGCGCAGGCTGACGCGGATCGATTCGAGATCGGTCGAGCAGGTGGTTTCGCTCGATGGCAGCGATGATGTCTACAACTGGCCGGTGCTCTATGGCGTGGAAGTGGGACACTGGAATTTGACCGACGAAGAAGCCGCGCAGCTACGCGATTATCTGCTACGCGGAGGATTCTTCATGGTCGACGACTTTCACGGCACTGCACCCTACCGGGGTGTTCCTGAGTGGGACACCTTCACCCACAGCATGAGCAAAGTTTTCCCCGAGCGTCCCATTGAGGATATTCCGGATGACGATCAGATTTTCCATACTCTTTACGATCTGCAAGAGCGGTTTCAAGTACCGGGCGCGATTTATTTCGAGTCCGGGCTGACCTACGAAGCGGGCGAAACCGGCAAGGTTCCGCACTGGCGCTGCATACGGGACGAGAAAGGGCGGATCATGGTCGCGATTTGCCACAACATGGATTTGGGGGACGCGTGGGAGCACTCCGATGAGCCTCGCTATCTGGAGAAGTGGGCGTCTTTAGCGTATCGAATCGCTATGAATTATTTTGTGTACGATTTGTCGCACTAATGAGAATAGAAATCACCAAGGCTCCGCTCCCTGCGGTCACGGCTCGGCTAGCGCTGGCAGCGCATGGCGCCGCCCCACAAATACGAGGGGTTAGGCCAAATGAGGCGTAGGCACATCCTGCGGGTCTTGCTGCTATTGGTGGCATTGGTCACGATGTGGGGGGCTCAACAAACGATCGTATTGCCGCGGGAGTTCAAAGAGTATCCGGGGTATGAATACAACAACTTCCCGGTGCCCGAAGATTTCAGGGATAAGCACGAGTGGACCCGGGCGCGTTTGCGCTATCCTTCGTTCCTGAACGTTCACGGATATACCGCCGACGGATATAATCGCTGGACCGTCGATTATCCGCGCTCCGACCGGCATTTGCTGGAAGGAGTGCGGAGGCTGACCCGGATCGACTCCAGGTCTGTGGAGCAGGTGGTCGACCTGGACGGCGAGGATGACGTTTACAACTGGCCGTTTATGTATGCGGTAGAGGTTGGCTACTGGAATCTGCCGGACGATCAGATTGCGCAGTTGCGCGAGTATCTGCTGCGCGGCGGATTCTTCATGTGCGACGACTTCCACGGCACCATTGAATGGGAAAACTTCATGCGCGTGATGAAAAAGGTGTTTCCCGAGCGTCCGGTGGTGGATTTAGATAACAAAGACCAGATCTTTCACGTCATATATGATCTGGACAACCGTTTCCAAGTTCCGGGGATGCAATACGTTGTGTATCCGCCTCACCATCTGTATGAATACGATGGGTTCGTTGCGCGCTGGGAAGGCATTTACGACGACAAAGGGCGAGTAATGGTCGCGATCTGTCACAATATGGACCTCGGCGACGCGTGGGAGAACTCGGATGATCCGGCGTATCCGGAGCGGTTTGCGTCACTTGCTTATAGAATTGCGATGAACTACTTTGTTTATGATTTGTCACATTAAGAAACCACGGGAAAGAAACCGCTCCCGGTGGTCACGGCTCTGTTGTAAGAGGCGTGGTGTAGCTACGGTGTTGTGTAGGCAGGTCTGCGGCATCGCTCATGTTTGAATTCTTCTTCAAGTATCCGGCTTCGGTATTCTCCAAAGGCACTTTTGTGCTCGCGGGCGGGTGGCCGATTTGGCTGCTGATTCTGGCCATTCTTGGCGTCGGAGTGGGGCTGGCGATCTATGTGCGGCGCTCGACTTCGGCGCGGGTGAAGGGAGGCCGGTCGGCGGTGGTGTGGCTGTTGCAAACGCTGCTGGCTTCGGTGCTGCTGTTGCTCTTGTGGCACCCGGCGCTGAGCGTGGCAACTCTTCGACCGCAGCAGAATATCGTGGCTGTGGTGGTCGACGATTCGTCGAGTATGGCGGTTGACGATTCCGGAAGCGGCTCGCGCGAGAACGCTGCCAAGAACGTCCTTAACAGTGGCCTTGTCAAGCAGTTACAGGATAAATTTCAAGTCCGTTTGTATAAGCTGAGCGACAATCTTAGCCGGTTGGAGGCGTATGACAAAGGCGGGCTCGACAAGTTGACCGCAGCGGGCACGGCAACGCATATCGGCGAAGGATTGAAGCAGGTTCTGGCCGACGCAGCGAGTCTGCCAATCGGCGCTGTGGTTCTGTTGAGCGATGGCGCGGACAATTCCGGAGGGATTGACCTCGAAACCATTTCCGAAGTGCGGCGGCAGAGGATTCCGGTTCATACCATCGGATTCGGGCGCGAAAAAATGGCGCACGACGTGGAAATGACGGGGGTGGAAACGCCGGCTCGGGCGTTGCCCGATTCGCGGCTCTCAGCGGCAGTTTCCTTTCACCAACATGGGTATGAAGGCCAAAAGGCAAAGGTTTTCATTAAAGATGGGGCGAAGATTTTGGCGGCTCGCGACATCACATTTAAGCCGGATGGTGTTGAGCAGACTGAGAATATCCTCTATAACGCTGGGCCGGTAGGGGTGAAGGCGATTGAGGTATCGATCGATCCGCTGCCCAGCGAAGAAAACCAACGCAACAATAAAGTGGTGCGGCTGGTGAACGTGGATAAGCGGACGCCTCGCATCCTTTATATGGAAGGGGAACCGCGGTGGGAGTTCAAGTTCCTGCGGCGCGCGGTGGAAGACGACACCAGCCTGCACCTGTCGACGATCCTTCGCACCACGCAAAACAAGATCTATGTCCAGGACGATCATGGAGATGCGCCTAAAACCATAAAGGATGGCTTTCCGAATAAGATCGAAGATCTATTTGAATTCGACGGTCTGATTCTGGGCAGCGTGGACGCTCCGTATTTTACAGCGACGCAGCAGCAGATGATTAAGGATTTTGTCGACCGGCGCGGTGGAGGGCTGCTGTTCCTGGGCGGCCGGGATTCGTTGGCCGATGGAGGCTATGCGCGCAGCGTGCTGAATGACGTGTTGCCGGTGAAGCTGCCGGATCGTAAAAACACGTTCGTAAGAGATCCAGCCAATGTGGAGCTGACGGCGGCTGGACGCGATAGCTTAATCACGCGGATTGAAGAAGATCCGCAGAAAAATGTCGAGCGTTGGAAGAAGCTTCCTTATCTGATGAATTTCCAGGTTGCGGGAGAGCCGAAGCCTGGAGCGACGGTATTGGTAGATGCGCTGCCGACCTCAGTAGGCAAGATTCCGCTGCTGACAATTGAGAACTTCGGACGAGGGCGAACGGCTGTTTTCGCCACGGCGGGGAGTTGGCGCTGGAAGATGCTGCAACCGGTGGCGGACCGGAGTCACGCGATGTTCTATACCCAACTGCTGCGCTGGCTGGTGAACGATACTCCAAGGCGACTGACGGTTTCGACGCCGCGGCAGATTCTGAATGACGAATCGGCCGTGAAGCTGCGGGCTGATGTTCGGGACAAGGCGTTCCTGCCAGCGGCCGATGCGACGGTGGAGGCTCACATATTGGGCGATGGCGTGACGGAGACGGTGGAGATGCGGCCGGACGCGCTCGATGCCGGAGGTTACACGGCGGACTGGACGATTCCGAAATCGGGGTCCTACGTGGTGGAAGTGACGGCTCGACGCGGGGTGGAAGATCTGGGGCGCGATGTGATGACGTTCCGGCGAAACGATGGCGTGGCAGAGAATTTCCACGTCGAGCAGAATCGCGAACTGTTGGAAAAACTTTCGGCGGAAACGGGCGGCAAGTATTACAAGCCGGAGGACGCGCATAAGCTCGGGAAAGATATCAGCTATTCCGAGGCGGGAATCACGGTGCGGGAGACGCGCGATTTATGGGACATGCCGGTTATCTTTCTGCTGCTGCTGATGCTGCGGTCGGGCGAGTGGCTGCTGCGGCGGAAGTGGGGGGTGATTTGAAGATAGGAGACAGGAGTCAGAAGTCAGGAGTCAGGAGCTTGGTTGCGGCACTCCTGATGATGGCTGCGGGTTTGCGGGCGGATACCTTTTACTTCACTATCGCCGGGTTGGGTGGGGAACCGGAGTATGATGCGCGGTTTAGCGGGTGGGCTAAGGATCTTGATAAGTTGCTGCATGAGGTCGAGCCGCATGCGAAGATCAAGACCCTTTATGGCGCTGAGGCGACGCGGGCGAATGTCGAGGCTTATTTGCGCGAGGTGGCGAAGGAAGCCAAGCCGGACGATTCACTGGTGCTGATGCTGATCGGGCATGGGACGCAGGACGAGTTCGACTACAAATTCAATCTGCCGGGACCGGATTTATCGGCAACGCAGTTGGCGGCGTTGTTGGACAAAATTCCGGCGCACGAGCTGATCGTGAATATGACGAGCGCGAGCGGCGGGTCGATTGCGGCGCTCGAGAAACCGAAACGAGTGCTGATCACGGCGACCAAGGCGGGGACGGAGAAAAATGCCACCGTGTTTCCGCGGTATTGGATTGAAGGGATGCGTGACCCGGCGGCCGACTCGGATAAGAATGAGATCGTGACGGCGCTGGAGGTTTTTAAATACGCCGAAGAGAAGACCGCGAAATTCTACGAGACGCAGAAGAGGCTCTCGACCGAGCACGCGCTGATCGAAGATGCGGGGAAGGGCGAAGGCGTGAAGGCTCCGTCGGCTGAGAATGGCGAGGGATTGACCGCGACCAGGTTCGCGGTGCTGCATCTGGGCGCGGCGGCGGTGCAGAGCCGCGATCCGGCGAAGCTGGCGCTGCTGAAACAGAAAGAGGAGCTGGAGGCGGCGATCGACGATTTGAAATATCGCAAAGCGTCGATGGCGGTGCAGGAATATCGAGGGCAGTTGCAGCAACTGCTGCTGCAACTGGCGAAGACGCAGGAGGCGCTTGATAAATAGAAGCAGTAAGGCGCACCGCATGCTACGCATGGCGGCTCTGTTAGGTGTCATCTCGGTTCCGCTGGCGGCGCAGATTCCTCCGGCGGCGCAGGAGTGCGCGAAGCTGCGGCAGCATGGCGATGCGCGGGCAACGGTTTGCTACCAGGAATTGACGCGGTCGACGGATCGGGCGGTGCAGGCGGAAGGCTATTGGGGACTGCGGAATTACAAAGCGGCCAACGATTTGTTTCGCGACGCGGTGAAGGCCAAGCCGAATGATCCGGCGCCGATGGTGCGATGGGGTTATTTGTATCTGGATCACTGGGAGCCGGCGATCGCGTCGGATTGTTTTTCAGATGCGGTGAAGATCGACGACAAGTATGCGCCGGCGTACGTCGGCCTGGCGACGGTGGCGGCGGATGGATATTCGGCGCGGGCGATTGAGTTCGCCAAACACGCGCTGGAGCTGGATCCGAAAGCGTATCAGGCGGAGGAAGTGCTGGCGCGGGTCGCGCTCGAAGATAACAACGACGCGAAGGCGGCGGAAGAAGCGAAGAAGGCGCTGGACATTTCACCGGAGGCGTTGGACGCGATGTCGATTCTGGCAACGATCGACTGGCTGAACGATAAAAAAACCACGCCGTGGCTGGAGAAAATTCTGAAGGTGAATCCGCGGTACGGGGAAGTGTACGACACCGCGGGGCATTTTTTCATCATTAACCGGCGCTATGAAGAAGGGATCCTGAAGTACCGGCTGGCGCTGGAGCTGGATCCCCAATTGGAGAAGGCTCGGGCGGCGCTGGGGTTGAATTTGATGCGGCTGGGGCGCGAGGATGAGGCGCGGGCGCAACTGGAGCAGGCGTGGAACGCGGGGTATCAGCCGGATGAGTCGAAAAACACTCTGAAGCTGATGGATAAGTATAAGGACTACGATACGTTCCGGACGCCGACGACGGTTTTGAGGCTGGGTAAGAAGGAATCGGCGCTGCTGCGTCCTTATTTCCAGGAGGAGCTGGACAAGGCGATCGCGACGTACGAGAAAAAATACAAATACAAGCTGCCGGGTCCGGTGCAGGTGGAGGTTTATCCGAACCATCCGGACTTTGAAGTTCGCACGATGGGGATGCCGGGATTGGGCGCGCTGGGCGTGACGTTCGATTCGGTGATCGCGATGGACTCGCCGAATTCGCGTAAGCCGGGATCGTTCCATTGGGCGAGTACGATGTGGCATGAATTGAGCCACGTATACGTGCTGAATATGACACATAGCCGGGTGCCGCGATGGTTTACGGAAGGATTGGCGGTGTACGAAGAGACCGCGGCGTCTCCTGATTGGGGCGATCGATTGGATCCGGACGCCATCGAGGCGATTAAGACGAAGAAGCTGCTGCCGATTGCCGACATCGATCGCGGATTTATTCATCCGACGTATCCGGCGCAGGTGATCGTGTCATATTTCCAAGCGGGGAAGATCTGCAATTTTATCGATCAGAAGTGGGGCTACGACAAGCTGCTCGGGATGATTCACGATTACGCGGAGCTGAAGCCGACGCCGGAGGTGATCGAGCTGGAATTCAAGATGAAGCCGGAGGAATTCGACAAGCAATTCCTGGCGTGGCTCGATACGCAGACCAAGCGGACGGTGGACGGGTTCGACGATTGGAAGAAGACGATCAAAGTGATCGCTGAAAATGCCAAAGCGAAAAAATGGGATGACGTGATTAAAGATGGAGTGCGGATTCGCGATCTTTATCCTGATTACGTGGATGCCGCGAGCGTCTATGAATTTCTGGCTGAGGCGTATAAAGAGAAGGGCGACAAAGCCGATGAGATGGCAGAGCTGGCCCGCTATAGCAAGATCGGCGGGCGGAATCCAACGACGGTGAAGCAGCTCGCCCAGTTGCAGGCGGATGCCGGGCAGAAGCGCGAGGCGGCGGCGACGCTGGAGCGGCTGAATCTGATTTATCCGAAAGATGAGGAGCTGCATAAGAGGCTGGGCACGCTGTATCTGGACCTGAACAATCCCACGTTCGCGGTGCGCGAGTTCGCGGCTGTGATCGCGGGTCCGCCGATCGATCTGGCGGGGGCGCATTATGATTTGGCGCGCGCGCTGAAGCAGGCGAATCGCACGGAGGAGGCGAAGGATGAAGTATTATCCGCGCTCGAAGCGGCGCCGAGTTTTAAACCTGCGCAAAGATTATTGCTCGAACTGAACGTGAAACAATAGAAAATCTAACTCATGTCAACCACTATCTCCTCTCCCGATTCCGCGGAACTACAAGGGCGGATCGCGCGCTTTCAGAAGGTTCACGCCGATATTCTCACTGAAGTTCGCAAGGTGATTGTCGGCCAGGAAGAAGTAATCGAGCAGGTGTTGATCGCACTTTTCGTTGGCGGGCATTGCCTGATTACGGGATTGCCGGGCACGGCGAAAACGCTGTTGGTGCGGACGCTATCGGAAGCGCTGGGGCTGGAGTTCCGGCGCATTCAGTTCACGCCGGATCTGATGCCGTCCGACATTACGGGCACCGATATTATCGAAGAAGATTCGACCACGGGACGGCGCGCGTGGACCTTCGTGCCGGGTCCGATTTTCGCCAACGTGCTGCTGGCGGATGAAATTAATCGTACGCCACCGAAGACGCAGTCGGCGCTGCTCGAAGCGATGCAGGAGCGCTCCTGCACAGTGCGCGGGAATCAATATACGATCAAGCCGCCGTTCTTTGTTTTGGCGACGCAGAATCCGATCGAGCTGGAGGGCACGTATCCGCTGCCGGAGGCGCAGCTCGACCGCTTCATCTTTAATACGCTGCTCGATTATCTATCGGCCAACGACGAGTTGAAGGTTCTGGATCTGACGACGACGACGCATCTGGCCAAGGTCCAGGCAGTGACGACGTCTGAGGAGATTATCGATTTCCAGCAGGTGGTGCGTATGGTGCCGATCGCGGATTCGGTGGCGCGTTATGCGGTCAATCTGGTGCGGGCCACTCGGTCGACCGATCCGACTGCGCCGGACTTCGTGAAGAAGTACGTGAATTTTGGAGCCAGCGTGCGTGCGGCGCAGTTTCTGGTATTGGCATCGAAGGCTCGGGCGTTGGTGCATAAGCGTTATCACGTGACGTATGAAGATGTGATGTCGCTGATGCGGCCGATTCTGCGGCATCGCGTGCTGCTGAATTTCCAGGCGGAATCGGATCGGCTGACGACGGACGATATTCTGCTGAAGCTGCTGGAGGCGATGCCGGCGCCGAAGGCCTAAGATGTTGCAGCGATTTCTAGATCCGAAAGTGCTCGGCGGAATTTCCGGGCTCGACCTGGTGGCCAAAACCGTGGTCGACGGATTTGTCGCGGGCTTGCATCGGTCGCCCGATTTTGGATTCAGCCAGGAGTTCGCCGAATATCGCGCTTACTCGCCCGGCGACGATCTGCGGCACGTGGATTGGAACGTTTACGCGCGCACGGAAAAGATGTTTCTGAAGCGGTATCGGGGCGAGACGAATTGCCAGCTCACGATTCTGCTGGACATGAGCCGGTCAATGAAATTCGGTTCGCACGCGACGGAGAAAATCGAGTACGCGCGATTTCTTGCGGCGTGCCTGGCGTATCTGGCGCATGGCCAAAGGGACGCGGCGGGGATCGTGATTTTTGACGACGATGTTCGCAATTTTGTGCCTCCTTCGACCCGGCAAGGGCAGCTCGCGCGGATTCTTCACGCCATCGAAAGCGCGCAGATCGGCACGCGGACGGACTTCGCGCATCCATTCCGGCATGTACAGGAGTTCCATCGGCGGCGCGGGATTGTCGCGGCGATTTCGGATTTCTGGGACTCGCCGGAGAAGATTATCAAGACCGTGCAGCCGCTGCGATTTCGCGGAACGGAACTGATTTTGTTTCACCTGCTGGATCCGGAGGAGCTACGGCCGAAGCTGAATCATCCGGTGCTGTTGGAGGATCTGGAAACGGGTGAAACGCTGGAGGTATCGCCCGATTACGCGGCGCACGAGTATCCCGCGAAGATTCAGGCGCATGTCGACGACATCAAAGCGCGGGCGCAGGCCGCGGGGATCGACTACTTTCTGATTGACACCAGCCGTCCCCTCGATGATGCGCTGCGGGAATATCTGGCCATTAGAAAAGGAAAACTTTAATGGGTTTTCTCGCGCCTTGGTTTCTGGCTGGAGTCGCCGCTGTCGGCTTGCCGATCTGGATCCATTTGCTGAAGCGGCATAAAACGGATCCGCGCTTGTTCCCGTCGCTGATGTTTTTTGAGAAGCGTGAGATGAGCTCCGTGAAGCACCGGCGCCTCGAACATATCCTGCTGTTTGCGTTGCGCGCGTTGATGCTGATTTTGTTGGCACTGCTGTTTGCGAACCCGTTTATTAAACGAGATCCATCGGCGACCGACGGGAAAAAGGTGCTAGTCATCGCCGTCGATCATTCCTTCAGCATGCGCGCGGCGGATCACTTGGCGAAAGCCAAAGACGAGGCGTTGTCGTTGATCTCCGGATTGAAGCCTGGCGATCAGGCGCAGGTGCTGGCGTTGGGCGGAACGGTGCAGGCGCTGACGCAGCTTATCTCGGACCCGGGCGAGTTGCGCGTGGCGGTGCAATCGATTCAACCGGGCGATAGCCGCGCTTCGTTTGGAGAAGTGGCGCGGTACGTACGCACGCTTTCTGAATCCACGCACCAGGCGCTCGAAGTGCATCTGGTAAGCGATCTGCAAAAATCGGCGCTGCCGCCGGGGTTCGCGGATTTGCGGCTGGATCCCTCGACCACGCTGGTGTTTCACCAGATTGGGCAAGCCACGGCGAATACGGCGGTCGAGAATGTGGTGGCGCCGCAGCGTATTTTCGATCCTAAGAAAGTCCGCGTGCAGGCGACCATCGTGAGTTTCGGCGGGCCTGACTCGAAGGTCGAAACGGCGAAGAAAAATGTTTCGCTGGTGCTGAATAATAAGGTCCTCGAAACGAAGACCGTCGAGGTTCCCAACGGCGGGCGGGCGCAGGTGGAATTCCTTGGGCTCGACGCGCCGTACGGATTCAGCAAAGGCGAAGTTCGGGTCGAGGGTGCGGATGTTTTGCCTGCCGACGATCGTTTTTATTTTGCCGTGGAACGCACCGACCCACGCAAGGTTTTATTTGTCGACGACGGGCGGCATCCGCGCGCGCAGCTTTACTATCGCGCGGCGCTTGATTCGTCGGGCGATTCGGCGTTTCAACTGGAAGTGGTGCGGCCTGACGTGGCAGCCAATCAGCAGCTTTCCCATTACGCGTATGTGGTGTTGGATGATATCGGCACGGTTTCCGGGGCTTTAGAAGACGCTTTGAAGAAATACGTCAATGCGGGCGGGTCCGTGCTGATTGCGCTGGGACCGGCATCGGCGGCGCAGGCGAAAGTTCCGTTGACGGACGAATCGATCGGCGCCGCGAGCTATGAAGGGCGCGAGGGCGATCGATTTTTCAACGTCGCCGAAATCGACGCGGGGCATCCGGCGCTGCGCAGTGTGGAGCGGTTTTCGGGCGTCAAGTTTTATCTGGCGATTTTCGTGACGCCGGCGAAATCGCGAGTGCTGGCGCGGCTGAACGATCAGACACCGCTGCTGCTCGAACGGCAATTGGGCGAAGGGAAGGTGTTGGTGTTCACGTCGACGTTCGACAACGATGAGACCAACGATCTGCCGCTGCATGCATCGTGG
>JBEKPC010000154.1:0-12472 GCA_049521155.1 Bryobacteraceae bacterium
GGACAGGATCGCGAACACATGCCGGAACGCGACCTGCGGCTGCTGGCGGCGGAATCGAGGCGGGCGTCCGAGATCGTTTCCCGGCTGGTCTCCTTCGCACGGCCCGAGGATTCCGAGACGCGGCGATTCGATATAAACGCGCTGCTGGCGGGGCTGATCCAGTTTCGGGAGCCGGAATGGAAGGCGCTGGAATTGCGATTGCAGAACAGGCTGGCGCCGGAGCCGGCATTCGTGGTGGGCGCGCAGGGACAAATCGAACAGGTATTCCTGAACCTGCTGGTGCATGCCGAACAATCCGCCGCGGACGTGCCGTCGAAAACCGTGACCATCGCCAGCAGCAGCATCGCGGGGCGGGTGGTGGTCGAGATTGGATACTCGGCGCGGGGCGATGAAACGGGCGACGCAGATCCGTTCAATGAGAAGCCATTCGGATCCACTGGCGCGTTATCGCTGGGCGTATGCCGGAGCATCGTGCTGAATCACGGCGGCGGGATACGGTTCAACACACGCGCGGGACTGGCATATTTCGAGGTTGAATTACCGATGGTGGTGGGGAGCGAAGCTCCTTCAGATTCGAAGGGCGCGGGACCGGAGAGGGCGATGACGATCATGCTGGTGGATCCTGATCCTGGTCCGCAGCGGCAACTGCTGGGGCTGCTCAGCATGCGCGGGCATCGGGTGGTGCCGGTGGCTCCGGAAGAGGCCGCGGATGTGGCGCAGCGCCTTCGCTTCGACGCGGTGTTGTGGGCGATGCACCTGTTCAGCGTGGGCGGCGGGGCGAAATGGAGCGAATTTCAGGAGCGCGTCCGCGGGTCGATCGCCGGGTTCGTGCTGGTGAGCGACGGCTATGACGCGGAGCTGGCGCGGAGCATCGAAGAGGGCGGAAATTTTCTGCTGGGGCGCCCGATTCAGGACTCCGAGCTAGACCGCATCCTGCGGCAGATCGATGCGCGGGCGCCTTCGGCTGCGCGCCGTTAGCGGGCTGCGAGTTGGCGCAGAACGTAGGGCAGGATCCCGCCACTGCGATAGTATTCCGACTCCTGCGGCGTATCGATACGCGCGATGGCTTCGAATTTATTGGTTTTGCCGTCGTGGGTTGCGGTGACGCGAGCCTTGGTCTTGCCGCTTGATTCCACTGCTTCCGGAATGCCTTCAATCGCGAACGATTCGAAGCCGGTCAAGCCCAGGGATTCGCGATTCTGGCCGTCGAGGAACTGGAGCGGAAGGACACCCATGCCGACCAGGTTCGAGCGGTGAATACGCTCAAAACTCTCGGCCAACACGGCGCACACGCCGAGGAGCAGGACGCCTTTCGCGGCCCAATCGCGCGAGGAGCCGGAGCCGTATTCCTTGCCGGCGATGATCAAGAGCGGAACATTTTGCTCCTGATATTTGACGGAGGCGTCGTAGATGAACATTTTTTCGCCGGAAGGAACGTAGGTGGTCCAGCAGCCTTCGGTTCCGGGCGCCATCTGGTTGCGCAGGCGAATATTGGCGAGAGTGCCGCGCACCATCACTTCATGATTGCCGCGGCGGGCTCCGTAGGAATTGAAATCGGCGGGCTTCACGCCGAGCGACATGAGATATTTTCCAGCCGGACTATCGACGGCGATATTACCGGCGGGCGAAATATGATCGGTGGTGACGGAATCGCCGAGCACGGCGAGGGCATGGACGCCGGAGAGATCCTTCACATGCGTTTTCGGATCGACCATGTTATCGAAATAGGGCGCGCGCTTGATATAGGTGGAACGGTCGTCCCACGCGTAGAGGTCGCCGATGGGGACCTTGATCGAATTCCAGGTGGCATCGCCCGCGAAGACTTCGGAATATTGCTTGGCAAACATTTCCCGCTGCACGGATTTTTTCACCACTGCCTGCACTTCCTCGGTGGTCGGCCAGATGTCACGGAGAAACACGTCGCGACCCTGTTGATCCCGCCCGATGGCGTCGTTGGCGATATCGACGTCGACGCGGCCGGCCAGGGCGTACGCGACAACGAGGGGCGGCGATGCGAGATAGTTCGCGCGGACTAGCGGATTCACGCGGCCCTCAAAATTCCGGTTGCCCGACAGCACGCTGGCGACGGTCAATTTTTCTTTTTGCACCGCGGCTGCGACATCCTCCGGCAGAGGGCCGCTGTTGCCTATACATGTGGTGCATCCGTAGCCGACGAGGTTGAACTTCAGCTCCTCGAGATAAGGAACGAGGCCGGCATCGGTGAGATAATCCATAACGACTTTCGATCCGGGCGCGAGGCTGGTCTTTACCCAGGGCTTCGATTTGAGTCCGCGCTCGACCGCTTTCTTCGCAACCAGGCCCGCGGCGACCATGACGGATGGATTCGAGGTATTGGTGCAGCTCGTAATTGCGGCGATCACCACGCTGCCGTCTTGAACGATGCCATTTGTCTTCGGCGCGGCACCCAGGGTGGTGAGGAAGTTTTGCTTGACATCGGGCAGATTAATGCGATCCTGCGGACGCTTCGGACCGGCCAGCGACGGGACGACGGTCGAAAGATCGAGCGATAAGGTGTCAGAATAAACGGGCTCCGGCGCGCCATCGACACGGAATAATCCCTGGGCCTTCGCGTACGCTTCCACCAGTTCGACCAAGTCCGGCGGCCGATTCGTCATGCGTAAATAATCGAGCGAAGCGTCGTCGATGGGGAACACGCCGATGGTGGCGCCATATTCCGGCGCCATGTTGGCGATCGTCGCGCGATCGGCCACGCTCAGCGCGCTCAAGCCGTCACCATAGAACTCGACGAACTTCCCGACCACGCCTTTTTTGCGCAGCATCTGGGTGACGAACAGCACCAGATCGGTCGCGGTCGCGCCCTCCGGCAATTTGCCATATAACTTGAATCCGACCACGGCGGGAAGCAGCATCGTCGCCGGCTGACCCAGCATGCAAGCCTCCGCTTCAATTCCGCCGACGCCCCAGCCGACGACGCCGAGTCCGTTAATCATCGTGGTGTGCGAATCGGTGCCTACCACCGTATCCGGATACGCTTGCCCGCTCGCGCTGAACACTACCGGCGCAAGATATTCGAGATTCACCTGATGCACGATGCCGGTATCGGGCGGCACGGCACGAAAATTCTCAAACGAGGTTTGTCCCCATCGCAGGAACTCGTAGCGCTCGCGATTACGCTGAAATTCGAGCAGGGCGTTGGCCGCGAACGCGCCCTTGGTGCCGAATTCATCCACCTGCACCGAGTGATCGATCACCAGATCGACCGGAATCAGCGGATTCGCCTTCTTCGGATCAGCGCCCATTTTTTGGAGCGCGTCGCGCATGGCTGCAAGGTCGACCACGCAAGGAACGCCGGTGAAATCCTGCAACAAGACGCGGGCCGGACGAAAATTAATATCGCGCGCGGCAGCCTTGGGATCCCACTGGGCGACGTATTCGATGTCGCCCTTCTTGACGGTCGAACCGTCTTCAAACCGCAGCAGATTCTCGAGCAGGATCTTGATCGAATAAGGGATTCGCGAAAGCTTGGCGACGCCCGCTTCTTCAAGCGCGGCCAGGCGAAAAATCTCATAAGTACGGCCACCGGCACGAAGCTCACCTGCGGCGTGGAAGGAGTTCAAACTTTTCATGCGTGATTCTATATTATCGCGCGCAGGCGTAGAATCGAAGCATGAGTACGAAGACCCTCATTTCCGTCGAAGACTTTGACCGGCTGGAGGAAGACGAGTTCCGTTATGAACTCGATGAGGGAGAACTAATTACATTGACCAGACCCAGCACGGATCACGGAAGAATCGAACGGCGACTCCTGATGGTGCTTCAAACGTATTTGGAAAGTCGCGGTGTGGGAGAGGCATTTGGCGCCAATATTCTATTCGTGCTCGGCTCCAACACCAAGCGCGCACCAGATGTTTCCGTTGTGTTCCGAGAAGTTGGCTCGGTAAAGGAGATTACGGGCGCTCCTGATATTGCCGCCGAGATCCTGTCGCCCTCAAATTCCAAACGAGAGATGAAGCGCAAACTTGGACAGTTTTTCGCGATCGGATGCAAGCTGGCATGGATCATCGATCCCAAAACGCGCACCATCGACGTGTGGGAATCCGCCAGCGGTCCGTCGCGCACGCTGCGCGAGTCTGATTCTCTCGAAACGCCTCTACTCCCTGGCTTCGCCTGCCCAATCGCAAAGCTGTTCTAAACAACAGCGTCATCATTATTTGCGAATGTCCGCATGCTTACGCATGGCGGTTCCGTGGCCGCGCTGAGCGGATGCGCAAGTACTTCTGACGCTATGTTTAACTACATATAATCCGGCACTTCGATGCCCAATACGTCCAGCGTTTTTTCCAACTGCGCACGAAAATACTCCGTCATCCACAACAGAAATGTTTTTTTCTCGACGTCCGTCTCTGAGAGCACCGGAAATTCGTGATAAAAGTTGCTGTAGGATTGCGCAAGTTGAAACGCATACCGAGCCACATGCGCCGGCTCGCCGCTGGCCACCGCGCGCTCAATGGCAGATCCTGCTTTTGAGGCAGCCAGCAGCAATTGCCAGCAATCTTCCTGCGCCAGTTGCCGCGCCATGACCTTGGACGTTAACGTCGCTTGAAAATCTGGTAACGCAGTCCCAAGCTTGCGCAAAATGTTGCGAGCCCGCACCGCCGAATATTGCACATAAGGACCCGTTTCGCCCTCGAAACTCAGCGCCTCCGCGAAATCGAACGCGATCACCGTGTTGCGCGTATACTTCAACATAAAGTAGCGCAGCCCACCGATTGCGATCTGCGTTGCCGCGCGCCTTCGTGCCTCCTCCGGTTCTTCGGCGTGCCTGGAAGTTACTTCGTCGAGAGCCTTCTCGATCAGCTTGTCGAGCAGGTCGTCGGCCTTCACGCCGATCCCCTTACGACCGGCGACTTGCACGTACGGCAGCCGCTTGTCTTCTTCTGAAAGCTCGATCCCCATTTCGATGCAGGTGCGCGGCGACAGCGCGACCATCTCGTAATTAAAATGGATGCTGTTATCCGCCTGCGTGTTGTAATCGAGCGCTCGCAGCCCTGCCACGACGACATCCTGCAAATACGACTGCCGGGTGTCGATCACGTTATAAACGCGCGTGCCTTTTCCAAACTGGGGAGTGCCCGTCTGCGGAACATCCGTCGAAGCCCACACTTCGTGGCCGTTCGGATACATGTGCCACTTGCGATAGTAGAAGTCTTTACCCAGCAGCCCAAACTTCCAGAGCTGATAGGCGATGTCTTTACCGACGTAGGTCACCGTGCCGTTCGAACGAACGATCACTTTGCTGTCGTCATCGCCCTCGACCGAACCTTCGCGAAACGCCGACCCAGGCATTACCCAACAGCCTTTATTCTTGCCTTCGGTCTCAAAATAAATCGCCTTGCGTTCCTTCAATTGATCGAACGCCGTGGCCCAGAATTGCAAATGGAGAATCTCGCTCTCCCGCGGCAATACGTCGTAGGAGATACTCAATCGCCACATGGTCGCGATGTGCGCATTGACAATGGCATCGGCCACCAGATGCGCCATCTCCGCTTCGATGCCGTTCCCTGCCTCAATGGAATGCAGAGTTGCATGACGCCATTTGAGCGCGTCCTTATGCTCCTCGTAATACTGCGACGTCCGCGCGTACACATCCCAGCAAACGTAGTCGAATCGCACCGCGGGGTCCGCGATCAGCCCGCGCACATCCTCGATCGATCGTTTTTCAAGATGCTGAAACCCGACCACAACGTCGGCCACCTGTACGCCGGTGTTATCGATATAATTCTGCACTTCCACGTTTTCGCCCGTCGCGCGCAGCATCCGCACGAACGTATCACCCAGAATCGCGTTGCGCAGATGCCCGATATGCGCGGCCTTGTTGGGATTGATATTGGTGTGCTCGACGATTGTTTTAGTCGCAGATTCTTTCAAATCTGCTCCCTTGCCCGTAAGCACGGCTTCGCCATACGCGCCTCGATCGAAACGAACGTTCAGGTATCCGTTCCCGGCAATCTCCATCGATGCGACACCTTCGATCGGTCCGCCTATGGCATCGATTTCCGCGGCAATCGCCTTGGGAGCTTTCTTCAACTGCCGCGCCAATTGGAACGCCGCCGGCAACGCCAACTCGCCGAATGACGACTGCTTCGGCTGCTCGATTTGCACCGCTGTTTCGATGCCATACAAGGACTGAATGCGCGAGGAAATAGCGCTCGCAATACGTTTTTCGAGGAGATGAAACATGAAAAATCCAGTATGACAGAGCATGGCACGTTACAATAGAACTGTGCCCAAAGTAACGTTTTTGCCTGAGGGGAAGACTGTCGAATTCGAGTCCGGAAAACTTCCCTACGATGAACATGGCAAGCCCGAATCCCTTTTAGATGTCGCGATCAACTTCGGCGTCCATATCGAACATGCGTGCGGCGGAAGCTGTGCCTGTACCACTTGCCACGTGATCGTCAAAGAAGGCGACGCGAACCTGAGTCCAGACCCGGCCGATGACGATGAGCTCGATCGGCTGGACCAGGCTCCCGGCCTGACGCTGCACTCGCGTCTGGCTTGCCAAGCCGTGGTTACTGGCGATGTGACGGTGGAAATTCCCGGCTGGAATCGGAATTACATCAGCGAGGGCGGCTTTTCGACGAACCTCGGGAACGCGATTCCTCCGCCTAAGAAATAGTCATCTCCTACGGCCGGTCCACAAATTCAAAAACTGTTCGACCAGGTTTTCTGGAATGTCGATGTACAGCTTCACCCGCTTGTCCTGTAAAGTGACGCGCAGTCCGTCGAATGCCGCTTGCAGTTCCGGCTGATTTGCGGGCGTATTCAGACGGCCCAAACCGATAAACGCTTTCAGCGCACCCTGCACTTCTTCCGCCGATTGGTCAGTGGAGCATTCGCCCACCGCGAGGCCGTTCAAGCCCGTGCGCAGATCGAAATAGAGACTACCGGCTTGAATCGAATTGACCAGCTTGGTGATATTCGCCAGGTTGCCGCTGAATCCCAAATCGATTGGGCCGCCACCGTACGCCGCCCAGAGCTGCGCATCCGGGGGAATGTCCTTCATCAACGCGGCCAGCGCCGCGGGCGGGCCTTTCGAGGTACCGCGCTGGTCCAGAAGGAATCGCAGCGATTCGGTGGCGCCCATCGCCGCCGTGCTGGCACTGAAGAAAACCACCGCCGTTTTTTCGTCGCCGACCAGGTTGTATCCTTTATACCCGAATCGCTTCGCGCCCTCTTTTTCGAGACGAGGCTCCATTTCATTGGCGAATTTCCCGCGTCCCAACAGGACGTTATTTTTGCCGTTGGAGACAAACAGCAACTCCCACAAATCTTTTTTCGGATCGAGCCCGGTTTGCTTCGCGAACTCCTCCACCTGCGGAAATTTTCGATCGGCAAGATACTTCTGATAAACCGGCGTGCGCTCCAGCGCTTCGAGGCGAGTACCCACCAGCAGCGTCGTGTCCTCCGGAATCAGAGTCGCCAGCGCAGGATCGATTTTCGGCCCGACGGAGGTTTTTCGCGCACAGCCCGAGATTAGCAGCAGCGCACATAGCAGGATTCGAATGCTCACGTACCTAACGTACTATTTATTTCCCCGCGCCACGGCACGGAAGCATTAATATACGCCCTCTACTACTGTGGTTTGGAATTTTCGGAAGGGGCGCACGTTGCGGACGCCGTCCCATGGATATTTTTCGCAGGGAGGTTCGCGCTCGCATTCATCGCGCTCTAAAAAGCGCGGCATAAAGAATTCTTTCGTGAGTGTCGTGAGGCGCACGCGGCCGGTAGCGCCGTAGTTTACCAGGCGAGACGGCTCGTCCGGATCTACGACTTCGATCATCGCTCTGGGGCTGGGCGGATAGTAGATAACGGCGTAATTGTCGGCGATATCGAAGGGTTTATGGACGGCGAGGCCCATCAACGTGTTGCCGTAAGTGGGGGCGAAATAAATTTCTTCACCCAACAATTCTTCCTTGGCGAAGCGGTGGAATTGGGGTGTCATTTCGGTGCCTCCGCAGAAGATTCCCTGGATGCCGGCCTTGCGCAAATCGATTTTTTCGCACAGGGCTTCGAGCAACTTCGGGGTGGTGAACATGCAGTGGATTTCGTGAGCTTTCAAAAGAGTCAGGGCCTGATCGATGCAGTGTTGTTTGTAGCGCTCGGCTTCCTGAATGTCGCCGCGCTTAATGAGTTTGATCACCCAGCGGGGATCGAGGTCGACGCAGAAGGCGATGCCGCCGCGATGCTGCGCCAAGTGCTCCACGGCTAAGCGGAGACGGCGCGGGCCGCTAGGGCCCAGATGCAGCCAATCTGTTCCTCGCGGGAAAAACTTGTCGGGCAAAGTGTCGGAGAAAGCTTCGTAGTCGATGCGAAAATCTTCATGGGCGATGCGGGATTTCGGAACGCCGGTGGAGCCTCCGGTCTCGAACGTAAAGATCGGTTTATGTTCGTAGGCTTTCGGGACCCAGCGGCGTACGGGACCGCCGCGCAGCCATTCGTCTTCGAAGAATCCGAACTTGTCGAGATCCTGATACGTATGGATGTCGCGAAGCGGATCGAAGTCCAGGGTCTTAGCGCGATCGATCCAGAAGGGCGTTCCCGTCTCCGGGCTAAAGTGCCAGCGGACGACTTCGCGGGTCCACGCGTCAAGAGATGCGGACGTCGGTTGTATAGTAGGAGTCACGGTTTATGAGCATTAGTTTACAAGTTTTCCTGGTATGGGTCGCGCTGATGGGAAGCGACTGGGACCGGTTTCGCGGGCCGAACGGATCGGGCGTCAATGAGGCGCACGGGCTGCCGGTGGAGTTCGGGATCGATAAAAACATGCGATGGCGGGTGGCGCTGCCGCCGGGGCATTCGTCGCCAATCCTGGTGGGGGATCGTATTTTTCTGACCGCGTTCGAGGGCGAGAAGCTACTGACGATTTCGCTGGACCGCGCGAGCGGGAAAATATTGTGGAAGCGCGAAGCGCCGCGGGAGCGCGTGTCGAAGATCGACAATCGCAACAGTCCTGCATCGCCGACGCCGGCGTCCGACGGGAAGAACATTTACGTGTTTTTTGGCGATTATGGGCTGGTTTCCTATGGTTTCGATGGAAATGAGCGGTGGCATGTGCCCCTGGGACCATTCACGAACGTGTACGGGATGGGCGCATCGCCCGTGGTGGTAGACGATAAAGTGGTGCTGGTGTGCGATCAATCGACCGCGTCGTTCATCGCTGCATTCGGGCTTGCGGACGGCAGGATGCGATGGAAAACGGCGCGGCCGGAGGCGCTGAGCGGACATTCGACGCCGAGCATTATTAAGGATGCGAACGGGAAATCCTTGATCGTGGCGCCGGCTTCGTTTCGCATGGACGTGTATTCGGCCGAGACGGGCGAAAGCGTGTGGTGGATGCATGGCCTCGCGTCTGAGATGAAGAGCGTGCCGGTGATCGACGGCGACACGATTTACATCAACGGCTACAATACGCCCGAGAACGATCCGGGTAAGCAGATCGCGATCGCGCCGTTCGAAGAGGTGCTGAAATCGAGCGATAAGAACGGGGATGGGAAAATTTCGAAAGACGAGGCGCCCGATCAGCGCACCAAGACGCTGTTTCCGTATATCGATTTGAACGGCGATGGGGTGATGGATGCGTACGAATGGAAGATGTACGCGGCGATCATGGGCGCGACCAATTCGCTGATGAGGGTGAAGGCCGGCTCGCATGGGGACGTCTCGACGACGGCTGTAGAGTGGAGCTTTCACAAGTCGATTCCACAGTTGCCTTCGGTGGTGTTGTATCGCGGCGTGATTTACATGATCAACGATAGCGGAGTGTTGACGACGCTGGACGCGAAAACGGGCGATGTGTTCAAGCAGGCTCGGCTGCGGGCGGTGTCTGACAAGTATTTCGCGTCTCCGGTGGCGGCGGATGGCAAAATATATTTTGCGGCGAACAGCGGTGTGATCGCGGTATTGAAGGCCGGCGGGGATCAGGAATTGCTGGCGGCGAATAAGCTGGACGAGGATATTTTTGCGACACCGGCGATCGCGGACGGGCGGATTTACGTGCGCACGGTATCATTTTTGTATTGTTTTGGCGAACGATGAAGTTTTTGGCAGGTTTGATTGCGGGCGTAATGGTGATGCGTGCGGCATCACCACCCACTTCCGCTGAACGCGAACAGATTTCATCGCGACTGGCCCAGTTGACGCGGATGATCGACGAATTGCGTTCCAAACACGTCGATGATGCGCGCATTGCCGACATCGAGATTTATCAGAAAGCGGCAATTTGGATTCTTCGATTCGAAGAGGAGTTTTTTACGCCGGAGTATGCGTCGAATGCGCTGAAGGTTCTGGATCATGGACTGGCACGGGCGGCGAATACGGCTTTTTCATGGGAATCCGCCAAAGGCAGAATTGTGCGCGGGTATCGATCGAAGATCGACGGGAGCGTGCAACCTTACGGGTTGGTGATTCCGGAATCGTACGACGGATCGAAGCCGGTGCGGCTTGACGTGGTGTTGCACGGACGCGGCGAGCAACTCACCGAGGTAAGTTTTATCGCGGCGCATGAGAGCGACAAAGCTATCGCTCAGGATTACATCACCCTTGACGTATATGGGCGCGGCAACAACGGGTATCGATGGGCCGGCGAAACGGATGTATTCGAAGCGATCGATTCGGTAAAGGCCCGCTACAACATTGATGAGAAGAAAATCGTGCTGCGCGGATTTTCGATGGGCGGCGCTGGGGCTTGGCATATCGGTCTGCATTATCCGGATAAGTGGGCAGCAGTGGAAGCCGGCGCGGGATTCACGGAGACGAAGACATACGCGAAACTGGGGCCTTTAGTAGCGTATCAGGAGGCGATGCTGCGGATTTACGACGCAGTGGAGTATGCGGCGAACGCGCGCATGGTGCCGATCGTGGGGTACGGGGGCGAGATCGATCCGCAGTTGCAGGCGAGCGTGAATATTCGGGAAAGGCTAGCCGCGGAGCATATCGAGCCGCCGCATATTTTATTTCTGGTAGGTCCGGGGACGGCGCACAAATGGGAACCGCAGAGCTTGGAGGAGTCGAACACGTTCATTGACGCAATGTTGTCCAGGCCCGTGAAGGAGCCGGACCACATTCACTTCGTGACGTACACGACGGCGTTTCACAAGTGCTACTGGATTTCGATTGAAAGCCTGGAGAAAGAGTACCAGCGGGCGGAAGTGGAGGCGATTCGCGCGGGCAGCGAATATCGCGTGGCGACTCGAAATGTTTCGCGCATCGCGATCGAGGGCAGCGGGCACGCGATCATCGATGGCCAGAGTATCGAGCTGGCGAATTTCGGTTTGCTGGTGAAGACGTCGGAGGGTTGGAGACGGGCGGGCAAGGCGGGTCGTTACAAAAAAACGGGATTGCAGGGTCCGGTCGACGATGCATTTAAGGATGCGTTTCTGGTGGTGCGTCCAACGGGTAAGCCGGAAAATAAAGACGCTGGGCAGTACGTGAACGAGACGATGGACCAATTCCGTAAAGAGTGGGCGAAGTACATGCGCGGCGAGGTGCGGATCAAAGATGATAAGGCCGTGACGGACGATGATATCGATCGCTATCATCTGATCTTGTTCGGCGATATGCAGAGCAACAAGTTGACGAAGCGCCTGGCGCCGCAGTTGATGCGGTCCTGGCCCGCGGCTCCTCTGGTGCCGGTGTTGATCGCTCCGAACCCTCTGAATCCGGCCCGTTACGTGGTATTCAACAGCGGGCACACGTTTCACGCCGATGAGTTCAAGGGCTCCAATGCGCTGCTCTATCCAAGGCTCGGGGATTACGCGGTGATTCATCCGACGCTGCGGACGGTGACCCGCGGAGGATTGTTCGACACGGAGTGGCGGCAGCTATTGAGACCGCTGAGCAGCAAGCCGTAACGATGATTACCGCTGACCGCGAGCGCGAATTTTACGATCGCCAATACGCGCAGTTTTTAACGCTGCCGGACCATGCGCTGCGCATCGATCGAAAGATTCTGGAAGGGAGCATTGAGAGCCCTTCGAGTCCTTTCTATGAACGTCGGCTGTTGTATCGAACGTCTATGCGGGCACTCGAAGCCGAGCCGGTGCGTGGGAAGAAGATTCTCGATTACGGGTGCGGTCCGGCCGATTTCGGGCTCTGGCTGGCGACCGAGGGCGCCGATGTCACGCTGCTGGATCTCTCGCCCGCGGCGATCGAGGTGGCCTTGAAGCGCGCGCGGGCATCCGACGTCACCCTTCTCCTTCTTGACCAGCGTTCGCATATGGCGGACCACCTCGACGTGGATGACTTCAGCGCATTCCTCCACGTGCCCATCCTCCAGCTGGTGACCCTGGTACTCGCCTTCGGTTTCATCGGCGAGTGGTACGTCGTTGGTCGCCGGATCCGCCGGCTCAGCATCGAACGTTTCGGCGAGGCCCAAGGCGGCAACATGGTGATCGGCTTCTACGCCGGCAGCCGCGCCTACCTGCCGCGC
>JBEKPC010000155.1:0-12432 GCA_049521155.1 Bryobacteraceae bacterium
CGAGCGAGTCCTCGACCCGCAATACCAGCCCCTCCGACGCCACGTCGCGATCCGCCACCACGGCCACCGCGCCTTTTCGAAAGACCTCTTCGATATGTTCGTGCCCATCATGATTCGGCCCGCGCTGCGCAAAAAAAAGATCGCCCTGCTCGATCGTTCGCGAGTCGACGCTCCACCCCGTGACGATTTCCTTCCGCTCGATCCCGAGACCGAGCACCCGCGCGACTTCCCGCAGCTCGATCTTCATTACTCATAGCCAAGAGACCGTAGAATCTCCCGCGCCGTTTCCCGATCGTCAAAATGAATCGTGCGATCCTTCAACACCTGATACGGCTCATGCCCTTTGCCCGCGATCAGCACCACGTCGCCCGCGCGAGCCTGCTCCAGCGCCAGCCGGATGCCCTTCGCCCGGTCCGGCTCCGCAATGTGCGGCGTGTCGAATCGCCCCAGCCCCACCAGCGCATCGTTAATGATGTCGAGCGGATCCTCTGACCGCGGATTATCAGACGTCAGCACCACAAAATCGCTCAACTCACCCGCCGCCATCCCCATCAGCGGACGCTTCGCCCGATCGCGATCGCCGCCGCAGCCGAACAGCGTGATCACCCGCCCCTTCGTCATTTCGCGAGCCACTTGAATCACATTCCGTAGCGCATCGTCGGTGTGCGCATAATCCACCGCGACCAGAAACGGCTGCCCGCAATCGATGCGTTCGAAGCGCCCCGGCACGGCCTTCAACGCCGCTACCCCGCGCGCGATCGTCTTCAGATCGATGCCGTAGCTGAGTGCCGCGCCGCTCGCCGCCAGAATATTCAGCACGTTGATTCGCCCTGCCAGCGCCGATCGAATCGGCTGCCTCGCGCCCTCGTAGTGCAGGTCGAAACGCAGTCCGTCAAAGCCTGTTGCGATGCTTTCCGCGCGCAATTGCACATCGCCTGAAAGGCCGTACCACAGCACGCGCGACTTTTCGTTGGCCATCGCCACGCTCGCCGCATCGCCCCGATTCAGCACCGCCCATGCCGGCGCCGGCGCGTCAACGGGCGAAAAAAGCAGCCGCTTCGCCGCCCCATACTCCTCCATCGTGCGATGAAAATCCAAATGATCGCGCGTCAGATTCGTAAACACCGCGGTGTGAAAATGAAACCCGTAAACGCGCCCCAAGACCAGCGCATGGGATGAAATTTCGGAGACTAAATGGGAGCCGCCCTTCCGCTCCAACTCCGCCGCGAACCGCATGATGTCCAGCGACTCCGGCGTCGTATTCGGAGCGTCCCGGCGCTCTCCCGCCAGCCGGTATTCGATCGTTCCGGTCAATCCGGTCACAAATCCAGCTTCGCTTAAAATGGATTCGATCAGAAACGCCGTGGTCGTCTTGCCATTCGTGCCCGTGATGCCCGTGAAGTGAACTCTTTCATCCGGACGCTTATAGAAATTGCGCGCAGCCGCCGCCAATGCGCGCCTCCCGTGTTCCGCCTCGATCCAGGCCGCCGCGAAACCCTCTGGACGCGGCATTTCGCTCACTACCGCGCAGGCTCCCCGCGCGATCGCCTCCTGTGCGAACCCCGTGCCGTCCACTCGCGATCCTGGAAACGCAAAAAACAGGAATCCCTTTTCTACGACGCGGGAATCGTATGCCAACCCAGTCACGCCGGTCTGCGCAATCTCCGCCGTCAAGGCCTTGCGCAGCCGCACTCCAGCCAACACTTCTTCGAGGATCATCGCGTGAACTGCACTCGCACCCGGGCGCCCGGAGCCAGGATCGATCCCGCCGCCGGTTCTTGATCCCGCACCAGCCCATTTCCCAACACTTCGATTTGAAGGCCCTTTGCCGCCGATTCCTCCAGCACCGCCCGCAGCGTCATTCCCCGGAAATTCGGCACCTTCGGCCCCACCAGCGCCGGCGCTAAATTCGACGTTAAAAAAGGCCGCCGGTCCAGGTTTTGTTCTGCCTTGGACTCTTCAGCCGGAGGAGCTGAAGAATCCGCCCGAACCGGCGGCGTAGCGGAGGATACAGATCGTAATCCCGGCCCGGATCCCAGGTCGGCTATGGATAAAGCGTTCACTTCGTCGACAGGAGCCTTGCCCGGCGACAAACTGTCGGGTAAATCTTTCGGTACATCCAGCATCCGCAGCGCCGTCATCGCGATCTTGCTGAATACCGGACCCGCCACCGGCGCGCCAAATCCGGCATTCCCGCCTTGCGTGCCGTTCAGCGTCACCGCTACCAAAATCTGTGGATTCGCTACCGGTGCGAATCCCAGAAAACTCGCATTGTAGCTATGCGTATAAGCGTGTAGCTTCTGATCGTAAATTTGTGCCGACCCCGTTTTTCCGCCCGATGTATAGCCCTTGATCGTCGCGTATCTCTGCCCCGTCCCATGCAGAACCACGCCTTCCATCATCTGACGCATCTGAATCGCCGTCTCCGGCTCAATCGCCCGCTCCGGCTTTTCGTCGGCGAATCGCTCCTCCGCCTCGCCTTTTTTGCGGCGTGATAAAATCAGCTTCGGCTTCACCAGCATCCCGCCGTTGGCCACCGCCGCTCCCGCCAGCGCCAGTTGCAGCGATGTCACTCCCACCTCTTGCCCCATAGCCACCGACCCGATCGACGTCGGCGTCCAATGCTCCACTTTGCGCAGGATCCCCGGCGATTCTCCCGGCAGTTCGATTCCCGTCACGCGCCCGAACCCGAACTTGCGCACATACCGGTAAAGCTGCTGATCGCCGACCTTCAATCCGATCTGGATCGCCCCGATGTTGCTCGATTTCGCCAGCACATCAGCCATGCTCAGCGCTCCATACGAGTGCGTATCGTGAATCACGCGGCCCAGCAGATTGAAGCTCCCGTTATAGCAATTGATAATCGAATCCGGCCGCAGCTTCGTCGTTTCGAGCGCGGCCGATAGTGTGATCACCTTGAACACGCTGCCCGGCTCGAACGGAGTCGTAATCGCCAGATTGCTCCGCGCGCCCGGCGCTTCTCCCGGCCCCGGAAGCTCGTTCGGATCGAACGTCGGATAGTTCGCCATCGCCAGAATCTCGCCGTTGTACGGATTCATCACCACGATCGATCCGCTCTTTGCGCCGCTCGCCAGCGCCGCCCGCGCGATTTCTTTTTCCGCCTCGTATTGCAGGTTCTGGTCGATCGTCAGCGTAATATCCGCGCCCGGCTCCGGCTTGCGCGCCACCACCGAATCATAAGGATTCAGCTTCACGTCGTTGAACACCCGGACCTGTCCCGGCAGACCAGCCAGATCTTCATCCAGGCTCATCTCGACGCCGCCCGTGCCCCGCTCGACCGTTTCATTTGGATTCGCGATCCCCACCGTCCCGACCACGTGCGCCGCCAGTTGTCCGTGCGGATAATAGCGCCGCGTATCCGGCCTGAATTCGACATATTCCAGGTGATAACTCCGCACGCGCTCCGCTTGGCTCGCCGTCACTTTGCGCTTCACCCACAGGAATCCGCTCTCGCGCCGCGATGCCGCGCGGATCTTCTCCGTCAGTTGGGCCGCGTCAATTCCTAAGATCGGCGCCAGTAGATTCGCGGCGATGCGAGCGTCTTTAATGCGTTTCGGATTCACCAGCACCGATTCGGCGGGCAGGCTTTTAGCCAGCGGCTGGCCCGTCCGGTCGAGGATCGAGCCTCTCTGCGCCTCGATCGGCACCAGTCTCGACTGTTGCGATTGCGCCTGCCTCAGCAGGTCGTCATGTTGGTATACCTGTAGCCAGATCAGGCGCAGGAAAATCGCCGCTACCCAGACAATCAGGAAGCGGAGGAGCCAAAGCAGCCGTCTGGTAGATTGAGTTTCCGGCATGGCGGCATGACCTGAAGTCCTACTTCTTGTTCATCGCCACAGTGCCGGACTGCGCGTTCTCCAGATACACAACCTTCTGTGCCGGAGGATCGATAAACTGCTGGATCCGCGCCAGTTCTTCCATCCTCTGCGGGGAAAGCAACTGCGCCGCCGCCAGTTCGAGCGAAGTCTGCTCCGTCGCCAGGCGCTCGCCTTCCTGCCGAAGGGATTGGATCTGGTAACCCGCCAGCAGTCCGTACGCGCTCGGCAGCAGAACCGAGATCAACAGCATCACCGCCGCCACCACGGATCCAATCAGCTTCCAGCATGTTCCGCGCGCCTGCGGATCGGCTTCGCGCACTACCTTCGAGTTGTCGAATCGCTTTACGTAAAGGTAGATATCGTCGTTCGCGAACGCGCGCAGTGCCGCGCCGCGTCCCGTGGCCCTCGCGGCCTGCTCAAAGTCTCTTGTAAAAAAGCGGCTGTATACAGCAGCTAGCGTTGCCATTCCATTTCCCCCCTGAATCGAAGGTCAACCGTCAGCCCCGGACACTGGGGGAGGGTAGTGTCCGCGGCTGAAAGTTGACTGCTATTTGAAATTGAAACTAAAGCATCTCCAACGCCCGCAACTTCGCCGACCGCGACGGTGGATTATCTCTGATCTCGTCTTCCGCAGGCCGCACAACGTGACGGGTAAGTATCTGCGCCACCCCGTCTCTCGCCATCGCCTGAAAACCCTGCTTCACTCTCCGGTCCTCGAGCGACATGAAGGTCAGCACCACCACTCGCCCGCCCGGCTTCACGAGTCTTGGAATCGCCTTGAGCAGCGCCTCCAACTCCTCGTTTTCCTCATTGACCGCGATTCGCAACGCCATGAACGTTTGCGTCGCCGGATGAATCTTTCCCGTACGGGGCACGGCCTGTTCGATCAGCTTGGCCAACTGACCGGTTGTGTGTACCGGCCGCGCCCGCACGATTGCTCCTGCTATTCTTCTGCTCCTCCTTTCCTCGCCCAACTGAAAAATCAAATCGGCGAGCTGCTTCTCTGCTTCGTAGTTGACAATGTCGTACGCCGATCGCGACTGTCCGCGATCGAGCCTCATGTCCAGTGGGCCGTCCGCCATCAGCGAGAATCCCCTCTCGCTCGAAGTCAACTGGTACTTTGAAACTCCCAAATCGGCCAGCAGTCCATCCACTTGCCCCTGGTTTCCCAACTCGGCTGCCAGCACTTCTCCCAACCTCGAAAAGGATGCCTGTCGAAAATGAATCCGCTCCGCGCAATCCAACGTATTTTCCCGGGCCAAAGCCAGGCTTTCCGCATCCCGGTCGCACGCTAAAACAAAACCCGTACTCAACGTCCGCGCAATCGCTCCCGTATGTCCCGCCAGTCCGCAGGTCGCGTCCAGATAAATCCCGTCCGGCCGCAGGCCCAGATATTCCAGGCATTCCCGCAACATAACCGGCGTGTGCAACATACATAGCTACAGCCCCAGCTTCGCGAACGTCTCCACCTTGTCGTCCAGGTTCGTCTCCGCCACCTGCATGAGCGAGTCGTGAACCGTTTTCTTCGTGAAGTCGATCCGCCCTTTCAAATGCTCCAGGCAAACCGGCTCCGGCCCCAATCCCATCACCGTCCGCAGCGTCGCCGGCAATAAAACCCGCCCCTGCGCATCGATCTCCGCGTCGCCCCCGTAATACTTCGCCACCCGAGCCAACTCCCCGCCCGCCTTGGCATGCTCTCCCGCGCTCTCCAGCAAGTTTAATGTGGACTTCCACAGCGGAATCGGGTAAATTCGAACTGTCCGTTTGTCCAGTGTCGTAATGAAAACATTGATTACATTTGACTTCTTGCACCACTCCAAGGACTCCGAAGGCAATTTCAGCCGCCCCTTGTCGTCCACCTTGGCTTGGGCGATGGAATGGGGAGGCTCCGCCAAATTCGAGATTTCCAACCCGTCGCCTGCCATTCACTCCACTCCGGTCCAAATTACTCCACTGAGAGAGTGTAACTAAGCCTTAAGAGATTTGCAAGAACTTTCGCATTCCAATAGACTTACGCTATTTCTTCCCCTCTTTTACCCTCCTGTGTACGCACCCCGCAGGCGCCTACGATATAATCTTTTCGATATGTCAAACCTGCGAACCCGCCGCGATCTGTTGCGCACCTTGGGAGCCCGGCTGCCGCTGCACCTTTCGCGTCATCCCTCTTTGCACAGGGCCGCTGCCAAAACGGGTACAACACGCCCGCCTGCTCGATGACCAAAGACGTGGCGACTGCTCCCATCAAGCCGCTCTTCGCAACGACCAGATGGAAGACCGCCGGCCTGGAACAAATCTCGTTCCTGGTGCCGGATTACCGCAAGGAAGCAGCGTTTTACATTGCCCTCATGGATGGAAGCTACGCAGCGACGACGGCAAGCAGGCCATTCTCGACATCGGCAACTGGGGCTCGGCGATCTTCAAAGCTGCGCCGCCGGAACAGACAACGGTCCTCGTCGACAGCTTCGGCTTCGCCATCGAGCCCTGGAACGCCAAGAAAGTGGGGGAGGAACTCCACAAACGCGACCTCAATCCGGTGGCCGATAATAACGGCAAAGGATTCGAGAGTTTCCACGTCAAAGACCCCGACGGTTTGACCTCCAGATCTGTAACACGAAAGGCCTGGTGCAGGCGCGCAAGACTCCGGCGACCGCCAAGCTCGAAGTGGAACTGCCCTTCGAGGCCACGGGTTGGCAGACGGTGTGGCTCGATCACTTTTCCTTCGGCGCCACCAACTACAAGGCCAGCGTGTCCTACTACACTAATCTGCTCGGCTGGGAAGGCAGCTATGACGAAGGCAGCCAGAACGAGGTTGAGATGGGCAATATCGGAGACGCCATCATCCGCGGCGGCAATCCCAACGATCCGAATTTTGGCAAGGCTCCGGCCAACGGGAAACAGCGTCCGCGCAACATCCGCATCGATCACATCTCGTTCGGCATCCAGCCATGGGATTCAGACGCCGTAAAGGACGGTCTGGAAAAGCGCCGCCTCCGCGCCCAGGTCGACACCGGCAACAAAGGCGATATCCACGAGGCAGCGTACAAGAGCTATCACACCCGGACGCGCAACGGATACAACCTGCAAATGAGCTGCGTCACCCAGGACACCCGGCTGATCGGATCAACCTCGATGAAGCCCGCGCTGTAGAGACCAGATCGCACGCTGGGAGCTAGAAGCTGTGACGTGGCCCTCCGCCTCGGGAACAACAGGGGCAGGTCGAACCCAGCCGGAGCCAACTAACATGGAACAGGACACACGACAAGCACAAACCGAGCTCACATCAGAATTCTCGACAGATGCGCGAAGCGCGCTCGTCTCATATCGCAACCTGATTGACACGCTCCCAAATGACCACCCAAGCGTCCCGAACCTGAAAGCCTGCTTGGAGTGCCTCGAACTGGCGCTTACGTTCCTGGAGGAGGCCAATCGCGCCGTTCAAGCTGAGGTGTGGTTTGCTGCTTCAGCGGTTGCTGCTGCGGCGCTTGAAGCGATGCTACTGGCGGAAGATGTTCATAGATACAGATAAAGGCGCACAACTGGCGTCGTTTAAGAAGCTGCTCGAAAGACACCAAGGAGACTTCGTGAGCTTCGCACGAGAAGAGATGAACCTGGGAAAGCTCCTTGAGATGGCGAAAGAACTTGCATGGTTCCGGCCTGGAGGGGTTCCCAGCCTTCTAACAACAATGCTGGCGCAGCACGTGGACGAAAACGCTTTGGCAGCATTAACGGTAATCTTCAAAGACAGCCCCAACGCTGGGCATAAAAGTGCCGACTTGCTCCGGCAGTACAGAAACCTCCTCCATCCGGCTTGCTGTCTGAAACAGGATATTCGACCCACGAAGGAAACGGGCATCAATGCGACGTTCTTTTGCCTGGCGGGGTACGCGGCGTTAAGTTAAACCTGACAAGACTTGGAGCAATCCGGCGATTGTTCGCTGAATACGCTGCCCTCCAACTCACCGCCTTTCAACCTTTTCCCGTTTCCAGCCGCCCACCCAAAGCTCCCCCGCTGCTATATAAGGGCATGGCAACACCTTCAAGAATCGAAACGAATAGAGCAGAAATTAATAAAGCAAATGCTCAGTACTCGACCGGACCCAAAACCGAGGCCGGCAAAAAACAATCTTCCCTCAACGCCCTCCGCCATGGACTCACCGGCCAGGTCGTCGTCATGCCGACTGAGGATCTCCAGGCCTATCAGGCCCATCTAAAATCCTTCACCGACGAATACTATCCCCAAGGCGCAACCGAATCCCACCTGGTCCAAGCCTTGGCCGACGCCTCCTGGCGCCTCAACCGCGTAGCAGCTTTAGAAACCAACCTCCTATGCCTCGCCGCCACCGGCGACCCTCTCATCGACGCCATGGGAATCGCCGCCTCACTCGAAAGCCAGTCGAAAGCGCTAGCCAACCTGAGCATGCACAGCCAGCGCCTGTCTCGACAATTTGAAAGGACCGTAACCCAGCTCCGCAGCCTCCAGGAAACGCGCCGCGCCAAAGAAAATCACGAACTGAACCAGCTGGTCGACATCATCGAAATGTATGAATCGCAAGGACAGACCTACGACCCATCTGATCATGGGTTCGTTTTTTCAGAACCGCAAGTCGAATCCGCCATCCGCCTCCGCAGCCGCGAAAACTTGGCAGAAGAAGCCTACGAACACCGCCTGGAATTCGCCGCCTGACCCATGCGATTCGCCTACTTGACGCCGCTCGCCACCCGAGCCGCCAAAAACTCATCGCCCACATGCCAAGTCGGCATTTTGGCTAAATTCGCCACATTCACGCCAATCAGCATCGCGAATCGCGCATAATGCTCCATCCCCGTAAAGTCCCAATCGTCGTGATACTCGTCCGAAGGCTGGTGGTAGTGCTTCTCCTCAAACTCGTCGAACAATTTCGCGCCCGTTCCCGCCGGTTTGCCCATCAGATCCACGCCCTGGTCGATCGAAAACGACGGAATGCCCACCCGTGCAAACGAGAAATGATCGGAACGATAATACACGCCCGCCTCCGGCCGCGGATCGGGCGCGATGGTCAGCGCAAATCGTTTGGCCGCCTCCTCGACCACCGGATACAGCGTCGTTCGCTCCGCGCCTGTGACATTCACATCCCGCACTCGCCCGAACGGCATAAACATGTCGAGATTAATGTCCGCTGCTGTTTTTCCAGCAGGGATCACCGGGTGCTGGCCATAATAATCAGACCCGCGCATCCCCGCTTCTTCGGCCGTCACCGCCAGAAAGATGGCCGAGCGTCTGGGCTTCTGCGGCAAGGCCGCCCAGGCGCGCGCGATCTCGATGATCATCGCGCAGCCCGTGGCGTTATCGGCCGCGCCATTGTAAATCGAATCGCCGTTGACAGGATCGCCGATCCCCAAATGGTCCCAATGGGCGCTGAAAATCACCGCTTCGTCTTTCAAAGCGCTGCCGTCGATTTTCGCCACCACGTTCCGGGTCTGAATCTCGCGCACCTTCGCGGGAGCCGTCCCGGCAATCCGCAGAGGCATCGGCATGGCGTGAAATCCGCGTGTATCGGCCATTTTCAGCAATTCGTCTACGCTGTGCCCCAGGGTGGCGGCCAACTTTTCTCCCGCGTCCTTGGTCACCCACGCCGCCAGCGCCAACTGCTGTTCGCCCGGCGCGAGCTTTACCTGCTGGTCTTCCCTGCCCCAGGAGGATCGCACCACATCCCACCCGTAACTCGCCGTCGGCGTGGTGTGAATGATGATCGCCGCCGCCGCTCCGTGCCGCGCGGCCTCTTCATATTTGTAGGTCCAGCGGCCGTAATAGGTCAGCGCCCGTCCGGTGAAAAATTTCGGATCGTTCGACGGAGGCTCATTGGTGAACAGCACCACGACTTTGCCGCGCACATCGACACCTGCATAATCGTCCCATTGATATTCCGGAGCCACAATGCCGTGACCGACGAAAACCGCGTCGGCATCAAACGCCGCATCGGTCTTCTGTTGATAGGTCACGCCGACGAAATCTTCGAGCCATTTGAACGAAGTCCCGCCCGCCGTCAGAGTGCTCTCCGGCTGCGGATTGACGCCCACCAGCGTCAGGTTCTGAAAATAGGATCCTCCGTCGCCCGCCGGTTTGGCGCCCACCAGTGCGAACTGAGCGGCGATATATTCGGTGGCCAGATCGCCTCCGCGCGCGCCGACGCCCCGCCCTTCGAGAAGATCGCTGGACAGGAATTTGACGTGCGCGCGAATCCTCTCGCCGGAAATCTCTGTCGATTGCGCCAGGGCGACCATCGTTATGAGCAACAGAGCTTTTTTCATTCCTATCATTATCCCAGCACCGGACACTCAGTCTCAAAATCGCGCCTGGTTGCATGGTCCATCTGCTGAAACGAGGGCTAACGGCTTGGCATGAAGATTGCTTCCGTGACGCGCATGCCGAAACTTGAGCGTGTTCGCGATTTCGTGACTGCACCGCCTGCCGCCGGTTACTTTGGCGAAAAACTCGCCGAAGGCTGGCGCCTGGTGGCTATTGAGTGGGAGCGGGGAGCTGCTCCAGCCGGGCCAACGGAGGACATTCCGTTCGGACTGCGCGTGGCCAGCGATTGCCGGCGTCTCGAAGAGAATCCGGACGAGATTCAGGTGCTGCTCCTGATGCTGGAGGTGCTGGTGCAGGACGGTCCTCTCTCGACTGCGGCGCAGCGCCTCAACGATCGAGGCTTCCTCACACGCGACAACGAGCCTTGGACCCGCACGGCGCTGTTTTACCTGTTGCCGAGGCTGATCGAAGTCGGTCCCAGGCTCTGCACCAGCGAAGAGTGGGTGCAGCGAAGAAAACATCTATTTAACGTCGCTTAGTAAGGCAGCGTGCGCCAGGCGGGAGAGCGGTTCCGATGCGATTCGCAAATGGTCCCGGCGAGCGACGGGTTGCATCTGTGGGCAGGTTCGTTCGACTGCGGCGAGTGCGAGGCGTTCCTTGATGGGTCTTCCCTACAATGAGAACGTGAGGGTCTTCGCATTCGTAATCGGCGCGCTGCCGCTGGCCGCCGCCGGCATTGCCGTTCAGGACGTCACCGTGATCGATGTTGCCGCGGGCACGGCGCGTCCGCACATGACGGTGGTGATCGACGACGGGAAAATCACGCGCGTGGGAGCCACGTCGACGCCTGTTCCGGCAGGCACGCGGATCGTTGCGGGAAAAGACAAATTTCTGATCCCGGGCTTGTGGGACATGCATGTTCATTTGTTTTACAAGCAGTATTTGCCGCTGTTTCTCGCGTTCGGCATTACCGGCGTGCAGGACATGGGCAGCAATTTTTCCCAAGTGAAAATCTGGCGCGATGAAATTGAAAAGGGGTCCGCCATCGGCCCGCGCATCCTGACCAGCGGACCGCCGGTCGATGGAGCGCGGTCTGAAGATCCGAAGCTGCCGACGATCGTCGCGCGCACCGCGGATCAGGGACGGCAGGCGTTCGACCAGCTTTATAAAATGGATGTGGATTTCATTAAAGTCCTGTCGGACCTGCCGCGCGCCGCTTACTTCGCGCTGGCCGAACAGGCGCGGCATTGGGATCTGCGGGTGGAGGGGCACATTCCTACAGCGGTCACCGCGCAGGAGGCGGTGGAGGCGCGGCAGAAAAGCCTGGAACATATGTTCGGCATCACCAAGTCAGTATCGAGCGATGAAGCGGCAGTGAAATTTTTCGAGCGATGCACGCTGACCGGCACTCGTGTTTCGCCAACATTGGTGCTGTGGCTGCGCATGTCCCACATGGACGATACGAAGCTGATGAGCGATCCGCAATTGGCGATTATTCCCGCCTCAATTCGCGAAACCTGGCCCGATGTTTCGAACGACACGTTTTCCTTGAAGGTACAAGTCTGGCGGATTTACCGGCTGGTGGCGCTGGCGAAACTCGCGAAAACGGAGATCCTTGCAGGCACGGATACCGGCGATCCATACGTGATTCCGGGAGCGGCTTTAGAGGACGAATTAGAACAACTGGTGGGAGCAGGCCTGACGCCACGCGACGCGCTCGAAGCGGCTACGCTCGCGCCGGCGCGATTCTTTGAAACGGAAAAAGAGATGGGCTCGATCGAGAAAGGGAAACTGGCGGACATGGTGCTGCTGGACGGGAATCCGCTGGATGATATTCGGAATGTACGCAAGGTGGAGGGAGTATTTTCGCACGGGAGATATTATGCGCGGAAGGATCTGGATGCGCTGCTGGGGCGCTAGCCGGGTTGTGAATCGCTACCATGTATGAAGTGATCCCGCTGCTGATCATTGACGACGACACGGAGTTGTGCGCGCTGCTGGCGGAATTCCTGGGACGTGAAGGATTTTCGGTCAAGCTTGAACATGACGGCGCGCGCGGGCTGAGACGGGCTCTCGAAGGAAACTTCGCGCTCATTGTCCTCGATCTAATGCTTCCCTCCCTCGACGGCTTCGCTTTGCTCAAGCGATTGCGGGCGGGGAGCCGGGTGCCGGTGCTGATGCTGACGGCGCGCGGCGAGGATGTCGACCGCATTGTCGGGCTGGAGTTAGGGGCCGACGATTATCTGGCCAAGCCGTTCAACCCGCGCGAGCTGGTGGCGCGGATCCGGGCCATTTTGCGCCGCGTCG
>JBEKPC010000156.1:0-13475 GCA_049521155.1 Bryobacteraceae bacterium
TACGACTTAGACTTTTGCTGGTCGAGGTAGCGGCCGCGGGCCTTCATGATGGCTTCGTGGGCGGCGTGGATATCGCGCCAGCCTTCGAGGCGCACATTTTTTCCTTCGAGCTCCTTATAGATCTGAAAGAAGTGCTCGATTTCCCTCAACTGGTGGCCGCGAACATCGCCGATATTATTGATTTCGTCGTAGCGCGGGTTGCGCATCGGCACGGCGAGAACTTTGTAATCAGCCTCGGAATTATCGACCATGTCTAGAATGCCCACGGGGCGAACCTCGATCATGCAGCCGGTGAAACTGGGATGGGTCATCAGGACGAGGATATCGATCGGATCGCCGTCGTCGGCCACGGTGCCGGGCACAAAACCGTAATCGCCGGGGTAGTGCATCGGCGAATAAAGGGCGCGATCGAGGCGGAACACACCCAGGTCAATATCGTATTCGCACTTGTTGCTGCCGCCTTTCGCGATCTCGACGATCATGCGGACGGATTTCGGGGCGTACGGGCCGGGGTCAATATCTGAGAGCTTCATGGGGAAGAGAGGACGTTCGAGCGGTCTCCCCAATGATAACAATTTTGGGACGCGTCAGACCGCCAGTTCGCCGTGATACAGCATGTCTTTCAAATAGAATTTCGTCTTGACGGGAACGGATCCGAACTGGGTGGTAAAGGTGACCTCTTTATCCTCCGGGCGAAGGGTCACCAGATCTTTCGCGAAGCCGAAGTAGACGTTCCCATAACCGGCGGGCTGCTGCAGGACGATCCCTGGCTGGAGGTCGCGCTTGTCTTTAGGCGCGAGGAGAGTGGCGCTTTTCAGCCGGTCCAGCTTGTCCTGATCAGACGAATTGTCATCCTGCGATTGGGAACGCGCGCGGCTGCCGGCATCGAGCGGAATGCCACCGACGCTAATCACGTAATGGTTCGTGAAACCTTCCGGCAAAGGGGCTTTCAGCGCGTCCAGGATCGGCTTCGCGCTTTCCCAGCGGACGATGGCTTGGTAGGATGGTCCGGGTGCCGCGCCTCCACCGCTGCGGCGGCCGCCGCCCATTCCTCCACCCATGCCGCCTCCGCCCATTCCAGGGATTCCCATCGGGCTGCGCGCCGTTGATGCAGCCGAAGCGGTCACGGCTTTGGCCCAGGGAGATTTATTGGTAAGCTGATCGATCTCCGCGCCGGTCCACTCTGACGGATCCTTTTTATTCCAGAAATCGGAACTGAAAGCATCCAGGCGGGTTATGCTCGCACATGCCGCAAGCACCAGGAAATTGCGGCGATCGGGACTTGCGGGCGGGGATTTGAGGTGTTTTGGTGGACCTGGACGGGTTCGAACCGTCGACCTCTTCCATGCCATGGAAGCGCGCTCCCAACTGCGCCACAGGCCCACTGAACAGTCTTCAGTTTAACATACACTGTGACTATGGACCGCCAAGAAGCCTGGGAAATTGTCTGTGAATTCGTAAAATCGGAGAGCCTGCGCAAGCACATGCTGGCTGTCGAAACGTGCGTTGCCGCTTATGCCCGCAAGCTGGGAGAGGACGAAGAAAAGTGGGCGGTGACGGCGCTGCTGCACGATTTCGATTGGGAAATTCATCCTAATTTGCCCGATCATCCGACGAAGGGCGAGGCGATTCTCGCCGAGCGAGGAGTCAGTGAGGAAATTCGAAGGGCTATTCTCTCGCACGCGGATTTTACCGGCGTGCCGCGCGTTTCGCCGCTTGAAAAAACGCTGTTCGGTTGCGATGAGCTGGCCGGATTCCTAACTGCGTGCGCTTATGTGAAGCCGGGGCGCAGCATTCAGGAGGTGGAGCTGAAATCGGTGAAGAAGAAGTTGAAAGACAAAGCTTTCGCACGTGCGGTGAATCGCGATGACATTATGAATGGGGCCGCGGAAATGGGTGTCGATCTGGATCAGCACATTGAATTCTGCATCGTCGCGATGCAGGGGCGCGCTGCTGAATTGGGATTGGCGGGGACGGCGACTACTGCTTAAGTTCGGCGATCAGGCCGTCGAGGGAACGCATTCCCATGCCGCTGGGAGCCCAGCCGAATTCCGCGATCAAGGTTCTGGACACGTCATCCTTGCCCTTGCCGTCCCTCAGGATGCCGCTGACGCGGTCGCGCATTTTTGCGAAGTTATCGCGGAACTTGATCAGATCGGCGCGCTTTGAAACAGGTCCGTGGCCGGGAATTACGGTGTCAAAATCCCACTTCAGAATGCCATCGATGGTGCTGGTCCATTCTTTCGCGCTGGCGCCGGCGGAGTAGTCGATGAACGGCGCGCCGGTCACAAACAGATCGCCGGTGTGGACCGTTTTCAGCGCCGGAAAATAAATCGCCGCGTCGCCATTGGTATGTCCGCGGCCGAAGTGTTTCGCAAGCACCTCCTTACCGCCAAGGTACACGCCGGTCTGATCGCTATAGGTCACCCGAGGAACGCCCGGCATTTTACCGGCGACCATATTCGCCCGCGCATTCTCATGAATGATGATCTCGGCGATCGGCAGCAGCTTTTGATTCCCGCCGGTATGATCGCCGTGCTGATGCGTGTTGAGCACGTATTTCACCGGTTTATCGGTCACGCTCTTGATTTTTGAAAGGATCTCGGCCACGTCGGCGTCGAACTTGTCGTCGACCACGATCACGCCCTCATCGGTTAGATAGGCGGCGACGTTTCCGCCGTCGTTGGAGATGACGTAGAGGTCGTCCTTGACCTTTTCGAGAGCCAGCTTTCCGGCCTGCGGAGTCTGCGTGTAAGCGGCCCAAGCTCCCACCAGGAACAGAATTCCGGCCGACAGACGAACAATCAGAGGCTTGCGCATACCGGAAACGATAGCAGATTATGCGGCGCCCGTCTGGGATTTTTGGTGCGCGATTCGAGCTTTCCAATCCTCTAGAATGGGTACGGTCGAAATGGTGCCAATGCGCGCGCAACCGGCTTCCCGCAAGGCGAGGACGTCGGCGACGGTTCGCACTCCTCCGCTGGCCTTGATTTTTACGCGGTCGTCCAACAATCGCTTCATGAGCGCCACATCCTCTAAAGAGTAGGGAGACGGCCCGAATGGAGTCGAGGTACGGGCGTAATCCGCTCCGGCGCTTTGCACGATCTGGCAGGCAATGGTCTTCAGATCGTCGGTCAGGTAACCGTTTTCGAAGGCGACCTTCAGAATCGCGCCGCTTTCGTGGCACGCTTCGGCCATCTGCTTCAGCTCCGCTTCCACATATTGGAACTGGCGCGAGATCATCTTGCCGAGATTGATCACCGTATCGATTTCGGCGACTCCGCGGCGCAGCAGATCGCCCGTTTCGTAGAGCTTTACTGGCGTAGTTTGGGAGCCATGCGGATAGCTGACTACGCTCGCCACACGGACGCCGCTATCGCGCATCCAAGATACAGCGAGATCGGCATCGGAGGGGCGAACGGTGACGGTGGCTATGCGATATTGCCTGGCGATTTCGCAGCCGGTCCGCACTTCGTCCTCCGACAGCTCCGGCCGGAGCACCGGATGCTCCATCATCCCGGCGATGTCTTCGTAGGTGAGTCGCAGCTCGGCTGGTGCCGGCATTTTATTTACGTCTGTTACCCTCGAGGCCCAGTTCCCGCAGATGCTTATGAGCCTCGGGCACTTTTGTATTGTCGGGATAGGTGGCTATGAAATTTTTGAATTCTTTTCCCGCATCCGTTTTCTGATGGTTGTTCATCAGTGCGCAAGCCTTCATATATTGCGCGTCCGGAGTCTTCGAATTCTTGGGAAATTGCTCCAGCACCGCATCGAAAGCCTTCACCGCATTTGGCCAGTCCTGGCCGCGATAATAGATCATCCCGATGTAAAACTGGGCGTTGGGCGCATTGGCGCTTTGCGGAAACCATTTCAAGTATTGGGCGAATTCTTCGAGCGCGGTCTCATCTTTCTTGCCGTTGTAATCACCCAGCGCGCCCTGGTAGGACAACACTTCAGATGTCCCCGGCGGAGGACCTTCCGGGGCCTGTGATGCAGTGCCCCCGGGAGCGGCGGGCGTGTTCGGAGGAGGCGTGACCTGAGACGCGGCCAACGTACGAAGCGCGCTCGAAATATCCTTGATCTGCCCGTCCAGATCATTCATGCGCCGGACCAGCTCCTTCACATTTTCGCGAACCGTGCTGAAATCGCCCGACATTTCATCGACCTTGGTGCCCAGCGTCGCCACCGGAGCGACCAGCTTCGTCGATTGCTCCGACAGCTTCTGATCGACGTTATGCTGCATATCGACCATCGCCGTGGCCGTCTTATTCGACAAGTCAATCGACTGTTGGACCAGCGCCGTTAGGGCCGCCATCTTATCGTCGAGCGTCTTTTGAAGCTGCTTCATTTGATCCTCGAGCTGCGCCACATCGCGCTGGATCGAGACGAGCTCGTCGTGCTTTTGTCCCAGCAGAATCGATGGCGACAAAGCGATCGAGAGCAGCAATAATCGTGAAGCGTTCATCGAACCTCCTCCGGAGTTTGTTTATTGAGCGGGAGCCAAATGCCCACGCCGATTTTTTTGAAAGCAGGCTTCGTTCTGATCCGTGCATACCGGACGTTCCTTGCCGAAGCTGATCGTTTTCATCCGTTCGTCCGGCACGCCGAGCTGTACCAGGAATTCTTTCACCGCCAGCGCGCGCCGGTCGCCCAGCGCCAGGTTATATTCTTCCGAGCCTCGTTCATCGCAATGGCCTTCGACCACGATCGTAAACGTGGGGTCGGCCGTCAGGATGCGCTTGATCACGTCCGCATCCTTGGTCAGCGTGTCGCGGCCCTCGGCGTTAATGTCGTTCTTGTCATAGCCAAAATAGACGTCCTGCGCTTCGCGGCTCAGCAGGTCGGAGCCGGAAAACGCCACACCTGGAGTGCGTGGAGGCGGAGGGGGCACGCTGCTCGACACTTCGATCGTCACCGACCGCGTGTCCTGATTGCCGCCGCCCTTCGCGATCAATGTATAGGTGGTCGTTTGGCTGGGGAACACCTGGCGGCTGCCATTAGCCGCTACCGCGCCGAGACCCTGATCGATGGAGATATCGGTCGAATTGCCAACCGACCATCGCAGCGTGGCCGCTTGTCCGCGCTCGATCGAATGGGGCTCGCCCGTGAAGCTGTTAATGCGCAGCGACAGCGGTGCGGATGGTGGAGGCTCGGGCGTGGTGGCCGGCGCCGTGGGTGGAGGCGGCGTGGGCACAGGAACTTTCTTCTTGCATCCTCCAGCCGATACCATCAAAACCGCAGCGAACGCCGCCGTAGCCAGCGTTCCCGATAGATTGCGCATTTTCATCCTTCCCTTTATCAATTTAGTTTATCCCGTTCGCCCACACCGGCTGGGTATTGTTGCCCTGGGTGGTCAATTGCTGCGAATGCGTGCCATCGGCGAGCATAGTATGAATCTGTGGCGACCGCCCGTGCGTCGATTGATAAACCAGGTGAACCCCATCCGGAGCCCACCATGGATTCTCATTTTTGCCGTTGTTCGAAGTAAGCTGGGTCATCTTCTTGCTGGCCAGATCCATGACAAAGATGTTATACGCACCCGGCTCAAATCCTTTGGTCCAGGCAAAGGCGATCATTTGTCCATTCGGATGCCAGGATGGATTGGCGACGTAGCCTTCGCCGTTGGTGACCATTTCGGCGTCACTGCCATCGATGTTCATGTGCCAGAGCTGTTCATTGCCGCTGCGGCCGGAGATAAAGAGGATATCGCGTCCCGTCTTCGGATTCACCTTCGGCGAAACTTCCTGCGATTTCACATGCGAAAGCTGATTCATGCCGCCGCCATTCACATCCGCGATACAGATGTTGACCCAGCCATTCAGGCTGGCCGCATAGAGCACATGTTTTTCGTCGGGAGTGAACTCCGGCGTCTCGATGGTGGAAGAAACCGGATTGTAGAATGGTAATTTCTTTTTGGTGTCCGCGGAATGGATCATGATCTGCCAGGAGCCTTTGATCAGGCTGGTGAACGCGAACATCCTTCCGTCCGCGGAGACTACCGGCTCCTTCGAAATGGTCTTGTAGCTGGTCATCTGCTGCTGATTCGAACCATCGTAATCCATTGACCAGATCTCTTTGTTGCCCGTCCGGTCGGACACAAAGAAAATTTTGGTGCCCGCCAGACTCTTCACGCCGAACTGTTGCAAAATGTCAGCGGCGAACTCGACTGCTATTTTTTTAGCACCGGCGTCATCGAGCGGTCCGAAGTACAACTTGCCAATCAACTGGGCGCTGGCGACGTCCGGCTGCCCTACATTGAACAGGAACCCGCGCAGCAGCAATCGCCCGTCCTGCACGGCTGTGTAGCCGAAGGTCAGATAGTTCGCATTAGTCGGCGGACCGGACCAATCGGTCAGCCATGGACCATTTTTCTGCGTCCGCGACGAATCGCCCCGGCGCGCGCCCGCCGCCATGGTAGGAGCCCTGAAATCCTGGGGCTGCTGCGGAACGTCCAGCGGATAGAAGCTCTTGCCGACCATTTCCAATACGCCGGAGTTGCTCAATTCATCCCACAGGGTGGTATTGAAGGTCGCCATGAGTTTCTGAGCGTCGCCGGCGCCGCGAAAATCAATGACGGCCATCTTGGGCTTTTGCAGTGTACCGTGGACGTTGCCAACGATCTGGTCCTGACTCCTGACGAATATCGCGCCGGTGGTTAGGGCGGCTAATGATGCAAAAAAAAGTTTGATCTTCATTTTTTCAGCTCGAATGTAAATTCGCACTTTGCTGAGTTGCTGGGATAACCGGTGGGTAGCGGCGGAAAATTCACTCCCTCAATTGCTCTGCGTACCGAAAAATCCAGCGAAGGCACATGACTACTTTGCACGATCGTCAAATTACGAATGCTTCCGTCTCTCATCAAATTGAAGGAGGCAATCACCGGCGGGGCGGTCGCCACGATTACATCGCCGGTGCGCCAGTTGCGCGCGATCAATTCCTGGATCTGCTGCGCATAGGCCCCGAACATCGACCCCAGTGTGGTATTCGCACCCATGCCCACTCGCCCGGAGCCTGGCATCTGGCTATACAGGGGGCTCGATACGGCTTGCGGAGTCCTGCTGGTCAACTGATTCTTTTCCAGTTCCTCAAACGACTTGAACCGCTTAGGGCTACTCTCTTCCTTCGCCTTGGCCTTCTTGTCTTTGAGACTCAACTTGACCGCATCCGGAGGAACTACTTCCTTTTTCTCCCGCTCCACCTTCTCCGGAGGAGCCTGCGGAGTTTCCGAATCGGTCGCATGCGCCACCGGATTCGATGGACCCGAATGCGGTAGCGGAATTTTATCGACCGCTTCCACGCCGACACTCGCGCCGCCCGCGTTGGGATCGCCAAACTTCGGGCCGTTCGAATGAACCCAGCTCGTCAGCAGAACAGCTCCGACCAGGGACCCATGCAGCGCGGCCGAGAAGGCGAACGATCGCCCCTTCGGATCGGGCCGCATCAGAACGCCGCCCGGAGTCATTGTCCTTTCGACTCCAACGGTTTCGTTACGGCAAGAATCTCAAATTGCGCGGCTTTGAGTTCCGCCAGCACCTGGGCCACTACATCCCATCGCACCGCTTTGTCGGCCGCCACGTAAACCTTCTTCTGACCTTTAAATCGCCGCGTGATCTGCGCCGGAAGATCATGAATGTTCACCGGCTTGTCGTTGAGGTGCAGCATTTCATCGCGCGTGATGGTCACCTGCGGCAGCACTTCATTGGTTTCCGCCGTGATCTTGACTTTCGGCACATCCACTTGCAATCCGTAGTCCATCACGTGCGCGGTCAGCATGAAAATGATCAGCAGCACCAGCACCACGTCCACCAGGGGCACGATATTAATCTCGGAAAGCGTCCCGTTCGACCCGCCGAAGCGGCGCCGTCCGCGAAGTCCGCCACCCGATCCACCCATGGAGAACGCCATATTGATAGTTTATTTCTCCTCGAAATTCCTTTCCGTCATGTTTAGGAATTCGAGCGAAAAATCCTCCATCCGCGCACCCATCTCCTTCACCGCGTTTCCGAAGTAGTTATAAAACATGGCCGCCGGAATCGCCGCGAAGAGGCCCGCGCCGGTGGCAATCAGCGCCTGCGCGATCCCCGGCGCCACCGTCCGCATACTAGCCGAGCCCTCTACCGCCAACTGCTGAAACGCGTCGATAATACCCAATACCGTGCCAAACAGGCCGATAAAAGGCGAAACTGTGGCGATGGTGGCCAGCCAAGTCATACTCTGTTCCAGCCGGCTGATCTCCTCGCTCATGCCGATTTGGAGCGTACGCTCCAGGGCGACTTTATTGCCGATCATCCCGCGCGCCGACATTTGCCGGCAGACCTCGCTGTATCCGAAATCGAAAACCACCACCAGCGGCGCAGCGCGAAACTGCTCCGTGGCCGCGGCGACCGCATCCAGGCGCGTCGATTTGCGGAACGCGCGTAAAAATCGCAGATTCGCATTGCGCGCCCGCCGGAACGCGCTCCATTTCGAGAAAATGATGGTCCAGGAGGAAAGTGAAAAAATCGCCAGAGTTCCCAGCACCGCCCAGGTCACTGGCTCGGAGTTCTTCACTAGCTCCCAGAAGTTGACTTCCAGAAAGAGCTGGTTCAAGGTTCCCGTTTGCACCTGATTTCATTGTAATAGGAAACGCGTATCAAACAGAAGGGAAAAGAAATGTTTTAACGGCGGATCGCCATCACGTCGGCTATAATCTGAACGTGATCGCCGAACTGGCCGTCGAAAATTATGCCGTCATTGAGCGGGTCCGCGTTCGATTTCACCGCGGCCTGAACCTGCTCACCGGAGAAACCGGCAGCGGCAAGTCGATCGTAGTCGATGCGCTAGGCCTATTGTTCGGTGGACGCGCCTCCGCGGATATGGTGCGTGCCGGCGCCGACCGTGCCCGCATTTCAGGCATCTTTGAAGTGCCCGCCAATCCCGCCCTCGCGAAATTGCTCGACGCCGCCGGCATCGAAATCGAAGACAACGAATTGCTCGTCGAGCGCGAAATCCTGGCTAATGGCAAGTCGCGAGCCTTCGTCGCCAGTCGTCCCGTTACCGGCGCGTTACTTCGCGAACTGGCTCCGCACTTGGGCGATATCCACGGCCAGCACGATCAGCAGCAGCTTTTTAAATCGGACGCCCAGCGCGAAATGCTGGATGCGTTCGCCGGGTCCGACGACGCCATCGCATCCTTATATGACCGCTGGCGCCGCTCGACCGCCGAGCTTGAGGAACTCGATCGCACCGCGCAGGAAAAACTCCGCCTCACGGATCTCTGGAGCTTCCAGCGCAACGAAATCGAAGCAGTTTCACCGCGCGCAGGCGAGGATGCCGAGCTGGAAAATGAACGCCGCGTTCTGCGCAACGTGGTGAAGATCGAGGAGTCGGCAAACGCAGCCTACGCGGCCCTTTACGACGCCGAGGAAAGCGCCACCGCGCAATTGCAAGTCGTTCTCAAAAAGCTGGATGAACTGGCCCGCATCGACGAAGGAGTCGCCACCATCGCCGCAACTCTGAAGCCCGCCGTGTTCATCCTCGAAGAATCCGCGGACGTATTGCGCCACTATCTCGGCAAGCTCGAAGCCGACCCCGCCCGTCTCGACGAAGTGGAAGCTCGCATGGCCGCGCTCGAAAAACTGAAGCGAAAATACGGCACCACCATCGACGAAGTGCTGGCCTTTTTAGAGACAGTCCGCCACGAACTGAACGCCGTCGAATCATCAAGCGATCGTCAAACAGCCTTGCGTAAAGAGGTGGCCGAGTTGGCCGCATTCTACGAAGCCGCCGCAAGAAAATTGACCGCCGCACGAATCACCGCCGCGAAGCGCCTGTCGAAAAACGTCGAAACCGAGCTGGCCTCGCTCGCGATGGAGCGGACCCGCATCGAAATAAAAGTCGCCCCCGCCCCTTGGTCCGAACATGGCGCCGATTCCGTAGAATTCCTGATGTCGGCCAACGCCGGTGAGGAGCCCAAACCACTGGATCGAATCGCCTCGGGCGGGGAACTGTCGCGCGTGGCGTTAGCCTTGAAAACCTGTGCGTCGAAACCCGCAAAAGGAACGCCTCGTACGCTTGTGTTCGACGAAGTCGACGCGGGAGTAGGCGGCAGCGCCGCCGAAGCCGTCGGCCGGCGCTTAAAAAAATTATCGGCGTCGAGCCAACTTCTCTGCGTGACCCACCTGCCGCAAATCGCCGGCTTCGCTGATCATCATTACTACGTAGAAAAGCACGAAGAGCGAGGCCGCACCCTAGCGACGATCGTCGAATTGACCCCCGCCCAGCGCACCAAAGAAATCGGGCGCATGCTCAGTGGCGAACGAGTAACCGCAGAAGCGTTGAAGCACGCCGAGCAATTAATCAAGCTCGCCGCGGAGTAGGATAGGGATTGATGGAGACAATCACCGTAGAGTCGATCCCAATCGCAGTCGGCCGGGAAGAAGACGGCCGTTGGTGGGCCGACATCGAGTCCATGCCAGGAGTAATGGCATACGGCGCAACCCGTGAATCGGCGATTGCGGCAGTGCGTGCCTTGGCACTCCGTGTCGCCGCCGATTGCCTTGAGCATGGCGAAGAAATCCCCGAGCCGTTCACAAAAGTCTTCTCCGTTGCATGAGCAAGTGGAAATCCGTCAAAGCGAAGCAGCTGTTAGCTGCGTTGCTGCGAACTGGATGGAAAATTGCGTGGCAGAAAGGATCTCATCGTAGGCTTAAGAGAGAGGGTTGGCCCAACTATACTTTCGCGTTTCACGACAGCGAAGAGGTTGGCCCTGGGCTCCTCCCGCACATTGCGAAGAAGACCGGCTTGAATCCCGAGGACCTATGAAGCAGGGATCGATCCATTAAGCCGCCTGAAACGCTCTCCGCGCATACAAATGATCGAACAAATTCCCCTCATGCGGCTGATCCCAACTGATCTGACCCGTCGGAATCGCCCCAAAATTCAGCCTTCCGACCAGATTTGAAGTCAACAGCCTTTGCCGGAACTCAGGATCGTTCGTCAAAGCCGTTACCACCAGCGACTGCCCCAGCGCCTCCGGCAACTGCGCCTGCGGAATCTCCACTACGCTCGCAAATGGGAACAAGTATTCACGATTCGCCAGCGGATGGTCCACCGCGCACTCGACAATCGTCGGCAATAAATAGGTCGACTCGTCGCGCACCACGCACCGCTCGCTTCCTCGATACGAAACAGAAACATCACGCGCGCCCGGGGTAAATAAATCTCCATCGATCATCTTCGATATGCGCGAGGCCACGCCGCCATCGGCGAAGGGAGAAAGCTCGGCCTCCGGGTCCTCCGCTGCTCTCGGAACAATCCTCGCGAGCCGTTCCGCCAGCGCTTCCGCGATCTTTTTCCCATGCCGAGGCGTCCACACACCTGAGGCGTTTACGCACGAACGGCCCGAGTTCGCAGCAATCGACGTCACCATCACGTCGAGATATTTTTCCCACTCGTCCGCGCAATCCTCGCCGATCACGACCTTGCTAAACCCTGGCCCATGTACCTCGACCCGTGGATCGTTGGCCCAAATCTTCGTCGACCCCACGTCGCCGAACACCATGCCGCGTCCGCACGTGCGCAGAATTTCCGCGCCGCCCGCGTGATCGGCCGGATAGTAGCTGAACGCAGCCGGAGGCGCACCCGCGCGGATCAGCGCCTGAATCAAGCGATACGGCGTCCACGGCTCAGCGCTTCCCGGTTTCAGCACCAGCGGAATTTTCAGCGCGAACGCCGGTGTCCATAGCGAGTGCACACCAGGCGAATTACTCGGCAGCACGATCCCCAGCGAATCCGTTCTCGGAAAGAAACTCAACCCCGCCCCGAAGCCTCGGTCGAGCACCTCGTACGGAATCTTCCGCGTCAACCCCGCGATCACTTGCTCCATCTCCGCTAGCGCCGCGTGAATCTTCTTCATGTTGCGACGGACCAGCGTGTACGGCATGCCGGTCGTCGCTGAAAGCTGCGTCACGTACTCATCAGGAGTCTGCGATGCATCGCCCACCGGCAGCGTATCATTGAAAAAAATATCTGCGGCCCGCCTGCTGATCTCGATCAACTCCGCCGTCGAATATTTCGCCAGCGCCTCGCGCGGAGTCTTCTGGTCAAGAAGATCGCGCCGAATCAATCCAACGTTGGCCTGGCTCAGCTCGACAAACGTTTCTCTGGTCCGGTGATGCGGAGTTTTGACGACATCCAGGCTGCGATAAGGAACGCCCTTGCGGAGAATCGGCACATGAAGCATGCATTTATTGTAGCTACTCGTCCCTAAGCGCCACGATCGGATCCAGTCCCGCAGCGCGTCTTCCCGGTACCCAGCACGCCAACGCGGCGATCGCGAAAAACAGCGCCGCCATCGCGATGTACGTCACCGGATCCGTCGCCTTCACGCCCACCAGCATGGTCGACATTACGCGCGTTAATGCCAGTGCCGCTAAAATTCCCACTCCGATTCCCGCTGCGCTCAAGCGCAATCCGTGACCGACAACAAGTCCAAAAATACGCGCCGGCGCCGCGCCCAACGCCATGCGGACGCCGATTTCCGACGTTCGCTGCCGCACTACGGTGGAGAGCACGCCATAAAGTCCCACCCCCGCCAGCAGCACCGCGATCGCCGCGAACGCTCCGATCAGCATGAGTTGGAATTTGGTGCCTGCCTGCGCTTTTTCAACCAAAGCATCCATCGGCTGCACTTCGAAAACCGGCAGATGCGGATCGATTTTTGCGATCTCCGCCCGCACCGCAATCGCGAAATGTTCCGCGACGCCATCCGTCCGGATGACCCATCGGTCCGCGCGATGATAATCCGCAAATCCGTCTGTCAAATAATATTGCTCGCGCCCAGGTTGCGCGATCGACGACTCGCGGCCGTGTGCCACCACGCCGATGACCTCGACAAACTCCGCTTCCGGCGTTCTCAGCCGGATCAGAAGCCTTTTACCTATTGCCGATTCATGCGGGAACGCTTTCCGGGCAAGAACCTCATCGATCACCACCACGTTGCGCTTCGGATCGTTGTCCGCGTCGGTGAACGTGCGGCCCTCGATCAGCCGTGTGCGCATGGTTTCGAAGAATCCAGGCGTCACGATTTCGCAATCGGCCGCTTGAAATTTGCTGGGATCGGCCTGCGCCTCTTCCGTTCCCCAGCGCAATGGATTGAACCTGCCATCCAGTGGAAACGGACTCGCCGCGGCCGCGCCCAACACTCCCGGCAAGCCCGCCAGCCTGCTTTGCACGTCGTGCATGAACGCTCCGCGCTCCGGCGAATTGTTCCCGTGTCCTACCGGCAACAGGAACGTCAGCACGTGCCGCGGATCATATCCCAAATCGATATGCTGCAACGCGACAAAGCTGCGGAACATCAGGCCGCACCCGATCAGCAGCACAAAGGAAAGCGCCACCTCGATCACAACCGCGGCATTCCGAAGCATGCCTCCGCCGCCAAGGCTCGCCGTGCGTCCGCTCCCTCGCAAAGTCTGCATCACGTCGGGACGCGA
>JBEKPC010000157.1:0-12380 GCA_049521155.1 Bryobacteraceae bacterium
AGCCGGTGGAAATGACGGGTCGCGATTTGACCAAGACTTAGACGGAGCCTTAGTGGAGGGGCAATGAATTCGGACGCAGTGATCGGCTGTGACGCGGTGGATGCCGGTAAAGAGTGGTTGCGTCTGACCACGGTATCCGGCGCGGTGCGAACGATTCCGTGGAGCGCGGTCAGGCTCGCCGGCATGGGCGAAAGAGTTGAAGGTCAGGTCACGATGCAAGGCGTGACGGACCGGGTGGCTCCTTATCGCGCGACGCACGATTCGCTGTGGATCGTTTACGGGGACGGCGACTTCGCGCAGGTAATGTTGGAGAAGGCAAGCCCCAAGCGTGGCGCGATTGTATCCACCTTCGCGCAGCAGCTAAATACGCGGTGGCGGGGCGATGACCTTTCGGCGTCGGAGCTGACCGGCGCAATGTTGATCCCGCCCAAAGTTCGCATGCCGAAGGGAATCATCGTGGCGCTGTCGCTGGTCGCCGTTGCTTTTTTCCTGGCGCTGATGATCCTGTTCTTCCTGCACGGCGCAAAACCTACCGCGCCGTGATCTTCGGCCACGCGATCTCGACGCCTTGCGCGACGATGCTCTTCTGAAAATCGGCGAATAGCTTTGCATCGTTGCGGATGCCGCGCGGAGTCTGCTGCGTCTTAATCGCCTGCGCGGCCAGCGCGCCAGCCGCTTCTCCAATATTCCATTCGACCGGGTGCAGCCGGTAACAACCGTTGGTGATGTGGGTGACGCCCAAATTTTTGCATGCCGGCAGAAGATTCTCGACGCGCTTCGGGATCAGGCTGCCCAGCGGGATCTGAAATGGCAGCGAACTGATATCGATGTAATTATCGCCGCCAGTCGAAGGATGCAGATCGATGCGATAGCTGCCGATGCCCACCGAATCGGGAAACGCCGCGCCTACCTCCTGCTCCCGCACGGTAAATTCCGCGCGAATGCGGCGCGATTCGCGTATATAAGGATACTTCGCAAGACCATCCTCGGTGCCCAGAATGTCGCCTCGCAGGCGCAGGCCCTTCTTGCCCTGATCGGTTTGCAGCCAATACAGAAGTGACATGCTCAACTGCCGCGCCCGCTCCAGATTCTTCGCCGCCTCCTGCATGGGAACATCGATGAGCGGCCCCAGCCAGTAATCATTCTGCGGCCAGTTCACCATCGTGATGTCGCTTGGGAACGCGCCAGGCGTGAAATTTTCGCGATTAATAATCCGGCGATAGCGCCACGCGATATCCCAATTAAACACGCGAGGTTTCAGCGTTTGCGGATCGGCCGGACTCCAACTGAGCAGCTTGCCGGGCCATGCCGGCGTGAGATCCGGCACATAATCGCGCCAAAAATCGTACTCGGCGGGCCGGTCGATGGTGTGGTCTTCGCCCTCGCGGAGATCCATTGCGAAGCACATGGTGAAGGACTGAATATTCCCGCGCGAAGCAGTCTCGGCTGCGTGAGGCTCGCCTGTATCGGTGCGCGATTCCGCGCCGATTACGTATTCGGTGCGTGTCAGAGGCAGCAGGTCGCCCTGCTCGGTGGCATCAAGAAAATAGGGAGCGGTGACGGTGCGCGCCACCCCCGCGTCGCTGCGCAGGCTCACGAATTTCACCACATCGCGATCGACGGAAGCGGCCATCGGCTTGTGTTGCAGCAGCAGCGTCAAAGTTCCCGCGGCGGCGTAAGGCGCAAGCATCGCTTCCAGCACCGCGAGCGACACGCGAGGCTCATGTGTAAGCTTCGACACCGACCCATCGCCGGGATTCAAATAAGCTCGCTTCCGGGCATCCTCGGTAAGCGGATAATGATCGCGATAATACTGCCGCACGTCGTTGCGATAATCGCGATAGGCGCGCGTGCAGCCGAACTGTTCAATCCAAGGATGCTCGTCCGGAGGCACGCCTTGTGAGGTGAGTTGGCCGCCGATCCAATCGGTTTCCTCAGAGAGGATGACGCGCATCCCGTTACGCAGCGCCGCGAGCGCGGCCGCGCATCCGCCCACACTGGCGCCAATGATCGCGACATCGGCATAAAGCTCGCGAGGCGCGGCGGAGGTGAGGAAAGGCGCCGCCAGAGTCGCAAGGAAACTGCGGCGGTACATTACGCGCTCGCGCGGCATAAAAAGTGAATCGTCACCCCATGTGCGGTTAGCGCTTCTTCGACGTGTTGCCAGTCGGAGTCGGTAGCATTCAAAATCGGCGGCCGTTCCGGATGCCCTAAAGACACTTGTACAAACTTTCGGTCGCTGAGGTCGAAGGCATCAAGCTCGGGGTGATTGGGATACGGAGCGAGCGGTACGCGATCACAGCGCTCCGGGTTCCACAGGTTGTCGATGACAAACTTGAAGAATTCGTGCCCCGTGCCTAATTCACCATGCCACTGCGTGTAGGGATAGTATTCTTCCAGGATCAAATCCTCATCATCCATTGCGATCCGGCCTGACCTCATAATTGCTTCGAGATTTCGAATGCATGCATCGATGCAATCGAGCGGTCGCTGCTCAGTCGGCTCCTCGTTCGCTACGATGGCGACGTTCGTATCGACGATGAACGTCATCGCGCCTGGCGCCGCCTGCTAATGGATTCCTTTGCGAGCGCGGCGACTTCTCCCATTTCATCGCCAAAGAAGTCTTTCGGCCAATTCTTGATGAAGCCTTCGTCCGTGAGCTCAAGGGCCGTCGCGTGCGATTCGCCGTTCTCAATGTGGCAGAAATACATCGAGGCATCCTGCGCAGGAAATGTTTCCTCCGCAATGCGTCTCTGAATACGGCGGAGGAGGTGTTCGCTGTGACTTTCGAAGATGATTTGCAGTTTTCGATTCTTGACGACGTCGATGAAAACGTCGGCGAGGACGGATTGCGCGGACGGATGTAGATGGAGTTCCGGTTGTTCGAGGAGGAGCGTTGTTCCTTCGGGGACGTAGTAGCAGAGGACGAGGACCGGCAGGAGTTGCGATACGCCAAATCCTACATCAGTGAGAAGGACTTCAGGGCTCTCCTCGGTTGTCTTGATGAGAACTTCATGGTCTCGACGATTGGGTGCGATCGGTCTCAGTTTGAATGAGTGGATGAGCTTCATCTTCACGAGCCACTCGGCGACATTCTTCTCGACAGAAGGGGCGCTCTGCTGCACTGCCAAGAGCGCTTGGATAGTTTCCTCACCATCTTTCCCTACGTCGCGAGGGCGAGTTCCCCGGAATAGATAAGAGCGCCGCGGTGGCACCCGAAGCGGTCCAAGATAGCTTAGGTCTTGGAGTTCGACTTCCAGCAGGTTGTGGACGGGGGCCTTCTCTCCACGGGGTTTGACTACGAGGGGAAGACGAAACGGCTGCGGTGGAGGGGCAGAAAAGGCCCTTTCGCCATCTATAACAAAATCATATTGCCCGTCTGAACGGACTGACATCCGATGACTGCGGCCGTCGCCCGAGTATGCAAACTCAGAGATGGCGATTCTCTGGTTTTCTTCACGTAGCGAAACATCGAAGTGGAATGGTCTTCCTGAAATCGGCCACGTTATAGACAAGAGGAGCGAACTGCCGAGGTCGTGGCCATGAATCACATCGGCGAAGGTTCCAAGATCCACATACGACTTGGGATCTCCCCCCAAATGAAGAACGCGGTTAGGATCTGACGACTCCGCCGTCTGCTTCAACATCAACAACAACTGCAAAATACTCGACTTCCCCGAGCTATTCGTCCCAAACAATCCCGTCAGCGGCGCGAGGCGCAGATCTCCTGTGTCTTTCCACGATTTGAAATTTTGCGCCCGCAGATTGGTGATCATTGCCGTTCGAGCCTCTTGACCGATTCGAGCACCACCGTCCCGACGATTTCCAGACTCTTTACGCTTAATTTATCCATCGTGTCCGAATCTTTGTGCCACGGCGGATAATCGAAGTCGATCAGGTCGAGCGAGGGCACTCCCAGCTTCAGGAAAGGCATGTGGTCGTCGTCCACTTTCTCGCCCGTATCCAGGAAATAGGCTTTGTAGCCCAGGTCGGATGCGGTGTTCCAGACCAGCTTGCGGAGAGACGCGGTCGAGTTTTCTTCGATCAGAATCCCCAGCGATTTGTCGCCGATCATATCCACGTTGATCAGGGCTTTGATCTGCGCCAGGATGCCGTCGGCTTTCCATTTGTAGGCCAGATGGCGGCTGCCATAGACGCTGTCGGTTTCAGTCCAGTCGTTGACGGCTTCTTCGCCATCGAAGAAAACGACGTACACATCGTCGACGCGCGTCGAGCCGGAAAGGGCGCGGGCCAGTTCGAGCAGCAGGCCTGTGGACGATCCTCCGTCGTTCGCGCCGACGAATTTGCGGCCTGGAAAAAGCTTGGTGTCGAAGTGTCCGGTGACTACGATCGCGTGGCCGCTTTTGCCGGGAAATTTCGCAATGATGTTGGTCATCGGCACATCGCCCTTGGGTGTCTTGCCGACGAACGGGTCTTCGATCAGTTCGCATTTCAGCATTCGTAGCTGCGTCCTTATATATGCCTGCAACTCGCGATTCGCGGCGGAGCCTGACGGGCGCGGTCCGAAGCCGACCGCGGACTGCGTGTATTTGAAAGCCGACGCGCCGGAGAAATCGGCGGCCCACGCGGCGGTCGCGAACAGAATCATTACAGCGGTTTTCTTGCGGAACATATATACCCCAGTGTAAAGTTTTGGCGGCGGTCCAGTGGTTCGAGCAACGGCAGCAGCAGTGCGGGTGGGACGAAGAAAATCGCACCGATCAAAATTAACGGGCCGGGAAAGAATTGCAGCGCGTACAACATGCGCCGCGACAACAACCGAAAGAATCCTCCCACCGGACGAATGGACTCGATTTCCAAGCCGGCTTGATAGAACAGATACGCCAGACTGTAGCGAGTGAAGCGAAAATAATCGTGCGGCTGCTGATGTTCCTCCCATTCGAAAGGGACAATCAGTAGAAAACGCGCGCCGGGCGTGAGCGTGCGCGCAATTTCGCGGATCACGAGCGCGGGTTCTTTCACGTGTTCGAGCGTGACCACATTGACGCAGGCATCGAATGTATGGTCTCGAAACGGGAGCGCGCTCAAGTCGCCGATGACATCGAGCTGGGCATAATTCCACTGCTGATCGCCGATGCCGAGATCGAGTCCGCAATAACGCTGCCGGGCGAAATAGTGCTTGTAATTTCCCTCGCCAGCGCCGGCGTCGAGCAGTCGCGCGTCTTTCGGAAGGGATGTCGCGAATTCCCGCACCGCGTCCTCAATCGCCGTTTCAAAATGCATCACGTAGCGGCGAAGGAACGCCGGCAGATTGTCGCGCAGCCGGTCGTAGATCACGATTTTTTGCGCGCTTCGACCATGATGGTAGATCCTGCGCGGCATGCCGATTCCACCAGCGTGAAGGGGATCGAGGCGACAACGATTGCCATATAGATCAGATCCTTGACCAGGCGCTGGCGCGGAGTTTCGTCAACCTGGCGCAGGCGGCGGGCCATAGGATCGAGCGATGGCGCGAGGCTGGTGGCCAGCCCGGCAGGGTTGTCGCGCAAAGAAAAATGCTTGTGGCGCAGAACTTCGAAGCCGCAGGAATCGAGCAGGGAATCGATGTCGGAAAGGCGGAAATCGATCAGGTGGCGCGGCACGTCGATGCCGTTCCAGCGCTCACCCAGCAACAGAAATTGCCAGCAGGCGGCATTGGGAACTTGAACGATCAGACGGCCATCGGGGCGAAGCAGATGATGCGCGGCGTCGAGATAACTGGCAGGGTCGTAGAGATGTTCGAGCACATGAAACATCGTGATCGCGGCGCAACTGGAGGGTGCGAACGGAGCCTTGGAAAGTGTCGCGCAGACGGCCGGAACGCCGGCTCTGCGCCAGGCGACGCTCGCGGCATCGAGCGAAAAATCGAGACCGGCCACATTCTTGACGCCGCGCTCGGCCAGCATCTGGAGGAACAAGCCGCCTCCGCAACCGACGTCCAGCACCAGGCCCGTTTCTTCCGATTCGCGGAGAGCCCGCTCGACGAATTTAAGATGATCGCGGAGAACGAAGCGGCGATAGATCTGTTCCAAACGATCCGCTGTATCGGTGTCGGAGGTGTACCAGTAGTTGGGCGGATAGTACTCGTGCAGCTCCAGCGGATGCGGCTTCGGATCCAGCCGGATCAGACGGCAGTTGCGGCATTCGACGATGCGAAAAATCTTGTCGGTGGTCCCGTACAGGCGGTCGGTGCCGGAAAATAGCAGGCGCGATTCGCGAGTGCCGCAGGCGGGGCAGGGGTCGGGAGTGGTAATGGAACTGGTCGTTAGGTCGAATGCTCGGACAACTCGCGGAGAGGGATCCGGAATCGCAACAGCAGGCGCCGCACTTGCTTCGGGCTCAGGCGGTGCTTGGACCGGAACGCGCGGCGCTTGCGCAGCATCGATGGGATCATCGGCAACGCGGATAGCGTTCCTTTGATCAGCGCCATGGCTGCCGTTAGCTTGCCCTTGGACCCCGGGTAGCGGCGCATGTCCCCCTTCCCGCGGAGTGCCGCCGCCAGTCCCGCGCCGATTCTTACCAGATGATACGCGCCGTTTACCCAAAGTAGATTCCACGGAAAAAGCTTCACTACCAACAGCACCCGGTTGCGCTCAATCAACATGAGCCGCTTCGCCGAATCCAATCCCAGCGTCGCGCCGCGGTGATGCCGGACCACCGCGCCGGGAGCATACAGGCAGTTCCATCCTGCCATACGCGCCCGCAATCCCAGTTCGGCGTCGTCGGCATAGGCGAAAAATTCTTCATCGAAACCGCCGACCTCATCCAGCATCGCACGGCGGTACAGCGCCGCGCATCCGTCCGGCCAAAGAGCTTCCGTCTGCCGGTCGAACTGGCCCTGATCGAGTTGGCCGTGGCCGCGGCCCCGATTCTGGCCGTCGGGATAAATCAAGTGCCCGCATTTATCGATAATACTGGGATTTTCCCACACCAGGATCTTCGATGCCACCATCCCGACGTCGCTTTCTCCCACATCGGGCTTCACGCGGATGGCGTCGAACATCGCTTGGAGCCAGCCTGGATCGGCCTCGGCATCGTTGTTCAGCAGCGCGATGTATTCCGCTTGTGATACAGCGAATCCTTGATTGTTGGCGGCGCAAAATCCCTTATTTTCATGGTTTTCAATGATGCGTATCGGGTGCGGAAAAGCCCTCATGATTTCTTGAACAAGAGCTACGGAACCGTCGTCCGATCCATTGTCGACCACGATCACTTCAAAGTCGGAAAATGCTTGGACGGCCAGGGAATCCAGGCAGGCGTGCAGCAATTCCTTGCGGTTCCAGTTGACGATAACGACGGAAATAGCGGGGGTGGGCACCTTGTAGCATAGTACCTCCGATTGTGATATCGTTTAAGCTCTTATGACCTCCGTGGGTGAAATTCTTCGCCGGGAACGGCAAGCCCAGGGACGTGAGATGTCCGAGATCGCGGAGGATCTCTGCATCACGCAACGTTACCTTCGGGCGATTGAGGAAGACGACCTGAAAAGTCTTCCTGGTACTTTCTTTTACAAGAGCTTTGTTAAACAATACGCTTCGTTGCTGGGGATCGATGAACTTCCGTTAATAATAGAGGAGGAGCCGCTGCCGTTGCCGGGGGCGAATCCGAAATATCATCCTTTGCGTGAAGTGGATCCGATTGTCGCCGATACCAACCGGCGGTACTTTTCGGATCGCCGCGTGGCACTGCCTGTGACGGCATTTTTTGTAGTTCTGCTGGGCTGCTCCGGCTTCTACACGTGGTGGAATAAAGCTTCGCGAAATACGCAAGTGGCGAAGCAACAAGGCAGTACCGTGCCGGCGATTCCGGTGGCTGCGGTGAGCAAGACGCCGACCGTCGATGTTACGGCGGAGGCCGGACCCGATGGCGTGGTGCTGAATATTTCCGCGACGGAGCGGACGTGGTTCTCTATCACCAGCGAAGGAAAGAAGATCTTCTCTGGCGTACTGGAGCCGAGCCAGACTAAGACGCTGCGGGCGTCCGACGTTGCCAAAATGAAGGTCGGCAACGCGGGTGGGCTGGACGTACGCTGGAATGGCAAACCGATCGGCAAAATCGGGCCCAGTGGACAGGTGCGGGAAGTGCTGTTCACCACCGAAAAAGTCCAGATTTTACCGCCGGCGCTGCCCGCGACGACGCTTTAAGCCGCCTTAATCGAGCGTAAGTGTAGCTCCCAGGTCTCATAAGCGCCCTTAATTTCGACGATTTGAAACCCTTCGCGTTCATAAATCCGCCGGGCGGCCATCAAAATCGAGTTGGTCCATAGAGTGATTTTGCGATACCCGGCCTCGCGCGCGAAGCGGATGCATTCCTGGACCAGGCGGCTTCCGACGCCCATGCCGCGCGCGGTTGGTTCCACGTAGAGAAGACGCAGCTTTGCGACGGTCGCTGATTTTTTGACCAGCGTCACGGAGCCGAGAATGGAGCTGTCCTGCTCAGCGATCCAGCAATGCTCACGCCGGGGGTCAAAATTCTCGACGAACTTCGCCGCGATGCCGGCGACCAGGGCCTCGAACTTTTCATCCCACCCATACTCCCGCGCATAGAGAACGCCGTGGCGATGGGTGATCCATCCGATATCGCCGGGGCGATGGGGACGCAGGATCAAGGGAGCCGGCGGTTTGGGTTCGAGGGTGCTCTCAATCGATTTCATTGCGGCGATCAGCCGGGCTTGATCGGACTCGGATAATTTGGCGAGCATGGCGGCGGCTTGGTGGTGCGACTTACGATCGATGGATGCGAATATCTTCTTGCCCTTTGATGTCAGGGAGAGATGACGTTGGCGGCGGTCGCTGGCCGCCTCTTTTTCCACGAATCCACGGCGGACGAAGGTGTTGAGAATGCGGCTCAGGTAGCCGGGATCGAGCCCGAGTTCCGTGAGGAGTTCCGTTGCGGTGGGGCTTATGCGATGCGCCAGTTCAAAGAGGACTCGCGCCTCGGTGAGCGAGAGTGGGTTGTCGGCGCTGGTTAATCCGATTCCTTCTTGAAGAATATGGATTCGCTTCGTGTAAAAACGGTTGAAAGCGCGCACGGCTTCGGGACGGTCCATAGTTGACAGTGTCAACTATTTAGTTGCTGAAGTCAATCGTTTGACCACGAGTAATGCGAGGCCCAGCGGCAAAAAAGACGATGGTTCGGGTACGGTGCTGCCGATGCCGGAACCGCTGATGGTCAGCGCCACGCCGCCCGCGTTGTCGTACAAACCATAGTCGTCGATTAATAAATCAACCGTCGCCGGAGCCGTTAGTGTGAACGTATCGACGAAGCCGGCGGTCGAGGTTGCCGTCAGCGCGGTCAGGTTGTCGTAGGTTACGATGCCGGTTGCGCTAGCCGCCAGCGCCTGTGTCGCGTAAACACCGGCGATGTAATCGTCCAGCAGGACTGTGCCTTGCGTGCCGCTCCCGTTGTCGGTGGCGATTACAAAACTCCACACCCAGTTGCCGGAGACGGGCCCTTCGAAATTCCAGGCTGAGTATTTGTCTGGCGTGCCGCCGATCGCAAGAGGGTCGCCGTTGGTCACCGTGTAAGTTCCGGCTCCCAGAGCAACCTGCTGGGGCGAATAGATGTCCGTCAGAAACGTGCCGGGTGTGACTTGGGCCACTCCGCTGCACTGGGAGCAGCCGCTTACAGTCGCGTCGATATCGATGGTAATGCTGCCCGCCCGCGACGTTGCCGATAGCAAACATCCGGTCAGGATTGCAAAGGCAGATTTTGTTAGCATATACTGTCCTCCGAGATAAAAATTATTCACTAAGGTTCGGCCAATTGCCCGGAGAACCGTCGGAAGAAATTTGGAAGATTTTCTAACGGTGTTCTATGTCGATGAAAGCGCAAGGAATCGTAAGATTTGGCGACTTCGAGTTAGACGCCGCCGAACGAACCTTGACCCGTGCCGGAGTGCCTGTCGCGGTCTCTCCGAAAGCTTTTGATCTGCTCGCCTCACTGACGGAGCATCCGGGAAAGCTGCGCACCAAGCAGGATCTGCTCGATTCCATCTGGCCGGATACGGCGGTGGAGGAAGCAACGCTAGGGCGCCACATTTCGGACCTGCGCCGCGCCCTCGGAAACGACCACCGTTACATTGAGACCGTCACGCGCCACGGCTACCGGTTCCTGGCCGAGGCGCGGCCGGAGCATCCCCCCGTCCCGCCGCCTGTTCCGGCAAGGATCGAAACGCCTCCGCCGCAGTCGAAGCGCACCCGGCCTGTGCTGCTGCTGACGATCGGTTCGGCATGCCTGCTTGCCTATGCCGCGATTCGTCTGGTCCCGGCGCCTAACGCCCCAAAAATCCCGGCCGACGCGGATCTCATTCGGCTGACCAACAACATCGCCGCCGATGGTCAGCCCGATTGGTCGCCCGATGGCTCAAAGGTAGCGTTCGTCAGCAATCGCGACGGCCTTCCCTCCATCTGGGTGATGAATGCCGATGGATCGATGCCGCGCAACGTAACCACCGGTCTCGGCTGGTCCGATAGCCCGGCTTGGTCTCCCGATGGGAAGCGAATCGCGTTTCAGCGCAAGCGCGGCAGCCAGCCGGAGATCTTCGTAATGAATGCCGACGGCGGCAATCCCCGCGCGTTGGGAGTGTTTGGCGGCAGAGCGGCATGGGCGCCGGATTCGGCGCAGGTCGTATTTCAGTGCTACGACGGAACGGTCGAGCAGATCTGCGTGGTTGGATCCGATGGATCGAATTTCCGCATTCTGACTCACTTGACCAGTTTCTCGGGCGACCCAAGCTGGTCGCCTGCCGGCAAGTCCATCGTTTTTACTCATCAGGAAAATGGTCATCTGACCATTTGGCAAATGGATACGAATGGCGGCAACGCGCGGCCGCTTTATGAAGGGCCGGGAAATAACTCGGTCGCTGTCTGGTCGCCCGACGGAAGGCGAATAGCGTTCCAGAGCGATCGGTCCGGTAAAACACAGATTTACGTAATGGACGCGGACGGGACCAACGTGCGCGCGGTGACCACTGGTCCCGGGACAGCGGGCGAGCCGGCCTGGTCCCCTGACGGAACCCGCATCGTTTTCGATGCCGATCGCGACGGCAACGACGAAATTTATGTCACGAGCGTCGAAGCCGGCCTCCCCGTGCGCTGGACCAATCATATTGCCGAGGATGATCGCCCAGTCTGGTCGCCGGATGGTTCGCGGATCGCGTTTGAAAGCAATCGTTCCGGAAAGCGCGATATCTTCGTCCTCGACCGCCCGGGTGGGACGCCGCGCAATCTCACTAATAATCCGGCTGACGATTCGGAGGCAGCCTGGTCACCCGATGGCGCAACCATCGCTTTCGTGAGCGATCGCGGTGGTCACCGCGATATCTATATGATGCCCGCGAACGGCGGGCAGGCAACTCGATTGTCTGAAAATCCGGCGGATTGTTTTGGGCCATCCTGGTCTCCCGACGGACAGACGATTGCGTTTTCGAGCCAGCAGAATATCTGGGTCATCGGCGCCCACGGAGCCGGTCTGCGCCAGCTTACCTTTGGCGCTGGCAGGAACGAATCGCCGTCCTGGTCACCGGACGGCAAGAGAATCGTTTTCACCACGGACCGCAGCGGCGAGTCTGAAGTCTATGTGATGGCCGCCGATGGGACGAATCTCGTAAGTCTTACGCCGGTTCCAGGCGGCAATGGGAGCGCCCGCTGGTCCCCCGACGGCCGCCGGATCGTATTTACCAGCGGCCGCACGGGGAATGGCGAAATCTACGTGATGAACTCCGATGGCAGCCATCTCCAAAATGTTTCGCGCCACCCGGCTACCGAACTGCACCCGTCGTGGTCCCCCGACGGCCTCCGCATCGCATTCTCGAGCGATCGCGACGGCAATCTGGAAATCTACAGCCTCCGCGCCCCTTGATAGCTTGATCTGGTGCTGTTTTGTGGGGCGGCCAATGGCGGCAGCCGCGTTTCAGGCGGCTGTGTGTGTTTTCGAAAAGCCTGCCCGAAGGCAGGCTGCCGCCAAAATTGGCCGCCCACACGGAATCCCATCCCGCCGACACCAATTCGCTCGCAAAGTTTCCGCCCGGTAGGAATAGGAGGCGCTTATGAACCTCCCATTCAATAAAGGAGAATCGCATATGTCCACGTATCAATGGGCAAGCCCATACGGTTATCAGAAGATCGGTCCGAAACAGTTCGGCATCAGCCTCACCGCTTCGCGCGGCTTGTCGGACGTTCTTCAAATGACCTCCGGCGCCCTGGCCGAACTGAATAACGGAACGCTCTGGAGGCACGATGGAAGCCTGCTGCGGCGGCCCGATGTCTGTGCAGAGGCGTTAGAGTTGTCCGCCACAGCCTTTTATCGCCGGGGCCGGATCTATCTGCAAGCAGTGGTCCAGCCGTCGCTTGACCGGCGCCAGGTCGGCGGCTTCGGCC
>JBEKPC010000158.1:0-12208 GCA_049521155.1 Bryobacteraceae bacterium
AGCGTAAACAACAACACCAGCCCGCAGGCCACCGTTTGCGCCCCGCCCAGATGCAGCGTCCATTCGCCGGATCCCGCCAGCACGCGCGCATTTTCCTGCCGCACAGACGGAAAAAAGTAGCCCAGATAATCGGAGAACGCGAGCGCGGCGGCTGCAATAGGCGCGGAGAATCCGGCGAAGAAGGAAACCCAGCCCGTCATGAATCCCCACGTGGGACCGAACGCCCGCGTCAGGTATACGTATTCGCCGCCGCTCGACGGCAAATTCACGCCCAGTTCGGAATAGCAGATCGCGCCCAGAAACGCGCAAATCGCCCCCACCACCCAGATCCACAGCACCAGCTTCGGATTTCCCAAATCGCCCGCTAGAAATCCGCTAGTCGTAAAGATTCCGGTGCCGATCATGTTCGACACCACCAGCGCCGTCGCGCTCACTACTCCGAGCTGTCTAAGAAGAGAGGGCCTACCGGGAGCCGACACCCTGTTATTCTACCGCGCGCCGAATTCATCGAGCTGTCATCCCCGGTGCGGCTCGTTGTGATAGCATTTCGCGAGGTAGGGCATCTGGCGTGAAACAAGCGCCAGAAAATTGGAGGATTATGACGCTAGCGCAAAAGCGCATTGTACATGAATTTGAAGCAAATCGATTCCCCGCCCTCAAGAGCGGGGTTGAGGAGGCCGCCGGTTGGCCGGTCCCCCTCGAAGTCAATTGGGATTCGCTCGCCGTCGCCAACGAGGAAAGCAACTATGCAGAGAGCTGGCCCAAGATCTATTTCGAGCCTTTAACCGCGGCGCTCCGGGACGTGGGTCACGACGAAATGGGACGCGAGGCGCTGAAAACCAGTCTCAAGAAGATCGTTGTCCAAAACGTCAAAGGTTGCGACTACGGTACCTGCTGGGCATCCTTTCATGACGGAGTCCTCACTCTCGATCATCAGTCCGTGGTGAATGCGTTTGACGTTGAAGGGCGCAGAAAGGGACTCGTCGCCGTATTAGAGCAAAGCCTTTAGCCAGGTATGAATCGCAGAACCTCGACCGGCTGGAGTTTCCTGATTCTCGGCCTCCTGACCGCCGTATTCGGCATCGTCATTCTGGCCATCCGCATCATCGCACTCCAGCGATGGACGCATGTACAAGGAGAGGTAATTGTATCTGTTGTAAATGGTCCCGATATCGAGGAGTTGTATCGTCCCAGCATCACAATCCGCTGGAAGGCCGGCGCCTCTGAGTATTCGAAGAAATTCAACGATTGGGGAAGCAGCGGAAGCCCAAACAGCTTCCGTGCCATCCTCACACGCTACCCCAAAGGCTCACCCGCGCCGATCCTGTGCGACCCTGCGAATCCATCAAGAGCGTTTCTCGGCGCAGGCTATACCTGGAGTTTTCTAATCGCCCCCGTCGCAGTAATCCTCGGAGGCCTGGCGGCAGCGATTCTAGGATACTTAATCATCCCCCGCAGCACGTCATAAAGCCGTCTCACGTCGTGCAGGCGCTGTCCCTTCGATTCTGGCTACTGGCTCCTGGCTACTTCTTTTCTTAGGCCGTTTGCCCGCCCGCCGCAATCACCGTCTGGCCGTTCACCCATCCTGCGTCATCGGATGCGAAGAATACCGCGGCCTTGCCGATGTCATCCGGCTGTCCGATGCGGCCCAGCGGCGTGGTTGACTCGATCATCTTTCTGAAATCACTTTCCGCGAAACCCGCCGCATGCACGCCTTCGGTCTCCACCATGCCCGGGTTCAACGAATTCACCCGAATCTTTCTCGGTCCCAGCTCTTTCGAAAGCGAGATCGTAATCGCATCCACCGCCGCCTTCGTAGCGCTGTAAACGGATGCCATCGCAGGCGGCATCTTCCCGGCTCCCGAACCGATGTTGATAATGGACCCGCCCTCCGCGCCAATCAGCTTCACCGCCTCTTGCGTCGTCAGGAGCAGACCCAGTACGTTCAGATCGAACTGCTTGTAGAAGTGTTCCGGCGTGACCTGTTCCAGTGGAAGAAACTCGTAAATTCCGGCATTATTCACCAGAATATCCAGCTTCCCGTAGGCCGCCTTCGTCTCCGCGAATAATCGTGTAATGTCTTTCGCCTTCGAAACGTCGCCCTGCACGGCAATCGCCTTGCCGCCCTTGTCGGTAATCTTCTTAACCACCGCGTCGGCGCCCGATTTGCTGCTCGCGTAATTCACCACTACCGACGCGCCCGCGGCGCCCAAGTGCTCCGCAATCGACGCGCCAATTCCCTTCGATGCCCCGGTAACCACCGCGACCTTCCCTTTAAGTTTGCTCATGATTCTGTAACCTCCATCTCTACGACAGTTCGACAACTGTCTAACTGATGAGGACACGTCCAGACGGGATTCAGTCAAATCTTCTGAAGTTGTTTCAGGTAAGCTTCCCAGACATCGCGCTGGAAAGTAATGTCGATAAACTTACCCCGCCGCGCCATCTCAATCAGGCCGCAGGATTCCAGTTCTTTCAAATGATGGGAAAGCGTAGCCGCCGTAATCGGAAATTTAGCGCGCAAATCAGAGCAAGCCGCACAATCCTGCGCGGCAATTTTCGTAAGGATCTCAAACCGCCGCGGATCGGAAAGAACCCGCGAAATCCCGTGCAACTCCGCGCGTGTCACTCAGGCCCCACAGCACTTCTTAAACTTCTTCCCGCTCCCGCAAGGACAAGGATCATTCCGCCCGACCTTCTCTTGCCGCGCAGGCGCTGTCTCTTCGATACTGGCTACTGGCTCCTGGCTACTGGCTCCTTCTTCTTCGGCGAAGACGGGCGCCAGCCCGTTAAGCCGAAGCCGTTCGTCCAGCGCGAACATCACCAGGTCCGTTTCCGCCGCATCCAGATCGGCCAATGTGTCGATCTTCCGCAACATGCCGCGAACCCGCCCGCGCGTCGTCTCGCCGGGCATCGCCAGCGCATACGCAAATAGAGCGTCCTCGCGCAGCGTTGCCAGATCGCCCTCCCGATCGAAATAGGAAGCGATTTTCTCCGCTTGTTTCGTCAACCGGAAATATCCCGCCCCGCGCAACGCCTGCCGCAAAAGCGAGATCTCTTCGGTCTCATCCAAATGCCCCGCAAAATACTTCGCGTAAGGCTCCCATAAGGACCGCCACATGGCTTCGAGCGCCTTCGCCCGCGCATGCCCGCCCGTTTCATACAACGCCTCTATGCCACGCCGCGCTTCGTCTTTATCGGCGAACGCATACAGTCCCACCGCCGCTGCGCCGCGTTCTTCCACCGGCTTGGCCTCATCGGTCAGCGTTGCAAGCAACGCCTCTTGAATTGGAGCCTGCTCCGCCGCTCCTGAAAGCGACTCCCACGCCTGCACCCGCACCTTCAACTCAGGATCGCTCTTTGCCAGCGCGAATAATTTGTCGCGCGTCCCCGCCCCCAGGTCCTCATTGAAGAAGCTATGCGCCGCGCCCGCGCGAATCAGCGGGTCTTCGGAGTCCAGCATTTCGATCCGCTCGCCATCCGGCAACAGGTCGAACGCCGGCAATTCCGTCTTCGGATACTCTTTCAGAATGTCGAACGGCTCCGGCACATACTGCGGCTCCGGCGAATCCAGCAGCTCGATGGAGCGCTCGATTTCGAGGCGCAGCTCGCCATCGTCAGCCGAAATTTCGGTCAGCATTTTTTCGAGCGCAGGCCGCGCCTCCTGGTTGCCGTATAAACCCAGCAGGAACGCTCCGTCGCCCGCATCAAACTCCAACCGGTCGAGCAGTAAAGGCAGCACGCGTGGATCGCGCGCCCGGAGACCAGCCAGCAGAAACGCCACATCTCCGCCTTGCTCCTCGCCCAATTCTTCATAGAGCGCAAGCAGCGGTTCCACCGCCTTTTCGCCATACGGAAGGAATGCCTGGATCAGGTCGTCGCCGATTTCTTCCGGCTGCCGGCGCACCGCGTCGATATAAAAATCGAGCGCCGCATCCGATTTCCAGTAACGGAATAAATCAATAAGGAGAGGATCAAGATCAAGCCGGTGCCCTTCCCGAGGCTCCCGCGAAAACGCAAGCACCTCGGCCGGCGCATCCGGCTGATCAAGAATAGATTGAATCAAGCGCCGGTCGACCCCTAAGTGTCCCGAAGCCGCCGCCCGCAACAACTCACCAACAGAAGCCAAGTCGCCCCCAATTCACCTATAACAGCAGCAGCCTTGCAACCAGGTGGGGCAGGCGGTTTCGCCTGCCATCTATCCTAGTCTTCTTTAACCACGTGAACCGGGACTTCTACCGTCACATCCCGATGCAGCTTCACCGTTGCTTTATAGTCGCCGAGCTTCTTGATCGGCTCCTCCAACTGCACCTTGCGCCGGTCGATCGTATAGCCCTGCTTTTCGAGCGCCGTCGCAATATCGGTCGCCGTTACCGATCCGAACAACTGATCGTTCTCGCCCGCCTTGTGCGCGATGGTCACTTCCACCGCCGCCATCAGCTTCGCTAGCTCCGTCGCGTCCGCCGTTTCCTTCGCTTCGCGCTTCAGGTGCGATTGCCGCTCCTGCTCGACGATCTTTTTGTTCGCTTCCGTCGCCGCCACTGCCATCTTCTTCGGCAGCAGGAAATTCCGCGCGTAGCCCGGAGCCACCTTCACCATCGAGCCGCGTGTCCCGAGGTTCGCAATATCTTCTCTGAGAATGACGTCCATGATTTTGGTTCCTTAAATCGATGTTGAAAACGGAATCAGCGCGATATTCCGCGCCTGCTTGATCGCTTCAGCCAGCCTGCGCTGATGCGGCGCGCATACGCCCGAAATGCGGCGCGGCGTAATCTTCCCGCGCTCGGAAATGAAGGAGGCGAGCAGCCGCACTTCTTTGTAATTGATATCGTCGATCCGGTCGACGCAGAATCGGCACATCTTCTTGCGCCGGAAATATTGTTTCTTGCCTGCGATCGCCTTGTCGCCGCCGGTGGGACGCTGCGATCCGCTGATTGGTCTTCCGCCCTTGGTTTCTGCCATGTTCGTTATCCCTTCGTCTCTTCCGCCACTTCGAGGCTAGGTGTCTCTGCCGGAGCTGGAGCAGGCGCCGCAGGAGCCGGATGTTCAGGCGCCGGAGCACCGGGAAGTCCCGGCGCAGCCGCTGGTTCACCCGGAACCGCCGGAACGCCTAATGGCGCTGCCGGAGCCGCAACCTGAGGCGCAGGACGCCGCGCTGCACGCTTCTCCCGCGCTTTCTTGCGCTTGTCGATTTTCTTCTGCTTTTCGTCGATGCGCACCGTGATGAACTTAATCACCATGTCAGTCACGCGTAAACGCCGCTCGATCTCCTTTACAGACTCAGGATTCGCGCTGAATGTAATCAGGATGTATTGCCCTTCGGCGTATTTCGACACCCGGTAAGCGAGCTTGCGAATGCCCCACTTATCGATCTTGTCGACGGTTCCTTTGCCGTTTTCGATCAGTGTTTTCAGTTGGCCGACAAATCCGTCGACCTCCTCTTCCACCGCATCCGGCTTCACGATAAACAACTCTTCGTAGACTCTCATTCTTCCTCTTGTTTTAAGCCTCCGGCGCGACGATTAAACATCGTCATGGACTTTTCGACGCCATCAGCGATTATGGATTCCACCGCCGCACAAGCTTGCGCGACCATTTCATCCACTTCCTGCATCTGTGCTTTTTTAAACGACTTAAGCACATACGTTGCACCATCGATCGGATGATCGGGCTTGATCCCCAACCGCACTCTGGGAAATTCGTTTGTTCCCAAACTTCCGATCACGCTTTTCACTCCGTTATGCCCCGCGTGCGAGCCTTTCGGCCTTACGCGAATTTGGCCGAACGGAAGTGCAAGTTCGTCATACACAAGGATTAAGCGGCCGGGTGTTAATTCGTACCGCTCGAGCAAAGCCTTTACTGCCGGCCCGCTCAGATTCATAAACGTTTGCGGCTTAGCCAGCGCGACATTTTTCATCGGCTGGAGCCGGTCGACCACCATAAACCCTAGATTATGCGGCGTATTTGCATACTCCGCTCCAGGATTCCCAAGTCCGACGACGAGAAAGTCCACGGCCTATTTTTTCTTCTTCTTGTCGTCTACCGGAGCCTCCTCTTCCTTCTTTCCCTTCACTTTAGCGACTTCAGGCTCGGCGGCAGCCGGAGCGACAGCGGCATCGACCACCGCGACTTCTTCCGCCTTCATGCTAACGACGTGAGAAATAACGGCTTCCGGGTTGCTCAATAGCTTCATCGACCCCGTCATCGGAATCTGCGATGCGCGTAAATTTTCGCCGATCGATAATTCGGTCGCATCCAAGATAAATTGCTCCGGGATGTCGTCGGGGAGGCATTCGATTTCTACTTCGCGAGTGATCAGCTCGTGCAATCCGCCCTGTAGTTTCACGCCTTTAGGCTCACCGGTGGTATGCACGGGAACTTTGACGCGGAGGCGCAGGGTCAAATCTATTCTTTTCAGATCGACATGCAGCAGATTCTCTTTCACCGGGTCATTTTGCCAATCAACGACCATGACGGGGACGGTCTCGCCGCCGTTGACGGTCAGGTTGAAAATGGTATTGTGACCGGTGTTGCTATGCAGTATCTTATTGACTTCTTTGGGGCTTACGGCCACGGCGACGGCATCGCCGCCCGCTCCGTACAGCACTCCGGGAGCTTGGCCCGCCACGCGCAGGCGGCGGGCTTCATTCTTGCCGCGCGAGGAGCGCGGTTCGGCGAAAATTGTGATATCTTTTCTCATTTTTAAAGTACCTTAAACGACCATAAGTACACGAAAACTACACGAATAGAGTGCTTACAGAGCCATCTTCGTGGATAGATTGGATGGCTTTTGCCAACATGGGGGCCACGGAAAGCTGCTTGATCCGGCGGCAATTATCGGCCGCGCCTTTCAACGGAATCGAATTCGTCACGATCACTTCTTTAATTTCAGAGTTCTCAATTCTCTCGACAGCGGGTCCGGAAAGCACGGCATGGGTGGCGCAGGCGCGCACGCTCGCGGCGCCCTGCTTGAGCAGAGCTTCGGTGGCTTTGACCAGCGTTCCCGCCGTGTCGATTAAATCGTCCACGATCAGGCAGTGCTGCCCTTCCACATCGCCGATAATATGCATCACTTCGGCCACATTCACTTCCGTCCGCCGCTTATCGACAATCGCCAGCGGCGCATCCAATCTTTTCGCAAACGCACGCGCACGTTCCACGCCGCCCGCATCGGGCGAAACCACAGTCATTCCTTCTCCACGCATCTCGTCGAAGTAGTCGATCATCACCGGCATTCCAAATAAATGGTCGACCGGGACATCGAAGAAGCCCTGAATCTGCGCGGCGTGCAGATCCAGCGCCAAAATGCGGTTGGCTCCGGCACGTTCCAGCAGGCTGGCCACCAGACGCGCCGAAATCGGCATGCGAGGCCGATCCTTGCGGTCCTGCCTTGCATACCCATAATAGGGTAACACTGCGGTGATGCGCTCCGCTGAGGCCCTTTTCAGCGCGTCCATCATGAGCAGCAATTCCATCAGGTGCCGGTCCACCGGATTGCAGGTCGGCTGCACCACGAAAACATCGGCCCCACGGACGTTCTCCTGGACTTGCAGGTGCACTTCCCCATCCGAGAATTCGCGCACGCGCACCGCAGCAAGCTGGCAGCCGAGCTCATAGCAAATTTCCGCGGCGAGGGCAGGATTGGCGTTGCCCGTGAATACTTTGAAGTGATTGAACCTCATTGCGCGTACCGGCTTCGGGGCGGCCATAATACCTCGTTCGGATTCAAATGTTCGCGCAACTGCCGCCGCCACATCCGCTGATAGCTGCGGCGGCTCACGAGCTCAGCTTCCATGATCTTGCAGCCCTCAAACACCCGATCCCCATCCAATATTCGCTTGACGTGCGCTCTCTCGTCCTTCGAAGAAAATAGCGCGAAGACGGTCGAGCCGCTGCCGGTCATCCGCGCACCACCAAGACTCCGCAATCGTCTTGCGATTTTCCTGAGTTGGGGATATTGCTTGAAAACGACCGTCTCGAAATCGTTCGCGCTGAACGGACTTGCCGCCATCGCGCTGCGCCCATCACCAAGCGCGCGCACGAAGGCCTGGAAACTATTAATGCTACTTGACAAAGGTGTGAATGTCAAACTACGGCCGAGGGCGCTGTAGGCAGGACCTGTCGAGACGTGAACACCAGGCGAAACCAGCAAAACCGGCTCTTCGGCGATATCCGGAAGATCGTAGATTTCGGTGCCGCGATCCATGGCCATGGCGGTGCCGCCGGTAAGGAAGAATGGGACATCGCTGCCTAGCGCGGCGCCGATTTCGAGTAATGTGGCGAGGGGGAGCGTTCGTCCCGCGAGCACAGGTAGGGCTAGGAGGATCGATGCGGCGTTGCTGGATCCGCCGCCCAGGCCGCCGCCCATGGGGATTTTCTTTTTAAGAGTGAACTGGATGCGGGCGTGGATTTTCATCGCGCCCATGACGGCTTTCGCGGCGCTGAGAATCAGATTGTTGGGGATTGCGAGGTCCTCTGCCAGCGTGATTTCTGTTTTGCGCGCGGGTTCATATTGGATATGAATTGTGTCGGCGAGGGAGATTGTCTGGAAGACTGTGCGGAGATTGTGAAAGCCGTCTTCCCGCTTGGCCAGGACGCGGAGGTCCAGGTTGATTTTTGCCAGGGATTTTATGCGGAGGGAACAAGAGCCGCCTGAATGGGCGGCTAGCGCCAATAATGGCGGCCCCACGAGACGCCGAGGTGTTGATGGTTTCACTAGTGGCTACCTATACTGCCGGCCGATCGTATCACAGGGTCGAAATTGACACCGCTCCCTGCGGTCACGGCTCGGTGGGAATGTGGAAGCGTCGGGGTTTTCATTGCTATCGGCGCGCCAGGTGGAAGGTTCTGCAATAGCGAAGTGTTTCACTAGTAGTGCAGGAGCGAGGTTATGTTGTGGCCGGGGAGTTTGGCGCGGCCGTTCAGGAAATCGAGCTCGAGGACGAAGCTTAGGCCGACTATGTTGCCGCCTAGGCGCTCGATCAATTGCGCGACTGCCTTGGCTGTGCCTCCGGTGGCGAGGACGTCGTCGACGATCAGGACTTTCTGGCCGGGCTCGATCGCATCCTTGTGTATTTCGAGAATATCGGTGCCGTATTCGAGCTCGTATTCGACTCGCTCGGTTATCGACGGGAGCTTTTTCGGCTTGCGTACGGGGACGAAGCCGGCGTTGAGCGCATAGGCGACGGCGGGAGCAAAAATGAAGCCGCGGGCTTCAATGCCAGCGACGATTTCAATTCCTTTCCCGTGATAGGCTTGGCCCAAATCGTCGATCACGGCGCGCAGACCGGCGGCGTCCTTCAGCAGCGTGGTGATGTCGTAAAAATTAATGCCGGGCTTGGGGAAATCCGGGACTTCCCGGATCAGAGATTTTAGATTCATTTAGCGAATGTCGAAACTATGTAAGTTTAACACTGCGTCCTCATGAACCTCTACTGAACGGACGTCGGCGGAACGAGGCCCGAGTCTGAGGCGGGATTCGAAGTCCTCCAACTGGGCCGGCGTGCCATTGGCATGGACCTCCACGCGGCCGTCATCAAGATTCCTGGCCCAGCCGCTGACGCCGACTTCACGCGCGGAGCGTTGCGCGAAGTAACGAAAGCCGACACCTTGCACACGGCCGGAGATGAGAAAACGACGGGCTGGCATGTATTCTTAAATATTACGTGCTTATTTTAAATCCTGAACTGGCCCTTCTTTTCGATCTGGACGGAGTGGTGATCGACTCCATGCCTACGCATACGCTGGCATGGGAGCGTTATCTGGACGCCAACAGCATTGATTCGGAAACCATGGAAGCGCGCATGCACGGCAAGCGGAATGACGACCTGGTGCGGGATCTGTTCGGCTCCCATCTGAGCGACGACGCCATCTTCGAGCACGGCGCGGCGAAGGAGCGGCTGTTTCGAGAGATGATCGGCGAGACGCTGGAAGCGAAGCTGGTGCCGGGCGTCAGGCGGTTTCTGGCCGAGGCATCGAAGATGGTTCCGCTCGCGATGGGAACAAATGCCGAGCCGGCGAATGTGGACTTTATTTTAAACGGGGCGGGAATCCGGCAATACTTCCGCGCCATTGTCGATGGATCGCAGGTGGCGCGGGCCAAGCCGTCGCCCGACGTTTATTTGCGCGGGGCGGACCTGGTGGGGGTCGCGCCTGGGAACTGCATTGTGTTCGAAGACTCGCCGGTTGGAATCCGGGCGGCGCGCGCCGCAGGCATGAGAGTGGCGGGACTGCTGACGCATGCGCGGAGTCTGGAAGATGTCGATATCGCCGTCCCTGACTTTGATCATCCGGAGTTGGAATCATGGCTAGCGGCACAGATGTCATGTTGATTACGGTGAGAGAAGAACCGCCTGAAAGGGCGGCTGCCGCCAAGAATGGCGGCCCCACAAGGGTGGTGTCTCTGGTGGAAGAGGCCGGGCCGAGGCCGGCCCAGGGAGTCCGGCGCGGACGGGGGCGTCCGCCCTACAAAAACATATTGGGGCTCGCGACGGGGCTGATTCTGGTGGCTTGCTGCGTTAATGCGCAGGAGGTGGTGACACTGGAACAGGCGGCGGGGTATGAGGGACGCGCTATTACGGTGCGGGCGCAGATTGCGGCACCGGCGATGTGGGCTGCTGGAACCTATTATTTGCCGCTGCGTGACGCGAGCGACCACGGGCTGGTTTTGCGCGGCGAACTCGACCGGTTCGCGGGGTATGAGCCAGGCGACTGGATTGAGGCGCACGGCAAAATCGAGGTCCGAAGCGGATTGCCGCTGCTGGTTCCTGATTCGATGGAAAGAGTGCGGCAAGGTTCGGTTCCGCCGGCGAAATCAATCGCTCTTTCCGACGCGGCGAGCCTCCGCTTTCTGGGACTGATGATTGAAACGCGCGGCACCGTGACGAAGGTGGGAGAAAACGCCAGCGGCACGATCGTGATGTTGGCCGACCACGGCGCTACGGCCACGATATTGCTGCCGCGTCCTGCGTCGACGGCAATCCGCGTGGGAGACCGGGTGAGCGCGGACGGCCTGATGACGGGCAGTTCTCAGATTATGCTCGGTTCGCCAGCGGATCTGAAAGTGTCCGGAACGGCGCTGGGGCTGACGCCGATGCTGATCGCGAGCGCGGTCGGGCTGGGTGCGATTCTGCTGGCGCTGCGATGGTTCCGCGATCGCAGGACCAGCGCACAGCACAGCTCCATGCGCACGTTCCACACGTTGTGCGAAGAGATCATTGCCGCGCCGTCGCCGGCAGGGATCGCCGATAAGCTGATGAACGTTCTGCCAACAATCACGCAGGCGACGGGAGCCTGGATCTACATTTTTAACCGCCGCACAAAATCGTTGGAACGGGTGCCGACGGAAGCCGATCCGGAGCCGATGGTGGTGCCTGTCGAAACGCAGAAAGACCAGGAGCTTGCCAGCGGCGCGGTGGTGTGTTTCCAGAATCGCAAGCAACTGAATATTCCCGACGTGCGGCGCAGTCCGTATTTGAATACGCGCACGAAGCAGCAATCGCCGCGCTCCGCGATGATCGTGCCGCTGACCACGCAGGGCGACGTGCTGGGCGTGCTCGAAGCGGGAAACGCGAACGGAGTGGGATATTTCACGATTGAAGAACAGGCGTCGATTCAGCATCTGGCGAACCAGGTAGCGGCGGCGTTAAAGCTGCAAGAGCAGCGAACGATTCGCGAACAATTGTTCCGCAGCGAGAAGCTGGCCGCGACGGGGCAGTTGATTTCGGGAGTGGCGAATGAGCTGCGCGCGCCGCTCGAAGTGATTTTGCACCTCTCCTTGCAACTGGCGGCGCTGGTGGCGAGCCTTTTCGAAGAGCACCGTCCCGCCGCCATCATTCACTTCGCGGCGGAGAGCCACGTCGACCGCTCCATCGCCGCTCCGGAGGCGTTCCTGAAGACCAACATCGATGGAACCTTCACTCTGCTGCAGGCGGCTCGCGTATTTTACGCAACGCTCGTGGGCGGGGAGCGCGAAAACTTCCGTTTTCTGCATGTCTCGACCGACGAAGTCTATGGCACGTTGACGCCTGACGCGCCTGCCTTCCACGAAGAGACGCCGTACGCGCCGAACAGTCCGTATGCAGCGTCGAAAGCCTCGTCGGACCACCTCGTCCGCGCCTGGGTCCATACCTACGGCCTCCCGGCGTTGGTCACCAACTGCTCAAACAACTACGGCCCGTATCAGTTTCCCGAGAAGCTGATTCCGCTG
>JBEKPC010000159.1:0-11726 GCA_049521155.1 Bryobacteraceae bacterium
TACATTACGACGCGCGGAGGCTTCGGCGGGAGGAATTGCTGGCCGCGCTCGACGATTGCGAGCGGCGGATTCCGGATCTGGAAAATATTGTCGTGCCGTCGCGCATCGTGCATTTGCCGCTCTCCTGGGATGATCCGGCGACGCGGCTGGCGATTGAGAAATACATGCAATCGGTGCGGGCGGACGCGCCGTGGTGCCCGAGCAACATCGAATTTATCCGGCGGATTAACGGGCTGGCGTCGATTGATGATGTGAAGGACATTGTTTTTAACGCGAACTATTTGGTGCTGGGGCTGGGTGATGTTTATCTGGGCGCTCCGGTGGCGACGCCGACGGATCCGAGGCATCGGCTGGTGACGACGAAGTACAATCCGGCGCGAACTTGGACTCCGGAAAATGCGGTGGGCATCGGCGGGGCATACATGTGCGTGTATGGGATGGAGGGTCCAGGAGGGTATCAGTTTGTAGGGCGGACGGTGCAGATGTGGAATACGTATGCGCGAGAGGAGCCGTGGCTGCTGCGGACGTTCGACCAGATTCGCTTCTATCCGGTGGACGCACGGGAGCTGCTCGAGATGCGGGAAGCACGCTACGCACCGCGCATTGAGGAAACGGAGTTCCGGCTGAAGGATTACCATTCGTTCCTGGCGTCCATCGATGATGAGGTGCATTTTTCGAGGCGGCGGCAGCAGCAGGCGTTTCTTGAAGAGCGCGAGCGGTGGGGCGCGGACCCGGTGGTAGAAGCGGTGGACGATTCGACGCCAGCGGACGAAGATGATGCAGTGCCGGAAGGATGCCGCGCGGTTTCTTCCCCTGTGACGGCGAGCGTGTGGAGCATTGCGGTGGAACTGGGGCAGCGGGTGACGGCGGGACAGAGGCTGATTGTGCTGGAGGCGATGAAGATGGAGATCGTGGTGACTGCTCCGGCGGGAGGGGTGCTGGAAAAACTGCATTGCTCGACGGGAGCGCTGGTTTTAGCGGGGCAAAGGCTGGTGACGATCCGGCTATGAAGGTGGTAGAAACGCCTGAAAGGGCGGCCCCACAGCGCAGGATGGGCTTAGCGGCGTTTGCGGATTTCGCTTGCGGCTGAGGGGGTTTGGCCCAGCAGGCGCACTGCGTTGTTTCCGGTATCGGCAAAATACACGTTGCCTGAGGCTGATACGGCGACTGACATGGGATCGTTCAAGTCGGCGAAGGTTGCCAGGCCGCCGTCGCCGGTATAACCTTGGGTGCCGTTGCCGCCGATGGTGGTAACGACTCCGTTGAGGGGGAACAGACGAATCCGGCAGTTGCTGGTATCGGCGATATAGATATTGTCCTTCGCATCGACCGCGATACCGCTGATCGCTCCGAATTGCGCTTGCGAGGCGAGGCCTCCGTCGCCTGAGAAGCTGAGGATACCGTTGCCCGCGATGGTCGAAATCATTCCGTTCGAGATCATGCGCACCGCGCCGTTATCGGAATCGGCGACGAACACGTTGCCCGCGCTATCGACTGCCACGCCCACCGGATTGTAGAATTGCGCCGCGATGGCGGGGCCTCCGTCGCCGGAGTAGCCGTTGGTGCCGTTGCCGGCGATGGTCGAGATCACACCGGTTTTGGCGTTCACTTCGCGAATCCAGCCGAAGTAATCGGCGATGTAGAGATTGCCCGAAGAATCGACCGCCACGCCGACAGGCGCGATCAGGGTCGCCGCAGTAGCGGGGCCTCCATCGCCTGAGTAGCCGGTGGCGCCGCCGGTGCCGGCGACCGTCGAAATAACGCCAGCGGGCGTCACTTTGCGCACCACGGCGTTGTTCGAATCGGCAATATACAAATTGCCCGCGGAATCGACGGCGAGACCGGCGGGCTGATTTAACTGCGCGCTGGCGGCCGCGCCTCCATCGCCTGAAAATCCCGCAACTCCGGTGCCCGCGACGGTATTAATCACGCCGATGGGCGTGACCACGCGCACGCGGCTGTTGAGGGTGTCCGAAATATAGAAGGTTCCGTCGGAAGCGACCGCGACACCGGTGGGGTCGCTCAATTGAGCGGCGGTGGGAGAGCCTCCGTCGCCGCTGAAACTGCCGACGCCGCTGCCGGCGATGGTCGAGATGGTGCCGCCGGTGATTTTGCGGATGCGATTATTCCAGCGGTCGGCCAGATAGAGATTGCCCGACGAATCGAGGGTAATGCCGCGCGGAGCGGCAAGCGTCGCTTTGGTGGCGGGACCGCCATCGCCCGCGAAGCCGTATCCGCCGGTGCCCGCGTAGGTATTAATGATGCCTTTGGCGTTGACGACGCGGATGCGATTATCGGCATAAGTGGCGATATAGAGATTGTCCGACGAATCGATTGCCACGCCGGCAGGTCCAGCCAGCGACGCGGTGATTGCCGTGCCGCCATCGCCCGCAAAGCCGTATTCAAGGGTGTACACGCCATCGACGATCGCCGTGCTGCCGGCGTAGGTATTGATGATGCCGGTGGAGGCTGTAATCTGACGAACGTTGGCGTTGTTGGTGTCGGCGATATAAATGTTGCCGGAAGAATCCAGGCAGACGTCGAGCGGTCCATCGAGATTCGCCGATAAGGCGAGTCCGGTATCGCCAGAGAATCCCGGCGCGGTGGGTCCGAGGCCGGCGATGGTGCTGATGCCGCCCCCGGGAGTAATTTCGCGGATCGCGTTGTTCGCCGAATCGGCTACATAAAGGTTGCTGCTCTTATCGAGCGCAAGCCCGACCGGCAAATCAAGCAGCGCGCCGATGGCGGGACCGTTATCGCCACCGTAGCCGTAGACGGGGACTCCAAAGGCGACGGTTCCGGCATAGAGGTTGACGTTCCCATCCGTCGTAATGATGCGGATCAGGCTGTTGCCGGTATCGGCGACATAGACGTTGCCGGCCCCATCGACGGCGATGCCTTGCGGATTATTGAACTGCGCCAGCAGCGCCGCGCCGCCGTCCCCTGCATAGCCGACGCGTCCGGTGCCGGCGAGCAGAGTGAGGGTTCCATTGGTGATCTCGAACACAGCGTTCGACGCGGTGAAATACACGTTTCCACTGCCATCCACCGCGATGCGCTGCGGTTGCACGATGGCGGCGTTGAGGGGCGACACCGGAGTCTGCTGGATGGATCCGCCGGCAACGGTGCTGACTAGAAACTGCGGCTGGGCAACGGCAAGACTCGTGAAGACAAAAGCCAGCCCAAGCGATTTACTCAATCGTGAATACAAAAAAGACTCCCAACGTAACGGTACGCCTTCCTGGGAAGCCGTACTTCCAGTTTAGACGCGAGACTCTTCTATTTTGGTACATCGGAAGGCCTTCGCGCCACCGGACTCGTTTTTATTAGCATTTGTGGTGCCCGAGCCTGCGGGTTCAGATCATTGGACGCCGGGGCAGCCGGGCCGTGGCTTTTAAGAGACGGTGAGAAATTCAGGCACACTGCCGCGTTCGCGGGAAGCCTGATAAACTGAAGGCGATGGGCGCGATCAAACGCTTTATTCTTTGGGACTTTCCGCGAGGAAGCTGGCAGTACGACGTGATGGTCGGGCTGATTCTGGCGTTTATCTTTATTACGCCGAAGACGATCTTCCGCGATCAGCCGAAGGCGGCCAACGTCGCGATTCTGCGCAACGGATTCTGGATCGATCCGCAGGTGTTGAGCGGCGTTTCGGAGAACGACATGCTCTCAAAAGCGGCGGCGGCGGTGAACGCGAAGTACAAAACGCACACCATGATCGTAAACGTGGATCCGATTTATAACGACGAGCAGGAGCTCGAAGGCTACATGGCCTATACAAAACCGTGAGAGGCGCCTATTTCATTCTGGCGCTGAGCGCATCGCTTGGTCGAGCCGATTCTCTGGATGCCGTTCTGACCAGGATGGATCAGGCTGCGAAGACATTTCATTCCCTTTCGGCGGATGTGCGCAGAACGGACTATTCCAGCCTGTTCAGTGAAACCAAGGGCGAAGACGGCAAATTCAAAATGATGAAGCGCGGCAAGACCGTGATTCTGCTGGCCGAGTTTATCGGCCAAGACGCCCGCACGATCGGTATCGCAGGCACCACGGTGCAGATCTATCATCCCAAGGCCAATAGCGTGGACGAATACGACACGCGAAAATATTCCAAATCGGCCGATTTGCTGATCCTGGTCGGCTTCGGCACGTCACGCGCGGACTTGGAAAAAAAGTACACCATCTCACTGGGTGCGAGTGAAACTATCGGCAACACCAAGACCACCCGCATCGATCTGCTTCCGAAATCGAAAGAAGAAAAAAATTTCTTCAACATGATTCAGCTCTGGATTCCGGAAGATAAAGGCAATCCGATTCAGGAGAAAATACTGTCCGGCAAGGAGAGCAAAGACTACAACCTCCTGGCGTATTCGAATATGAAGATTAATCCCGACCTCCCTGAATCGGCCTTCGAATTGAAGCTTCCCGCGGGTGTGAAACCAATCAAGCCGTAGGGAACGGCAGGACGGTATCCTCGTCGATCAGCGCCTGCGAGATGTGTGCCGTCGTCAGCCCGATCGCGCCGCGCAGATTTGCCCCTCGGAAATCCCCTCCGCGCAGCCGCATTTCGCGAAAATCGCAACCTTCGAGTTCAGCGTACCGGAAGGAACATTCAATTAAATATGCGCGGGCAAAGTTTGCGCTGGTCAGATCGGACCGCGAAAAATCGCAATGGTCGATCCTGGCTCCGGCGAAATTCGCCTCGCGGCCTTTCATTTCCCGCAAGCGCGAGTGATGCAAACGCGCGTGATAGAAGCCGGCCGCTGTGACATCGCTGCCGTCCAGATCCACATCATAAAAGCGCGATTCGTGAAAGCACGCGGAGGCCGCTTGCAACCAGCGGAGATCCGCTCCCGTAAAGTTTTCGCCATTGAGTGGCGCGCCGCTGAGGTCAGCCTGGCGGCCTTCGGACGGGCTGGACAGCCACATCCGATGCTGTCTTAATACCGCATCCATGATTGCCTTATCGGCAAGATTTTTATAACTTTTCTAAAAATCGGCGGTGGACACGCAAATCGTCCGTCAATTCGGGATGAAACGTCGTCACCATGTGGCGCCCCTCCTCCGCCCAGACCGGATCGCCGTTATATTTCGCCAGCACTTGGACCTCAGCGCCCGCACGGCGGATAATCGGCGCGCGAATGAACACTGCCTCGAACGCGCCGTCGCCATTTAAATCGAGCTTGACCACGCGGCTGTCGATCTGCCGCCCATAGCCGTTCCGCTCCACGTCAATATCCATCAGCCCGAGGCTCGCCTGCGCGGGATGCGATACTTCCTTGGCTAAAAGAATCGCTCCCGCGCAAGTCCCGTAAATCGGCTTCTGTTCGCCGAACGCGCGGAGCGGCTCCAGAAGATTTTCATAGTTGAGAAGCTTCAGCATGGTGGAGCTCTCGCCGCCGGGCAGAATCAGGCCGTCGCATTGCGTCATCTCTTCGCGGGAGCGCACTTCCATCGCGCGCCCGCCCGCCTTCGCGATGGCTTTCGAATGAGCCTCGAAGTCGCCCTGCAAGGCCAATATTCCAACTGTCTTCATCTTGCTGATTCACCGCGACCGCAAGGGTTACCAGCCGCGCGTCTGCATTAATTCCGCTTCCGGCAGCTTCGATACGTCAAGGCCGCGCATCGGCTCGCCCAAATCCTCGCACGCTTCGAGCAGTTTCACCGGATCTCTGAAATACGTCGCCGCCTTCACCACCGCCTTCGCCCGAGCCTCCGGATCTTCCGATTTGAAAATTCCGCTCCCGACGAACACCGCCTCCGCGCCCAACTGCATCACCAGCGCCGCATCGGCCGGCGTCGCGATTCCGCCCGCCGAAAAATTCGGCACCGGGAGCCGGCCGTTCGCCGCTACCCACTCCACCAATTCGAGCGGCGCGCCGAGATTCTTGGCCTCGTGCACCAACTCCTCTTTCCCGAGGATCGTGAGATGCCGCATCTCCTTCACGATCGTCCGGATATGCCGCACCGCCTCGACAATATTGCCCGACCCCGCCTCGCCTTTGGTGCGGATCATCGCCGCCCCTTCCGCAATGCGCCGCAGAGCCTCACCCAGGTTCCGCGCCCCGCATACGAACGGGACTTTGTAGGTCTTCTTATCGATGTGATGCTCTTCGTCGGCCGGCGTCAGCACTTCGCTCTCGTCGATATAATCCACGCCCAGCGCTTCGAGAACGCGCGCTTCCGTGAAATGCCCGATGCGAGCCTTCGCCATCACCGGAATCGACACCGTGTTCATAATCTCGCGAATAATGCGGATCGACGCCATGCGCGCCACTCCGCCTTCTTTGCGAATATCGGACGGCACACGCTCCAGCGCCATCACCGCCGATGCGCCCGCCTGCTCCGCAATGCGCGCCTGCTCCGCGTTGGTGACGTCCATAATGACGCCGCCCTTCAACATCTCCGCCAACCCGACCTTCAGTCGAAATTCTTCAGATAAATACATCGCATCCTCTCCTTTATACGAGCGCCGGCGCCGGTTCCCCGCTCTGCCTGCGCTGCGCTCTCTGTTGTTCAGTCCGGAAAATCAGTCCTAATACAGCCAGTCCATGCCGGATATTTTCCGGCGTCAATCCCGCAAAACTTAATCGCAATCCGTGAATCTGCGGCCGCGTGACCGCGAAATAACGGCCCGGCAGGAAGCTCACATTCTCCCTCTCCGCCCGTGTCGCCAGCTCCGAAGCATCCAAAGGCCTCGGCAATTCCACCCAAACATTCATGCCGCCTTCTGGTTTGGTGAAAACCGACCCCGCCGGCAGCTCCTTCTCGCACGCGCCCAAAATCGCCTTCAACCGTAGCCCGCCCGCAGTCAACATTTTCTGCCGATGCGCGGCGAGCCTTCCCGACTCCGCAAACCGCAGCACCACCGCTTGCGACAACTGGTCCGAGTGCAGATCGCTCGCCTCTTTCGCCTCCGTCAATCGCGCGATAAAGTGCTTCGGCCCGATCGCCCAGCCCACCCGCAGCCCTGGAAACGCGATCTTCGAAAAACTCCCCAGTAAAATGGTGTCGCCCGATTCATCCAGCCTCTTGATGGTCGGAATCTCCGACCCCTGATACCGCAGCTCGCCGTAAAGATCGTTCTCGATCACGATCACGCCGGCGCGCTTCGCCAGCATCAGAATCGTTCGCCGCGACTCCACTGGCAAGCTGGTCCCGGTCGGATTCTGAAAATTCGGCGTCAGCACCATCAGCCGCGGCTTCTCTTTATCGAGCAGCGCGCCCAACGCATCCACATCGACGCCCTCGCGCCCCACAGGCATCCCAATCACCCGCGCCCCGCCTCGCAAAAACGCGTTCCGCAGCCCCGGATAAACCGGATCCTCGATCAGCACCGTTTCACCATTCGCCGCCAGCACGCGCTGGATCAGATCGAACGCCTGCTGGCATCCGCTGGTGACCAGAATGTCATCATCCTCGCCCGCCGCCCCATGCTTCCGAGCCTCACTTAATAGATGCCTGCGCAGCGGCCCATACCCGCCCGCCGGACCGAGTTGAAGAATCTGCACGGCCTCATCGGAGTCGATCACCTCGCGGCAAGTCACCCGAAATTCGTCCAGCGGAAACATAATTTCCGAAGGCCGGGAAGCCGAAAAACTGATGGTAGAGGGCGTTTCCTGATCCGGCGCGCCATTGACAAAACTCCCGCGCCCCACCTCGCGCCGGATGAGCCCTTCCGCTTCAAGGACATCAAAAGCCGCCGTAATGGTCGCCCGATTCAACCCAATGGACTGAGCCAATTCCCGAGTAGGAGGAATCCGTTCCCCGCGAGCCATACGCCCGGCGACGATAGCAGAGCGAATTTGCTCATGGAGTTGCCGGTAAAGTGGCGTGGCAGAGGATGGATCAAGCTCAAGCCGAGGAAGCATACAATTCTTGCTTGACTATACCATATTGGATGAGCCTATACCAAAAACTCGAACCGGTCCTCGGAGAATAGGCGGCCGGCAGGGCGTGCAGCCTACGACACGCTTATCTGCTCTAACTCGACCAATCCCAGATTGGTAAAAATCGCTCCGGCCTCTTCCGACCTCGATGCGAGCTCTTGATTCTAAGACCGAACTCCTTAAGGAATGGACCGATTTGGGCCTTCAGCAATATGTCCACCCCGAATAGTTTTGCAAACAAGCCGGAAAGTGACCCCTGCATGACCAGCAACAGGTGCAGAAACGCGAGGACATGGGCCTCCAGGAACTCAGCTTTGTCGAAGTAGTCTAACAGTATTGTTGCATCAACAGGATCACCCGCGTCCATCCCGAGGTGCCGGTAAAAGTAGTCTACATTGGCGTGTACGAAATCGTCGTTGATCTTCGACAGCACAGCTTGAATCTTGTCCGACGCAGGCAGCCCGACTGACCGCAGTTCCTTCCCCGAGAAAGCCCTCCGATAGGCCGCCGGATGTTCCCTGCGGTCCTGCCAGATGCCGACCAATTTAGGGTCGTCGAGAAACTTCCCGATCATCAGCAGCGCCTCAACACCGGGCCGCAGGACCACCCATGCCTGGTAGGCCTGATAGACCGCGAAGGACTCAAAAGCCGCACGGCTCTGGCGCTGCAGGAGCAATAGGAAAGGCACCATGCTAGCGTATGATTCGCCCTGGGTGTCCCGCATCCTCTGGGGGAACTTAGCAAGCTCCACGAAATTTTCATCGATAGTACTGAACTCTTTGAAAATCGAGCCATGCTCGATCAGAAAAATCTCGCGATTGTAGGCGAGAGACGATCGATATCTGAGGATTTCAGCATCCATAACGAAGAAGCTAGCAGAAATTCTCTATCAAGGAGCAAAAGAGATCCAATAGGAGGCGCAGTCACTGCCGGTGAGTGGTATAACAGTCATATCAGCAATGCGCTTCAGCTTCGACCCTCGCAAGAGCCAGCGCCTCAGAGCGAATCCGAAGCGCGGGATCGCCTTCGAGGAAGCCCAGGCGCTGTTCTTCCAGCCCTACTGGCTCGAAAAACGATCGGACGTTCCCGAGCAATATCGCGCCGTTGGCTGGGTCGGCGGCCGCTTATACACGGTCATTTTTGAGATTCGAATCGACGAGGAGGGGAAAATCTTTCATCTCGTCACTTTATGGAAGTCGACGCAAGAGGAGGTTCGTTTATATGAAGAAAACTCGTAAACCAATCACCGCCGAAGCAATCGCTCGCCTCGCCGATCAGGGCAAGGATATCTCCGGTTTCTTCGAAGGGAAAGGCCGGATGGTCCACCCAATCCAACGCGTAAACGTCGACCTCACGGCGGCAATGTTGGACGAGCTCGACCAAGCCGCCCGGAATCTCAACATCAGCCGCCAGGCAGTCATCAAGACACTCGTGCGGCAGGCTCTCGATCAGCACTACCTTGCGCAACGCGCAAGGCAACCACAATCCGTAAAAGCGTAAACTCGTCGGCCCGCAGGCGCTATGCTGATCTATGAGGCCCCCATGATCGCCCAGTTGAATGACATCCCGAAGATCGTGAAAGCCGCCGAAGAAAAATTTGCTCCCGACGTGATCCGGATTCGCTATCACACAGGCTTCGACTGGAGCGGCGACCCGGCGATTTTCTTTCGCGTCCTCCTTTCGGACACGGCGAGCCGCCCCGAAAATCTTGGACACGTCGCTGATCGCGTTCGAAGGGAGCTGCGCGACGAGGTTCTCCGTCTAGGTGAATCCGAACGATTAGCGTACTCCACCTTCCGCAGCAAGAGTGAGCAGGACAAGTTGAAAGATCCGCAATGGGAATAGCCGAGGAGCTTCTCGCTCTGGCCGGCCATCTGGCGACCTCACACTCTCCTACCTTCGAGCAGGCGGCATTTCGCAGATCAGTATCGACAGCTTATTATGCGCTCTTTCACCTTCTGGTCGGCGAGGCTGCGCAGCGTTGGAACGGCTCCGCGGAGGCCCAACTGGGGCTGGAGCGCGCGTTCAAACATAACAACATGAAGGAGGTCTCGGTCGCCGTTTCGAAAGGTTCGTGGAAAACCTGGAGCGCTGAGCAAAAGAGCGTCCCTCGTGAACTGTTGAATGTCGCCGACGCATTTATCGATTTGCAGGAGGCTCGCCATCTGGCCGACTACGACAACACCAAGATTTGGACCTTTACGGAAGCAGATGCTCCGCTGACTCAAGCGCGGACTGCGTTTGAGAACTGGCGGACAGTCCAAACCAATCCCGCCCCCCACGAGTTCTTGCTGGCGCTCCTCATCGGGAAAAAACGCGAATGATCTTCGTCCCGCTCTTCCTCCTCATCGCCGCGCCGAAAACCGTTCACTTCCAAAGCGAGGATCACCAGACCAACCTCGTCGCCTACGTTTTCGAACCCGCCTCCTCCGGCCCTCACGCGGCGATCGTGATGCTTCATGGGCGCGCTGGACCTTACTCTGCGGCTGCCCACGGCGTCTATACCGCCGACACTCTTTCCAAACGCCACCTGCAATGGGGCGAATTCTGGGCTGATCGCGGCTATGTCGCGATCCTGGTCGATAGCTTCAGCCCTCGCGGTTATGCCAGCGGCTTTCCTAAAGGGAGCTATGAAGACCGGCCCGCCGCGGTGAGTGAGCAATCCGTGCGTCCTCTCGATGCGTACGGAGCCTTGCGCTACCTGCGCACTCGTGAGGACATCATCAAAGACCGGATCGGCGTTCAGGGATGGTCGAATGGTGGGATGACCGTCCTGGTTGCGATGAGCGACCGCTCACCGCAGACCGGTTTTCGCGCCGCGCTCGCCGAGTATCCGGGCTGCGGCATGGAGGCGATTCAGGGCTCCTACCACGCCTATGCGCCTCTATTATTGATGATCGCGTCTGCCGACCAGGAGGTCTCGCCCCGGCGATGCGAGGAGTTCGCCGCACGCGCCCATCTCGACAAAATCGTCTACGACGGAGCCCAGCACAATTTCGACGACCCGGAAAAATCGAAGCAGGAACTCCCCGCCAACCGCCGCGCCACAGAGGATGCCATGCGGCGAGCCGAATCCTTCTTCGCGGCAAATCTATTGCACTGACTTAAAAGTAATCTCATCTCCCGGCATCGGGACGAGAGAGAAAATACTGTTCGCCGCGCCGTCCACCTTCACCGGAATTAACCGCCCGTGAAACATTCGGCGCACCGTCACATTTTGAGGCAGCGTCTGACGTCCCAACCCACGCAGACCGTTCTGTGCCTCTCCCAAAGCCTCGCCAATCGAACCTCCGAGCCGGACGAAAATGTCGCGGCCCTTCACGCGCAGATAGAACCCCGCATTCATCCCGACGCCTGCCGCAATCGACTGGCAGTACACACCTTCGCTACGCTTTTCACAATCCGGATCGGATAGGAAGTGATCTGTCGCCTCGCGCAGCGTTTTCCGGTCAGGCGCCCCGAGAATCGTCGCGCGAAAATTGTGCTCCGACGCGCTGGTCCAATATAGATAGCGGAAATACGCCGGAGTCGCAGGTCCAGTCAACGCGCTCCCCGCGCCCGACAACAGTGTGATTCGCATGCGCTCCTCACCCGGCGCACGCGTGATAGCGTAGAACGAAACATCCGGCTCTCCGCCCGTGGGACTCACCAATCTCAAAATAAACTCCGGAGTCAGATCGAAGAAGCTGGTCTGGGTATAAGGGCCGAACCGCAGATACACGGCTATCTGGGGCGAAAAGGGAAACTTTTCCGTGATCGCCTGCCGCAGACGCGAACCTTCCTCGTGGCGAAAGCAGCCGGCATCTTCTTTCGCCGCCAGCGCCTCTCGAAACCTTT
>JBEKPC010000160.1:0-12940 GCA_049521155.1 Bryobacteraceae bacterium
CGGCGCCACTGGCGATCCTGGCGGCGAATCGCAGCTCGACTCGCATGATCGGCGTGGCGTTCGCCACCCAAATGACGCTCTCCCTCGGCTTCACGATTGTGAATGATCAAACGTGGGACGCCTACCGGCAATTCGCCGCGTCTTTAGCGCCGGAAGCCGCGCAGACGCGCGTTTGGGTCGATCACGATTGGGGATTGCGATACTACCTGGAGGCTGAAGGCGCGCTGGCGATTCCGCGCGATCAAACATTTGCGGCCGGAGATGTTGTGGTGTCAAAAACGCCACAGGCGGGGAATTTGATCGCGTCCTTGGACATTCGCCCGGCGATTCCTCTGCGCCTTTTTTCCATCCGCAATAAATCGGCTTATTCGACTGCGACCGGCGGATTGTGGCCCTTCGAATTTTCGAATGCGCCGATCGATCAGGTGGGCGCGTATATGATGGGGGAGCGAAGGGCCGCGCTCTCATGGGTCACCGCGATCGATCAGCAACAGGTGTTGCGCGGCCTCTATCCTGATTCCTGGACTACAAAGGAAGCGACTGTGCTGGTAAAGCGAGCAGGCGGGCCGCTACGCGCCGATTTCACGATTCATCCGCAATCGCCGGCGCGAAACGTGCAATTGCTGGCCGATGGCAAGGTCGTCGCCGAACAAACATTTTCAGGCCCCGGCGTTTATTCGCTTTCGGCGCCTGTTCTCGGAGATTCGGCCAGCATGATTGCGACGCTCGCGGTCGACAAGACATTTTCGGTTGCGGGAGACGGACGCCAGTTAGGAATCCTCGTCCAGGGCATCGGCTTCAAGCCGTAACGCGCGCTCCGACTTTTCCCACTCGATCGATGCGGCACCCGACGCGATCGCCCGCCTTGATCCGCGCGCCTTTCGGACAGCCGGTGGAAATCAAGTCGCCTGGATAAAGCGTCATGAATTGGCTGTGAAATCGCACCAGTTCATACGGCGAGTGGCGCATGTGGCTCACGAAATCCCGCGAACAGATACCGCCGTTGTGCTCCGTAATCACTTCGAGTGAAGCGGGATCACCCACCTCATCCGTGGTCACAATCACCGGCCCGAAGGTGAAAAACGTATCAATACTTTTCGCACGCGTCAGATAGCGCGGATTCTTCGCGAGCACATCCAGCGCGGTCAGATCGAGCGTCGTCGTGTATCCGAAAATCGCGCTGGGCGTGTCTTCGACCGACAGAAAACGGCATTGTCGGCCGATGATCACGCCCAGTTCACCTTGACACCTCCGGAGGAGGCAGCACGATATCGCCTCCCGGCTGAAACATGCACGACGCAGGCTTCATAAAACTAGCCGGTTCCTCCGGCTGCACCGCGTTGATATCTTCGGCGTGGGATTTATAATTGAGCCCGATACACCAGATCTTCGGCGGAACGTCGTAGGGCAAATGCGGCGTGACGCTGGCCAGCGGAATCGGCTCAGCATCGGGAATCCGTGGCAAGTTCCCCGATTGGATGATCGTCAATAAATCGCCCTCGATTGGCAGAACGGTGTCATCGCGCACGATTCCCGAGCGCAAATGGCCTTCGTGAAAAAAACGCATCAGCTTCATAATGTTTTGGCGATATCGACCACGTCGGCGAAAATTCCGTAGGCGGTTTGCTCCACGCCGGGATTGATTTCCACCGTGCCCACGGTACCCATCAGGTCGGTTTCGAGCAGCAGCAGGTTGGACGTTCCATGCACGCTGGCAAGAATATCGGTCTCGTCCAGAACCTCGGCGCGCACGCGCAGTTTCACTGCTTCGGCAACGACCCGCGCTCGCATCACCAGACGCACTGTCTTGCTTTGCTTCTTCAACTCGGCCAACTTTTCCGGCGTCAGCCTTCCGATCCCGCGGCGATCGACATCGAGCGGAGTCAGCCGCGCATTGAACAGCACATTGGCAAGCGCCGCCGCTTTCGCCGCCGCATCCCAACCTTCGATATCGTAGCTCGCATCCGCTTCCGCAACGCCGATCTTCTGCGCCTCGGCGATTCCTTCGGCCAGCGTACGCCCCTTGCGCAGAGCCTCAATCACCACATTCGTCGTCGAGTTCACAATGCCTGTGAATCCTCGGATTTTACAGCCCGGCAGATTGTTGCGAACCATGTTGAACACGGGCGCGCCATCCATCACCGTTGATTCGAATCGGAACTCGACGCCGGCGCGGCGCGCTTCCTCCACCAGTGCCCGATAGGCGTGTGCGATGGGACCTTTATTGGCCGTAATCACGTGCATCGACCGGGCAAACGCGGCGCGAATATGCGAGATCGCCGGCTCGCCGGTGGCCGGATTGAGCGTCGTGATCTCAATCGCCATTTCGGGCCGCGCGCGATCCAGAAATTCTTCAATCGATTCGCAGCGCGGTTCGAACACGGGCTCTACCGGCAATCCCCGCTGATCGAACGCGCTGCCGTGGCGCAAAGTATGAACGGCGACGATGCGAAACGGGAAAATCTTTCGCTGCGTTTCTAAGAGACGCGCAAACGCGCGCCCCACATTTCCATAACCGATCAGTGCCAGTTTCAGAAGTCGAGTCTCTCCATCAGGTCGTTGAGTTCCGATTCTAGCGCAGTCTTCTTGTGTTTCAGTTGGCTCTGCTGATCGCGCAGCGCCGCCATTTTCGTCTCGTTCGCGGCCAGTTGGCTGGCATACTGCTGCACCAGGTCCTGCTGATTTTTGACATTGTTGAGGCTCTGAATATTGGCCCGCACGCGCGTCTGATCCTGCGTCAGATCAGCGATGCTGCTGTCGGCCTGTTTCAGCGCGGCTTCGTTCTGGGCGATGTCGCGCTTTTTCTGCTGAACCTGTTCCAGTTGGCGGCGGCCATTCGCGCTCAGCGCTTTATTTTCCAGCCAAAACGCTATCGTATCGGGCGTCATGCTGCTCACCGAGGTGGTCTGGTCGTACACACGCTCCTCGCGTAGCACGAACGTTTCCGTCGCAGAGGTGGGCAGCTTCACTTCGAAGCGGTTGGAGTTGGCCGTAGTCTCAGTCGCCTTCTGCGGCTCCAGCAACTTGTAACCATCCCTCTGCGGATGCTCAATGATCAGGGTCTTCGCCTTCGCGTCCACATTCCTGATGTTGAACGTCCTCACTTCTTCGAGCGCGTATTTCGACGTTAATGACCCGCGATTGGCGTGAATTTCGCGGACCACGTTCCGCGAAGAATCGAATTTGGTTGTAATGCGGGTGCCCAGGTCGACCCCGTAGCTGATCAGCCGCTTATCGCCCGCCTTCACCGTTTCGACCAGCGCTTCGCCCGCGTAGGTTCCCGCGTCGTAAACCGTAATCGGACCGCCATCGAGCGTCTTGCCGGTGGAGTTCGTCAGCTCCGTTGCGTTCTGCGGATTGACGCCGAAACGCTGCTCATAGATGAGCAGTTTTCGCGCGCCGATTTTCTGTTGCAGAAATGGCAGCATCGCCGACTCGCCTTTTTTCACGGTGACCGGCGAAGAGAAGCTGTATTCGAAAAGATCGCCCGCGTCGCGTCCTTCGGCGGTGGAGGAGATAGTCGAGATGGAGTCCGCAGCCCTTCCGTTGAGCGGAAGGTCCTGCATGACTTCTCCATCCAACGAACCAGATCGAAACGCCTTCTTCTCCTTCGCCTGCGCCCTCATAGGCGCGGGAGCAACGGCGCCAGCCGAAACAATCACCGATTCAAACACCTCCGGCGCCGCCGCTCGATTATCCGCCAGTTCCGCATTCGGCCGGGTCACGTACTTCGGCGCGTATAACTGCGTGATAAACGAAATCGGCCGTCCCGATACCACCGACAATTTCACGTTATTCCAATCGTCGCCCGACGTATTGTCGACAATCGCCCATCCTTCGAGTGTCGGCTCGCCTTGCGTGAAGAGCAGCCGGTAACTCGACTTCCATACCGGCGAGGGCGTCATGTAGCTGGCGATTAAATCCCGCGCTGCTGTGCCGATTGAATCGATATACACGCTTCTTCTGTCCTTCGACCGGGCGCCGTTCAGTACGGCCAGATAATCCTTCAATAACGTCTGCAATTTCGGATCGGTGAATTTAACTGAGGTCGCCGCCGCCAGGTCGAACGTCCGCATCTCGCCCGAGTCGGCCAGCAGAGTGATGGTCTCATGCTCGGTGTCTTTCTCTTTGAGCAGACGCGAGCTGAGGATCACACCTGCCACCGTCTCCGAGCCAAGCTTCAATTCAACCCGCGCGCCCTTCATCTGATCGAGGAACACAGCCAGCGTGGAATCCGCGCCCACTGCGAACGGGAAATTCTTGAGGCGCTCTTCCAAAGGCTCGCTGGCATCGTAGCGGACGCCGCTGATTTTGCCGCCGCTACGGTCGACGATGGTCAGCGATTTCAGGACGTCGTTCATGTCGTCGGCTTTGAAATCGAGACGGGCCGTATCGCCCGCCTCCAGCTTGCCGGCGCGCTCGAAAAAACCCACGCCGTGCTTATAAAGGATTACCTCGCGGATGGGAAGGTCGGCGGCAAAGGCCGCAACCGTCAAGGTAAATAACAACACCGGGAAAAGGACTGGTTTTCGCATAAGTCAAACACCTCACTATTACGGTGATGCCGCCACTTGCTAAGTCCTTTCACAGCTTGACACGAACATCCGGCACACGTCAGACTCAAGGGTGATCCTTCAGCAGAGAAATCGGAGAACCAGGGTTTGAAAAAAAGACTGATCGGGCTGGCATGCTGCGTGGCCTCCACTGCGTTGGCGCAAGTCGGCGGAGGCTATCTGGGACCGGCCGTGCTGTCGAGCGGCGCGACCGGCATCGGAACCCGCAGCGGGCAGGCAGTCGATCTCCGATTCTACGCCGGTGTCAACGGTGTTTATGATTCCAGCATTCAACCGGTTGCGCTGAACGCCAACGGCACCCTGACCACCATCAACGGTCTCTATGGAGTGGAGGCCAGCGTCGGTCTGTATGGAACGCATGCCTGGCACACTGCTTTGCTGGGAATCGATTACCAGGGTATTTTTCGCGAGTATAACGGGAATTCCCCGTACGACGGCATCGATCAGTTTCTGACTCTCGGCTATACCTGGCAGGAATCGCGCCGCATGGTTATCAAAGCCCAGGTGCTGGCCGGCACGCTTTCCGACGGACTGGGAATCGGCGTGGTCCCGGATGTAAGTTCGAATATCGTCGCGACGCCCACCACCCTTTTGTTCGATAATCGCTCCTATTACCTGCAGGGCAACCTGGATCTAACCTATATCGAATCGGCCCGCACCAGCTTCACTTTTGGCGGCGGAGGATACGAAGTGTGGAGGCAATCGGCCGCCCTGGTGGGCGTGGAGGGTTACAACGCGCGCGGCACGGTGGAACACAAACTGAGTAAGAACACCTCCATCGGATTCACTTACCAACGTCAGCACTTTAGTTTTCCCAAGGTGTTCGGCCAAGCCGATATCGATACCGGAGAGATTTTCGTCGGCACCAATATTGGCCGGCACTGGCAACTGACCGTGCGGGGCGGCGTGTTCCACTCCGAAGTGAGCGGTTTACAAGAAGTACAGCTCAACCCAGTGATTGCCGCTCTGCTGGGGCAGACGGCGACCATTCAATCGTTTTACCGCGCCGATTATTATCCCAGCGGACAAGCGACGCTCACCCGAAGATTCAAACAAGCCAGCATGAATATTTTCTATGGACAAACGGTGAGCCCCGGCAACGGCGTCTACCTTACGTCGAAGGCCCAGAACGGCGGCGCCGGTTATAGCTATACCGGTATCCGCAAAGTAAACCTCTCAATCAGCGGAGGATATAGCAATCTCACCGCCATCGGCCAACAAATCGCTCCCTATCGGACCGGATTCGCGGGAGCCGGATTCACTTATAGTTTGCCGAAATCGCTGCATTTTGTGTCGCGATACGATTACCGGTATCAGGAAATCGAGAGCCTCACTTATAAGCACACCGGTTATCGCGTGACTGTCGGGTTGTCGTTCAGTCCGGGCAACGTTCCGCTGTCGCTGTGGTAGTGGAATGGGGCGCATCCTTCTGGTGGACGATGAAGCCCCGCTGCTGGACTTGTTAAAGAGATACCTGGAACGGCTTGGTTATCAAGTAGATGCGTGTCTGACTCCGGTGGACGCGCTGGTGCATTTCGAGGCCGATCCGGCACGTTATTCCCTGGTCCTGACCGATTTGACGCTGCCCGGAATGAGCGGCGATGAGATGATCGCCCGGATGCGCGCGCAGGATCCCAAACTACGGGCGATTATCTCCAGCGGATACCCTTATGAGCCGCAAAGCAAGCGCACAGGCTTTCTGCAAAAGCCTTTTTTGCCGAAAATGCTGGCGGATATGATCGATAAAATGCTCTTAAACGCGCATAAGTGATGCGTTAAGGAGCCTTACATGACCATGAATGTGCGCATCCGCGGCGATGGAGTGGCGGCGCGCTGCTGCGCCCATCTGCTGAGTCAAGCCGGTTTTGGAGTGTCTTTTGAACCGGGCAGCCGTCCGCGCGTACCGGCGATCATGCTGGGTGAGGCGGCGCAGCGACTGATGCGCGACATTTTTCAGCGGGATGATCTATTTCGCGATCTGCCTCGCATTACAAAACGGATTGTGAAGTGGGGCGCAGAGCCGGTCGAGTTGGAACATTCGGCGGTGGTGGTTTCCGAAGAGTATCTGCTAAACAGTCTGGAGCCGGCTTCGCTCAAGCAGCGTCATGCGGACTGGACGATTTACGCGGCGGCGCCTTTGCCGGCATCGACGACGGAGCATCGCTTCGGATCGCGAGTGGCTGCTCCGATGGGGGTGGAATTAAAGGCGGGGGCGCGAACGGATGCTTGTTGGATCGAGGCGGTGGAGGATGGCTGGTTGTTTCTAAATTCGGGATGGCTGCTGGCCGTGGGATCGCTCGAAAAAAGCACAATCATCAAGGAACAGATCGCCCGAGTCGATTCGGCCACGGTTTCGTTTTCTGCTTCCCCGCGCATGGTTGCGCCGCTGGGCGGGGATGGATGGATCGCTTGCGGAAGCGCGGCGATGGCGTTCGATCCGCTGTGCGGGGATGGAGCGGCGCACGCGGTGCGGGAGGCAATCCTGGCGTCAGCGGTGATTCGCGCGGTGGCGCGCGGGGATGATCCGGGTCCTCTCCTGGCGCATTATGAAGCTCGCTTGATTGCCGGATTTCAGAGGCATCTGGCGCTGTGCCGCCAATTTTATTTATCGGGAGGCGACGGTCCGTGGTGGAGGGCGGAGGCGGAAGCTACGGTTCGCGGCATCGAGTGGTGCGGCGGCAGGCTGGAGGGTCACGGAAGGTTCCGCTACCAGCTCCACGGATTGGAACTCTCCGTCGTCTAGAATATTCATATGCCGCTCCGCGAATTGTGCGCTTTCGCCGTTATCGGTTTGATGGTTTACGGGCAGGACAAGCCTCGATTGACGTTCGAAGTGGCGTCGATCAAGGTAGCGAAAGAGCGGCGCGGAGGGATCTTTGCTAAGCCCGGCGGCCAGACGTATATCGCGGAGGGCGCTTGGGTAAAGGAGATGATCAGCTTGATGTACAAGATCCCGGAGCGCCAGATCACAGGCGGGCCGGCCTGGATGGAAGAGCAGGGCTTCGATATTGAGGCGAAGGCGGACCACTCCTATAACCTGGACGATCTTCATACGATGTTTCAAAACATGCTGGCCGATGAGTTCAAGCTGAAGTTTCATAAGGAGAACCGGGAGGGCAACGTCTACTCGCTGACCATCGATAAGGCGGGATTGAAGATGAAACCCAATGAGAGCGAGGAGCCGTTCAAGGTTCCGATCCAGGGCGTCGGGCCGGGGAAAGTGGCCGGAATCAGAGTTCCGATGCAATACCTGTGTTGGTGGCTCTCGCAGGTGGTTCAGCGCGATGAGCGTCCGGTGGTCAATAATACCGGGCTTACCGGGAACTACGATTTCACGCTGGCGTTTCTGCGGGACCTGCCGCCGGGAGTGGACAAAGATCAGCTTCCGCCCGAATTGCTGGAGCTTCCGTCGATCTTCGTGGCTGTGAAAGAACAGCTCGGGTTGAAATTGGAGGCGCAAAAAGGGCCAGTGGAATTTTACGTGATCGACCATGTGGAGAAGCCGGCCGGGAACTAGGGCAACATGTCGACACTGTCGAAAACATCTACGAAGACTCCGCTCCCTGCGGTCACGGCTTGGTAGAGATCTATCGCTGGCAGAGCATGGCGCCGCCCCACAATTGGATCCCAGGTTTTCATTGCTATCTGTGCGGCAATTGGGCGCATCCAAAACACGACTGTCGACACGGCACGCGGGGGCGCAAATTAGTGCAGGTATTGTTCGAACCATTTTACGGTTCGTTCCATGACATCGCGCTTGTGTTCTGAGCTGCGGAACATGTGGCCTTCGCCGGGGTAGACTACCAGCTCAGTTGCCGTGCCTTGGGCTTTGAGGGCGTGCCAGAATTCGTAGGATTGCGGCGCGGGACACTCGCCATCGCGCTCGCCAACTACAACCAAGGTGGGGGTTTTCACATTCTTGATGAATGTGATTGGGGAGCTTTTAGCGTAGACGGCGGGATCGTCATAGACCGATGCGCCGAAGTACGGAATCATCCACTGGTCGATGGAGTTCTGGCCGTAATAGCTTTGATAATTGGCGATGCCCGCGCCGGCGACGGCTGCTTTAAAGCGGTTGGTTTGCGTGACGGTGAACATGGTCATGTAGCCGCCGTAGCTCCATCCGGTGACGCCGAGGCGGTTGGGATCGACGGGCACAGTTTTGAGAACCGCGTCCACGCCGGCCAAAATATCGCGCAGATCGCCGTAGCCGAAGTCCTTCACGTTGGCGCGGGTGAACGATTCGCCCTGGCCGTAACTGCCGCGGGGATTGGGGAAGAAAACGAAGTAGCCGAGGGCGGAAAGAACGCTCATATCGAAACGATCGCCGGGCCAGTGCTGGGCGTTGAAGCCGGCGGGGCCGCCATGAATCGAGACGACCATGGGATAACGCTTCGAAGGGTCGTAATCGTGCGGATAGAGCAGCCAGCCTTGCGCGGAGAAACCGTCGGTGGTCCAATCGACGCTTTTCACTTCGCCCCAGCGCGGCTTGAGGGCGGCGTTGTTATGAGTGACCTGTTTCCAATCGCCGACGGGGCCGGTCCAGATTTCGGGAGGATGCTGCCAGTCGCTACGGATGGCGGCGGAGGTCTTCCCGTCGCGGGCGACTGAGAAATTCGGGAAATTGCCGCCGGCGTGGATGCTCTCCGCGCCCTGCCAGAGGCGCTCCGTAACGCCGGTGGAGATTTCGAGAGTGGTGATCGCTGTGCCTCCGCCGGCGACTTCGGTGAGCAGCATTTTGGCGGGCCCGATCCATTCAATGGAGCTGACGGAAGACTTGCGATTCGGTGTCCGGTTGACGGCTTGGCCGCCTGAAGAGGGGATCGTGAAGACCTCGCCGCCGGTGAAACCTTCGTCGCTCATCAGGCCTTGAATAAAGCCGATGCTGGAACCATCGGGCGACCAGTGGGGCATGGCGATTTGCGTTTCGGGCTTGAAAATCGGGGTCATTTTTCCGGTGTCAGATGGCATGGTGTAAAGTTGCGCGATCCACCAATTGTTGTCGCCAGGGCCGGGGGCGGCGCTGAGGGCGAAGCGGCGGCCGTCAGGCGACCAATCGTATTCATAGATGTTCAGATTGGCGGGGGAGATTTGTTTCGCGCCACCGGTCGCTGCATCGACTATAGTGAGTCGCTGGTTGTGAATCTCGCCTCCGATGACGCCGGTTTCTATCGGCTCCGCTTCAAGAGGGCCTCCGCCGCTGGGGGCGTTTTCGGCGAAGAGGACTGCGATGTGCGTGCCGTCAGGGGACCATTGCGGGTCTGTCAAATAGCCCTTGAGGCTGGTCAGCTTGCGAGGCGCGGGAGCGGATGCGGAGGTCACATAGAGCTGCATTTGCCCCTTCTTTTCACGATCCGAAAGGAAGGCGATGCGGCTGCTATCGGGCGACCAGACCACGCTACGATTCGAGGCGGCGGGCTTCGCAGTGACGGCGGCGCCATCGATGTGGATGGTGGAATTACCGGTATCCTTGCGATTTTCAATAATTTCCTCGATCCAGGCGACGCGTTTTCCGTCGGGCGAGATGGCCACTTGGTCGAAAGGGCGGACGGAGGCGAGTTCGCCGAGGATCGAACCGATGCGCGGGTCGGGCGTTTGCGCAAAGACTGGGACTGACAGCAGAAGGACAAAAGAAAGACGGTGCATTGTCATTCAGAATACCTCGTAACCTTTTCGCGGATGCGCCGTAATATACTCAGAAGTCTAAGTATGCCAAAATCCGACTCGCTGCAAGGCTCGCTCGATTTACTGGTGTTGAAGATTCTGTCACGGCGTCCGCGATTGCACGGCTACGCGATTATGTCCGCTATTAAGGATTTTTCAGGCGAGGTGTTGTCGGCGGAGGAAGGTTCGCTTTATCCGGCGCTGCATCGTATGGAAGAGGCAGGGTGGGTGCGTTCGGAATGGATCACGAAAGAGAGCGGGAAGCGGGCGCGGATCTATGAGCTGACTATCGCGGGGAAGAAACAGCTTGCCGCGGAAGAATCGCGCTGGCAGACGGTGACTTCGGCCATCAATCGCGTATTAAGGACGGTTTAAACATGTCATGGCGGTCTCGTTTTACGGATGTATTTCGCGGTGACCGGTTGAGCCGGGAGATTGATGAAGAGCTTGCTTCGCACATCGATGAGGCGATTGCGCGGGGACGCGATCCGGAGGAAGCGCGGCGGGCGTTCGGGTCGGCGCTGCGAATACGCGAAGAGAGCCGCGATGCGCGGTTAGTGACGTGGCTGGATTCACTGCGAGCGGATGCGGTGTTCGGATGGAGGAGGCTGCGCAAGGCCAAGATGACGTCAGCGGCGGCGATTTTGTCGCTGGCGCTGGCAATCGGATCCTGCACGGCGGCGTTCCGGCTGATCGATGCACTGCTGCTGCGGCCATTGCCGGTGACGCATCCGGAGCGATTGTACGTGATGACGCGACATGCAGTTGGATTCGACGGCAAGCCGAACATTTACGATAGCTGGTCCGGTCCAGAGTTCCGGCTGATGCGGACGGCGGGGAAGGATCAGGCGGAGTTGATCGGCATTTCCTCCGCCGAACGGACGGATTTGACGTACGGGTCCGATCAGGAGATGGAGAAAGCGCAGTTGCAGTACGTCTCCGGTTGGATGTTCGAATCGTTCGGGCTGCGGCCCGCGGCGGGGCGGTTTTTTAACGAGAACGAGGATCTTAAGCCGGGGGCGAATCCGGTTGCGGTGATTTCCTACGATTACTGGGCGCGGCGGTTCGGGCGAGACCCGAAGGCGGTGGGACGGACTTTCCATTTGGACAACGACATCTTCCAGATTGTCGGAGTGGGTCCAGAGCCGTTTACGGGAACGGAGCCGGGCACCCTGATCGACGTTTTCGTGCCGACGATGATGAATCCGTCGATTAACCGCACAGATTCGAATTGGCTGCGCACGATGGCGATGGTGAAACCGGGTGCGGCGCTGGGTCCCCTGCGGGATCAACTGGCTGCGATTTCGCGGGCATTTGAACTGGAACGGACCAAGGGATTCACGAATATGCCCAAGAACATGATCGATCTGATGGTGAACCAGGTAGTCAGTATCGACGCGGCGGGCGCGGGCGCTTCGAATCTACAAAGGGATTATGGCCGGTCGCTGATGGCTCTGGGGACGCTGGTGGCGCTGGTGCTGCTGATCGCCTGCGCGAACGTGGCGAATCTGATGACGGCGCAGGCGGCGGCGCGGGCACGGGAGATGGCGCTGCGAGTCTCGATCGGCGCGGGACGGTGGAGACTGGTGCAACTGGTGTTGGTCGAAAGCGCGTGGGTGGCATTTCTGGCGTCGGCGATGGGCGCGGTGTTCGCTTGGTGGGCGGCGCCGCTAGTGGTGCGGATGATCAATCCGCCGGATAATCCAGCGCGGCTGGCGCTGCCGGCGGACTGGAGGGTGCTGGGATTCGCGGTCGCACTGACACTGGGAGTAACGTTCTTGTTCGGGCTGGCGCCGGCGCTGCGGGCATCCTCAGTGAAACCCGCCAGTGCGCTGAAAGGCGGCGAACAGCCGCACTCGCGAAGACGGTTGATGCACGGGTTGATCGCGGTGCAGGTGGCGTTCTGCTTCCTGGTGCTGTTTGTAGCGGGGCTGTTCGTCACGACGTTCGAGCGATTGTCGAATCGATGGACTGGATTTTCCGCGGACCGGCTTTTGTGTCTCGATATTATGACTTCGCATGAACAGAAGACGGCGTATTGGGATGACGTCGCCGAGCAACTGCGGAGCGTGCCCGGGGTCGAAAAGGTCGCCACGGCGGGATGGGCTTTGCTGAGCGGGTACCAATCGAATAACTTTATTTCGATGGGTGGCGGCCCTCCGACAGAGCCAATCGCATTTTTCCTGAATATCTCGCCAGGCTGGCTGGATACGATGAAAATTTCTCTGCTCGACGGCCGGGATTTCCGGCCGGACGACGTGGATCCAGGCTCGGTGATCGTGAATGAAAACTTCGTCAAGACTTTTTTCAAGGGCGAAAGTCCGATTGGCAAGTCTTTCTATAGAACTTGGCCGCGGCGCATGCCGATGCAGATCGTAGGAGTGGTGCGCGATGCGCGCTATAACGAAATGCGCGAACAGGCCAAGCCGGTGGCCTACATTCCGCTTCATAGAATCGACGCGCAGGGCGCGATGAGGACGATCGGAAATGCAACGATCATCGTGCGCTCGGCGGGTCCGAATCCGTTGGCGCTGGCATCGATTCTGCGTCAGGAAGTGCCTCGGGTGCGGTCTGAATTCCGGGTCAGCAACATCCGCACGCAGCAGGAATTGATCGAGGCGCAGACGGTGCGGGAGCGGCTGCTGGCGATGCTGGCGCTGTTTTTCGCGGCGGTCGCGCTGCTGCTGGCGGGGGTCGGGTTG
>JBEKPC010000161.1:0-11684 GCA_049521155.1 Bryobacteraceae bacterium
CTTCGCAGAAGACGGCGGCGCATGTTTTTCGTATGGACGCGGCGACGAAGAACATTCAAAGAATCAGCGGGCCGGATTCGTTTCATCTGACGGGTGTTTCGTTCACGAAGGACCACCGGGTGCTGGCTGGAATTGGAGGCGCGCCGAATCATTTCGCGGAGGTTCTGACTTCGTCCACTTCGGATTTCGTGCCGAGGATTTTGAGCGATGTGGGCAGCCAATACAAAGATTTTCGGCTGGCTACGCGGGAGGTAGTGGCATGGAAGTCCTCCGATGGGGCGACGATTGAAGGCATTTTGATCAAGCCGGCGGATTACGATCCTTCGCGAAAGTATCCGCTGATGGTAGTGATTCATGGGGGGCCGACTGGAGTCGACACACCGCTGATGAGCGCGGATCGCTATTATCCGGTGGAGAAATTTGCGGCGAAGGGCGCTCTCATTTTGAAGCCTAATTACAGGGGTTCGGCTGGATACGGAGCGAAGTTTCGCGCGCTGAATGTGCGCAATTTAGGCGTGGGCGATTATGCGGATGTGATTTCGGGGGTCGATTATCTGATCGCGAAAGGGATTGTCGATAAGGACCGCGTGGCGTCGATGGGATGGAGCGAAGGCGGGTACATTTCGGCGTTCATCACTTGCTATAGCGACCGGTTCAAGGCGGTTTCGGTGGGCGCGGGAATTTCCGATTGGGTGACTTATTACGTCAACACCGATATTCATCCGTTCACGAGGCAGTATTTGAAGGCTACGCCGTGGGACGATCCGGAGATTTATAAAAAGACATCGCCGATCACTTATGTGAACAGGGCGAAGACGCCGACGCTGATTCAGCAAGGCGATCAGGATAAGCGGGTGCCTCCGCCGAATTCTTACGAGTTGTATCAGGCGCTGAAGGACCGGGGCGTGCCGGTGAAGTTGATTTTCTATAAGGGATTCGGGCATCCGATTAATAAGCCGAAGCAGCAGAGGGCGGTGATGGAGCATAACTACGAGTTTTTTAGTAAGTATATTTGGGGTGAGGAATAGTTTTTCGGCCCCGGGCGTCGACACCAGTGTCGACGCGGCACGCAAGAGTGCGCGCGCCACACACAAATAGCGAGGGGCATTTGTGGGGCTAGTCGATATCTCCGACATGGTGCGCGAAAACAGCTGCTAAGACTCCGCTCCCTGCGGTCACGGCTCGGTAGGGATGCGGAAGCGTCTGGTGTTTTCGTGCTATTGCTGGCAGCGCATGGCGCCGCCCCATGTTTGTCGGCTACGAGCTCGCGGCGGGGGTTTCAAGCTAATAGAATGGTCATTCATGATGAAATTTGTTTTGCTTCTTGCGGGCGCGGGCTTCGCATTTGGTTTTCAGAGTCCAGAAATAGCTCGGTGGGAGAAAGAGGCGCGCGATGTGAACATTGTCCGCGATGATTGGGGGATTGCTCACGTCTATGGCAAGACCGATGCCGACGCGGTTTTTGGGATGGTCTATACCCAGGCCGAGGATGACTTCAATCGGGTGGAGACCAATTACATTAACGCCATGGGGCGGCTGGCGGAGGCTGAAGGCGAATCGAAAATTTATCAGGATCTGCGGATGAAGATTTTTATCGATCCGGTGGAGCTGAAGAAAGATTACGCGAAGAGTCCGGTGTGGCTGCAAAAGCTCATGAACGCGTTTGCCGATGGGCTGAATTATTATCTCTACAAACATCCGGAGGTGAAGCCGCGAGTCATCCAGCATTTTGAGCCGTGGATGGCGCTCAGTTTCACGGAAGGAAGCATTGGCGGCGATATCGAGAAGATCAATCTTAATCAACTCGAAGCGTTTTATGGCAAGGTTCCGGTGCAGCAAGAAGAACTGGACGATGAGTTCGCGGAGCCTGGTGGATCGAACGGCATGGCGATCGCGCCTTCTAATACCAGCGGGCATCACGCGCTGCTGCTGATCAATCCACACACGTCATTTTTCTTCCGTTCCGAGCTTCAGATGGCGAGCGAGGAAGGACTCAATGCTTACGGCGCGGTGACGTGGGGACAGCTCTTCATCTACCAGGGTTTCAACGAGCGCACGGGATGGATGCATACCTCGAGTGGAGTGGACGCGGTGGATGAGTATCTGGAAACGGTGGTCAAAAAGGGTGACAAATTTTTCTATAAATATGGAAGCGAGGAGCGTCCGTTCACTGCCGTGGAAATCACTGTGCCTTACCAAACCCCAACGGGTCTGGCGGAAAAGAAGTTCACGATTTATCGGACGCATCACGGACCGGTGATTCGTGAAGCGAACGGCAAGTGGGTCAGCATCCGCTTGATGCAGGAACCGATCAAGGCGTTGGAGCAATCCTACACGCGCACCAAGCAGAAGGATTACAAGTCTTATCGCGAGACGATGGAGCTGAAAGCGAATTCGTCGAACAATACGATTTTTGCCGATGCCGATGGCGACATCGCTTATTTCCACGGCAATTTTATTCCACGCCGGGATCCGAGCTTCGATTGGAAGCAGCCTGTTGATGGCAGCATCGCCGCGACCGAGTGGAAGGGCCTTCTGAATGTCGACGAGCTTCCGCAGTTGCTAAATCCGAAGTCCGGCTGGCTCTACAACTCGAATAACTGGCCTTGGTCGGCGGCTGGGGAGAGCAGTCCGAAGCAGAAGGATTATCCCGCTTATGTCGAGAATGGCGGCGAATCGGCGCGCGGGTTGCATGCGGTTCGCGTGCTCGAAAATAAGAAAGATTTCACGCTCGATTCGCTGATCGCGGCGGCGTACGATAGCTATCTGACATGGTTTGAGAAGCCGATGCCGGCGCTGATCAAGGCGTGGGATGATGCGCCCGCTTCGAATCCGCTCAAAGCAAAATTGGCCGAACAGATCGCGCTGCTGCGCAAGTGGGATCTGCGCTGGGCCGCGGATTCGGTGGCTACATCGCTCGCGGTATTTTGGGGCGAAGATATTCGTCGTCCCTTAGCTGGACGCCGTCGGGGAGGCGCGTCGGCTGAGAGCTTTCCTCCACAAGAATTGCTTGAATCGCTTGCCGCCGCGTCCGACAAACTCGCGGCGGATTTCGGAACGTGGAAGACTCCGTGGGGCGATATCAACCGGTTTCAACGCCTGACGGGCGATATCGTGCAGCCCTTTAACGACGCGGGTCCTAGCATTGCCGTTCCCTTTACGTCGGCGACGTACGGCTCGCTTGCGTCGTTTGGCGCGCGGGCGTATCCGGGCACGAAAAAATGGTACGGGACCAGCGGCAACAGCTTTGTCGCGGTGGTCGAGTTTGGGGATCGTGTTCGCGCGAAGGCTGTGACGGCGGGCGGTGAGAGCGGCCATCCGCCTTCGAAACATTTCAACGATGAAGCCGCGCGTTATGCAACTGGCGGTTTGCGCGATGTTTATTTTTATCGCGATCAACTGAAGGGGCACACGGAGCGGGAGTATCATCCAGGGAGCTGAATTATGTGGAACGACATTCGTTATGCTTTGCGCGGGTTTCGCCGCTCGCCGCTGTTTGCGCTGGTAGCGGTGCTTTCGCTGGCCATCGGGATCGGCGCCAATTCGGCGATCTTCAGCGTGGTGAACGGACTGCTGCTGCGGCCGCTGCCGTATCCCGACCCAGATCGCCTGGCGATCCTCTGGCTGCGCTCGCCGGGAATCAATATTTTGCAGGATTGGCCTTCGCCCGGTGAGTTTAACGACGTCCGGACGCAGAATCGTTCCTTTGAGGAGATGGCCATTTCACAAGGCAGCAGCGCGACGCTGATCGGCCTGGATCAGCCGGAGAACGTCGAGCTGCTGCTGACTTCCTCCACCTTGTTTCATCTGCTGGGCGCGAAGCCTCTCTACGGACGGCTGCTGATGCCGGAGGACGATACGCCGGGCAAAGCTCCGGTGGCGATTCTGAGTTATTCCATTTGGGAAAAATTGTTCAGCTCCGATCCTAACGTGGTGGGGCGCAGCATCACGCTGAACGGCATTGGAGGAATCGGTGGAGGCGCGGACAAAAATCAGGTTAGTGTTGTCGGCGTGCTGCCGCGCGATTTTCTGTTGAACGGCGAAATTATGCCCACCGTATCCAGCACGCGCCGGATGGATATTTTTCTTCCCTTGCCGCTGAACGCGGAGGTGCTGAGCCGGCGCTTCGACGAGAATTACAACCTGATGGCGCGTCTGAAGCCGGGAGTCACGATGACGCAGGCGCAGGCCGACGTGTCGGTGATCGCGGCCGGAATCCGGGACAAGGACAAGCGCGACCGCACGTTCACGATCAGCGTGGTGCCGTTGATGGAACAAGTGGTGGGCGACGTGCGGAGGGCGTTGCTGGTGCTGCTCTGCTCCGTGGCGCTGGTCTTGTTGATCGCCTGCGCGAACGTCGCGAATCTTCTGCTGTCGCGCGCCACCGGACGCAAGAAAGAAGTCGCCGTCCGCGCGGCGCTGGGCGCATCCTGGACACGCGTGGTGCGCCAGCTACTCACGGAGAGCGTCCTGCTGAGCCTGGCCGGCGGCGGCGCTGGATTGTTGATCGCCGCGTGGAGCCTTTACGTTGTCCGCACCATGAATCCGGGAAACATCCCTCGCCTGGACGTCATCGGAATCGATGGGCCCGTGCTGGCGTTCACGTTCGGCATTTCAGTCCTCACAGGAATTGCGTTCGGGCTTGCGCCGGCGCTGCGATCGGTGAAGCTGGACCTGAGCAGCGCACTCAAATCAGGCGGCAGAAACACGCAGGGCGACGGAGGATTCACGCTCTCCCGTCATCGATTGCGCGGGCTCCTTGTAGTCTCTGAGCTCGCACTTTCGTTGATGCTGCTGATCGGCGCCGGATTGCTGATCCGCAGCTTCGCGCGCCTTCAGGAAGTTCCACCCGGATTTAATCCGGATCACGTGATTTCCATGCGGCTCGGGGTGAGGACGCATCACTTCCAGAACGGCGACGAGGCCGATCGTTTTTTTGGGGAACTGCAACGGAAGGTCGCGGCAGTGCCGGGCGTGGTTGCCGCGGGAGCCGTGACGTCGCTTCCTTTCACGTCCTCGGTCGGCTGGGGAGGCATCGACGTGGAAGGCTTCATCCCTCAGCCGGGCCAGGAAATTCAGGCGGATCAGCGGTCCGCTTCCACGGATTATTTCCGCACGATGGAAATTCCGCTGATCAAGGGCCGCTTTTTCACGGAGCATGATATGCCCGACGCGCCCAAGGTGTGTATCATCGATCAGAAATTCGCCGAGCGTTTTTGGCCGCACGAAAATCCTCTCGGGAAGCATTTGGGCGGTCCGAAGAATCGCATGGAAATCGTCGGCGTGGTGGGCGTGGTCAAGGAATACGGACTCGACATCGATCCTCGCATGGCTTTTTACAGGCCCGGGCGCGGCGGCGAATATTTTGTCGCCCGCACATCCATCGATCCCTCCGCGGCCGCGCAGAGCATCGTTCGCGCCTTGCATGAAGCCGATCCGGCGCGCCCTATTTACGAGGTTCGCACCATGCAGGATCGCATGAGCGATTCCATGGCCCGCCAGCGCTTCTCCACCATCATGCTGGGCGCGTTCTCCGTCTTCGCGCTGATTCTCGCCGCCATCGGAGTCTACGGCGTGATGTCCTATTTAGTCACGCAAAGCCGCCACGATATCGGCCTGCGCATCGCTCTCGGCGCGCAGCGAAGTAGCATTTTGTGGCTGGTCGTGAGGCAGGGGATGGAACTCGCCGGGGCGGGAATTCTCATCGGAATCATCGGCGCGCTGGCTCTCACCCGCGTGATGGCGAGCCTGCTGTTCCACGTCAGCGCCGTCGATTTCGCCACCTTTTCGGCAGTCCCTCTGATCCTCGCGGCCATCGCTCTGCTCGCCACGTACGTCCCCGCCTGGCGAGCGACGCAGGTGGATCCGATGATGGTGCTGCGGGAAGAGTAAACTAATGTTTTTCAGGACGTCATTTCTTAGGACAATCATGCCTCGTTGGAAATCTACTGCTCTATCGCTGACTCTCTCTCTTCTTCCTCTCGCTGCGCAGGACAAAGGAATCACTGCTGCCATCGCCGGGGCCAAGGAGAATCCCGCTGCCTTCGACCGCGGCGCGAAAGCCTACGCCACTAACTGTGCCGGATGCCATGGAGCATCGGCCCGGGGCAGCGTCGGCGCGCCGGATCTGGTGCGCTCCGTACTGGTGCTGGACGATGAGAAGGGCATTCTCATCTCCCCTGTACTGCACAACGGCCGTCCCGATGAGGGCATGCCGAAACCCAATCTGACGGAAGCGCAGATCGCTGATATCGTCGCCTGGCTCCACGTGCAGACTTACGCCGCCGGGCATCGGACCACTTATGCTTTTCAGGACGTCCTGACGGGCGATGCGAAGAAAGGCGAGGCGTATTTCAATGTCACTTGTACCGGCTGTCATTCGGCGACAGGCGACCTGAAGGGCATCGGCGCGCGTTACGACGCGATGGCTTTGCAGGGGCGTTGGCTGCAACCGCGCGGTGGACGCGGCGGCGGCACACCTTCGAAGAGAAGTGACATCGCCGTTACGGTGACGCTTCCCTCCGGCCAGAAGATTTCGGGCGTCCTCGATCGGGTCGACGATTTCAACGTTTCTCTCCACGATGCGGACGGCGTTTATCATTCTTTCAACCGCGAAGGCGCGGTTCCCAAGGTCGAGATCAACGATCCTTTGAAAGCCCATACCGGCCTGCTCGGCAAATATTCCGATCCCGACATTCATAACGTGACTGCTTACCTGGTGACCCTCAAATGAAATTCCTGCTTGCGTCCTTATTCACCGCCGCCTCCGTCTTCGCCCAGCTCAATTCGGCGGAGCTGTTGAAGCCTCCCGCCGATTCCTGGCCCACCTTCAACGGCGATTATTCGGGCCGCCGCTTCAGCCCTCTGAAGCAGATCGACGAGACGAACGTCCAGAATCTGGCTCTCGCATGGGCCACGCGGTTTAATGGAACGAACGTTCAGATTAAGTCGACTCCGCTGCTGGTGAACGGCGTCCTTTACTTCACCTCGCCCAACAACGTATGGGCCGCTGACGCGCGCACGGGGCGTGAGATTTGGCACTATCAATACCCTCCCAACACCGGCAGCACCATTGGCAATCGCGGCGTCGGCATCTATGGAAACTGGCTCTATTTCGAAAGTCCGGACAGCAATCTGGTGAGCCTCGACGCGCGCACCGGCAAGGAGCGGTGGAAGGTTTCGATCGCGGATCCTAAGCTGGATTACACGTCGACGGTCGCGCCTGTGGTCGTCGGGAATCACATAATTGTCGGCATCGGCGGCGACCATCTCGATAATCCTGGGTTTCTGCAATCCCGTGATCCGGAAACCGGCGCGCTGCAATGGAAGTGGTGGACGACGCCGCGCAAGGGCGAGGCCAACATGGATACCTGGCCCGACGAGTATTCCGCCGCGCATGGCACCGGCCAGGCCTGGATCCCAGGCACCTACGATCCGGATCTGAATCTCTACATCGTCGGCACGGGCAACCCGAATCCGGTGATGGCGGAGAAAAGCCGCAAGGGCGACAATCTCTACACCTGCTCGATTGTGGCGATCAATCCGGATACCGGCAAGCTGGTCTGGTATTTCCAGCCCTCGCCGCACGACGTTCATGACTGGGATGCGGTGGAGACTCCGATTCTGTTCGACGGCGTCATCGACGGCAAGCCTCGCAAGCTGGTCGCGCAGGCCAGCCGCAATGGCTATTTCTTCGTGCTCGACCGTGTCACCGGCAAGAATCTGGTCACGCGTCCGTTCATCGAAACGGTGAATTGGGCGAAAGGGCTCGACGCCAAGGGCCAGCCCATCGCGGATCCGAAGAAGTATCCCACTACCGACGGCGTCCTGGTTTCCCCGAGTTCGAACGGAGCCACCAATTGGCAGGCCCCCAGTTTCGACCCTGAAACCGGCTTGTTCTACGTCGGCACCAGCCGGTCCTACAGCATGTATTACCTCACCGATACAGATGATCATCCGGAAGGCTGGGGCGGTGTCGATAGCGGCGCCGGGAGCGAGGGCAATTCGCTGTTGGCCATCGATTATCGGGACGGCAAAATTGTCTGGCGGCACGACTGGCCCAGCGGCAACGGGGTGGTGCACAATCTGACCACGGCGGGCAAACTGCTGTTCACCAGCAACGGAACGAATGTGGTCGCGTTCAACGCCGCGAACGGAAAGATCCTATGGCATACCGGGCTGATGGCCGCTCCTAGTGCCGGTGCGATCACGTATATGCTCGACGGCAAACAATATGTGCTGGTCGCGGCGGGGGATGGCCTGTACGCGTTCACGGTGAATCAGCCGGCGAAATAAGCGCGGCTTTTGTGGCGCACGCACTTTGCGTTCGCACGAGTGCGTGCGCCACATCTGGGGCACTACTGGGCTGCGCCTGCTTTGGGCTTCGCTCCCGGGTCTGGTTTGCCCGCGTCCAGGTCGTTCCAGTTGAGGATTGCGTTGAAGGCGAGGAAATATGTTCCTTGCGTCTGCCAGCGCCAGAAGGGGCGCAAGGCGAACATTACGATGTGGCCTTTGCCGGATGGGACGTCGACGGCGAGGGCTCGATTGGAGAGCGCCTGGCCGCCGGAGAGGGTGCCGGACAACAGCATATCGTTCGCGTTGGCGGGGAATTGCAGGACTACGCGCGGACGCGAGTCGTCCATGGAGATGCCGAAAGCGCGGGCCTGCTGGCGCATCATCGCCTGACTCTCCGCTTCGGTGGGAGCGGGGGGACCAGCGTTGACGGGCGTCGCATCATAGGGCGAAATCTGAACGGGCACGGCGTTCGGAGTCACGTTCTGGCCCAGAGGAGAACCTCCGCCTCGGCCGCCGAATCCTCCAAATCCGCCGCCGCCGGCCATCAGCACCGGATCCTGATTGAAGTACACGGGGAGATCTTTTTGATCGTAGCCGTAGGCGATCGGGCTTTTGCGATCGGCGAAGGTGCCGCGCAGGATGGAGCCGCGCGCGAACAGTGCCGGCGGATGCTCCACGGTGACGCCGCTGGTGAGGCCGTAATCGGAAAGGAACGCCGCGGTGGAACCTTCGGTGATGAGCGTGCCGCCATCCTGCACGAATTTCGTAAGCTCGGCGAGCCCGTCAATGCCCATGCCGCCGCGAATATCGTCGCTGGAATCGTTGGCGCCGAGGTTGGGAGTGAGAGCCGATTTCAGATAGGGAACGGCGTCCGGGCCGGTCTTCGCGATGCCGGTTAGATGCGATGCCGAGGATCCGCCGACGTGGGGATAAATAATCACGTCGTACTTGGCGCGCAGATTGCCATCGCGCAATTTCTGATCGGCGAAATAAGTGTACGGCACTCCATAATAGTCGAGCGCGGCGCGCACCCAACCTTCGTCCTGCGTGCGCTGCCAGGAGTGAATGTAGCCGATGCGAGGAACATCAAGTTCGTGCGTTTTGACGGTGGGCGCAGTTGCGACGGCCCACGCGTTGAGACCCAGATCGTGCAGAACGGGCTCAATTTTCGCCCGGTCGGCGTTGGGGATGATGAAGGCTCCAGCGCGGAATTTATGGGAATTGAGCTCGAAATCATCCTCGACAGCGAGCATCTTAACGTCTTTCAGCTTGAAGCGGAACGCCATTAACGCGTTGTCGGTGGTGTGGTCCAGGACCAGCGTTCCGCCCGAACCATCGATAGTGCCGGAAGGCTTCACGTCGGCGCTGATCATGGTCATCGGTTTTTCAAACACCGCTTTATCGGTGATGGGAACCAGGTTCACGTTGCGCATGTATTGCATGGTCCATCCGGTGTCATCGTAGGGCGCGGGATTCGCGATGGGGTAATTCTGCACGCTGAAATACATGTCGGCGAGCGTGTTATAGGGCTGATCCGCGCGGATGACGTAGTCACCTTCCGATATATCGACTGACCCTGCTTTGAAGGCTGCGACGGCTTTGTGAATTTCGAGGCCCTGATGGCGCAACTCATTCACAACGTCGGCCGCTTCGCCGCGGCGGCGCTGACCGGCGGGAATCACCCAGCCATAGGTCGGACCATTTTTGCCTTTATCGATGGCGCGCTTGTTCTTGACCCAGTAATTTTCGAGATACAGCTCCTTGTTCTTCGCAACCTGGTTCATAGCGAACAGGAGCGCCGATTCCTGGATGTTGGTGTTGTTGCGCGGTCCCCATTTAATCGAGGGCAGAGGAGGATTGGGGCGATACCATTCGCGGCTGGTCGCGGTCGGCTGAAGGCGGAGATTTTCGACGATATCAGGGCCGTAACTTTGCACCTCATAGAATCGGCCGAATGAATTGTGGGTGAGCGCGATCCAGAAAAGATAGTTGGGCACCCAGCCGTCGTAGAATCCGTAGGTGAAGACGCCGGGGACGCCGCGCTTGGCCATCTCCATGACTTCGGTTTCGGCGAGCAGCCACCATTCGTTGATGGCGATCGGATCGAGCGAGGTGTTATACGGGCCGGTGCCGGTCGACACATACAAATACGATTGCGCTTCGTGCAGATCGTGAAGAACGGTCGGGTGCCATTCAAGCACGTTATTGGTGATATTCTGCGTCAGCTTGAGGTACTGGCCCATACCGTCGCGATTATTGTCGTGGGCAACATATTTTCCCCAGTACATCAGAGGCGGGCGGGGTTTGCCGGTTTTTTTGCCGTAATAATAAGTATCGACCTGCTTCTCCCGGCCATCGACTTCGACCACGGGGGTGATGAAGATGATCGAGTTGTTGCGGATGGCTTGAATGAACGGCGTCTCTTCGATAATCAGGCGATAGGCGAGCTCGATCAGCATCTCTGGACCGCCGGTTTCGGGGGAATGGATGCCGCTGGTGGCCCAGTAGATCGGCTTGCCGGTCTTGATCAGCTCGCGGGCTTGGGCGTCGGTGGTTTTGCGAGGATCGGTGAGCGCGGCGAGAATGCCTTTATATTTATCGAGCGACTTGATGGTTTCTTCGTCGGCGATGGCGAGCACGACCTGGTCGCGGCCTTCCTCGGACTGACCGACCTTCCAGAATTTGGCGCGCGGGGAGACGCGGGCCAGCTCCTCGTAATAGCGATTGATGTCCTTCGAATAGGTGAGCTCGCCGGGAGTGCCGGGGATGCGGCCGAAAAATTTAAGGGGCGACGGAACGGTGTCGGAGGCGGGCATGTGATCGACAAGCTCGGTTGTGACGCGCGAGTCTTGCAGATACTGCTTGATTAGTTTCGTGTACTCCTCATCGAGCTTCTGCGGTGCGGGCGCAGCTTCGGCCGACGTGGGCTTCGCTTTCTTGGTTTGCGCGGTGGCGGGCGCGATCAGGAGAGAGGCGGCCAGGAGAAAATGTTGAAATCGCATAAGGCTGGTGAATCAGGATAGCTCCATTTGCAAGATAGTTGCAAATATCCCAACCCTCTCGCAGGCGGAACCGCCTGCGCCACCTGGCCAACCAAATCAACTTTGCATGTTAGGTGGGGCAGGTGTTTTCTCCTGCCGTAGTTTACGAACTGAGCGTGCGGCGGAGAAAATCGAGTGCGGCCTGGGCAGCGAAGGTTCGGACGCGGGTGCGGTCGCCGGGGAGTTGGAGGCGGCGAATTTCGGTAGGGCGATCAGGGGCGGCAACGGCGAGGATCACGGTGCCGACGGGCGCTCCACTGGCGCTTTCGGGTCCCGCTTCCCCGGTTACGGAGATTGCGTAAGTCGAGCCGGTACGCTGGCGCGCGGCTTCCGCCATGGCGCAGCCGA
>JBEKPC010000162.1:0-11653 GCA_049521155.1 Bryobacteraceae bacterium
CACGTGCCTCCAGCCCTATTCATCCCCCGCGTAAGCCGCATAATCCGCCGCGCTCATCAACTCTTTCACCTCATCCGGAGCCGACAACTTCACTTTAAACAACCACGCCGCGCCATGCGGATCCTCATTCAGTTTCTCTGGCGACGTCGTCAGCAGTTCGTTCGCGGCGATCACTTCGCCTGAAACCGGTGCGAAAATATCGCTCACCGCTTTCACCGATTCAACCGAGCCGATCGTTTTCCCTTTCTCGGCCGTCGCGCCCACCTTCGGCAAATCGACGTAAACGATATCGCCCAACTCTTTTTGCGCGTGGAACGAGATGCCGATCGTGCCGGTATCGCCTTCGACGAGCACCCATTCATGTTCTTTCGTGTAACGGAAGTTCTCTGGGTATGTCATTTTTCCCTCTTATAGAAAGGTGTGGGGACCGTCACCGCCTCCACCGGCTGATTGCGAACCATCACGTGGATGGTCCGTCCAATTTCAGCCTGCGCCAAAGGCAGATAACAAAGTCCGATGTTTTTGTTGAGCGTCGGAGCCGGTCCCCCACTGGTGACCCACCCCGCTGGAGCGCCATCGACATGCACTTCGTATCCATCGCGGCCAATGCCGCGTCCCAGCATCTCAAATCCAATTAACTTGCGTGTGACACCGTCTTCTTTTTGTTTCACCAGCGCGTCGCGACCAATAAAATCGCCCTTTTTGAGCTTCACGATCCATGCCAGATCCGCCTCCCAAGGCGTTATGCTGGCGCCGATCTCATGCCCGTAAAGCGCCATCTTCGCTTCGAGGCGCAGAGTGTTTCGCGCGCCCAGCCCCGCCGGTTTGATCCCGAACTCCTCGCCCGCGACGAGAAGCTCATTCCAAATGCGCGGAGCCTGCTCCGGCGCGATGTAAATTTCGAAGCCGTCTTCGCCCGTGTATCCGGTGCGCGCGATCCGCGCCGCCGTGCCCGAAACGTCCCCATCTTTGAAGTGATAATATGCGATCGGCGCGAGCTCGACCTCGGTCAGCTTCTGGAGCGTCGCGAGCCCGCGCGGACCTTGCACCGCGATCTGCGCATAGCGTTCCCCGGCATTTTCGACCGCGCAATCGAACGAATTATGGGCCGCGATGTGCTCGAAGTCCTTGTCCTGATTCGACGCATTCACGCACAGAAAATAATGATCGTCAGCAACTTTATGAACCAGAATATCGTCCACGAATCCGCCGTGCTCATAAAGCAACCCCGAGTACTGTGCCTGCCCGACGATCAATTTCGACGCGTCGTTGGTCGCGACGTAGTTGACCAGCTTCAGCGCCTCCGGCCCGCGCACCTCGATCTCGCCCATATGGCTGACATCGAACAACCCGACGGCAGTGCGCACGGTGCGATGCTCATCGAGCAAGCCGGAGTACTGCACCGGCATATCCCACCCGCCAAAATCAACCATCTTCGCGCTGCACTGGCGATGGGTCTCATTGAGCGGAGTAGTCTTCAGCGGGGTCGCGGCTGCGGTCATGAAAGAATCAGACTAACATACAGCGAACTGGAAAAAGCGTCACCGGACCCCTAAAGACAGCCTCCGCCGTGTCCACAATGCCCGCAACTAGGATGTACAGCCACCAGAGCCTCCTGGGCGCTCAGGTTAGGGCGCGGAGATGCGACCGTCTTTAGACATACGATCAAACTCGGCGGCAATCACGACGACATCGCCTGCCAGCGAATGAGATCCGAGGTCGACCGGTGTGTCGTCCATCGTATAATAGTGCGTGCACAAGAAAGACGGCCCCAAGAAGATCCCAGTCGTTGCGACACCTTGCGGCAAGCCTTCAGATCATCCGGCCTTTGGCATGTGGAAGAATCGCGAGGACATGAAGGACCCCGTCGCCTATATTCGGAAGATGAGAGAACCGCGCTACACCTGGGACGATGTTTTAGGCGTCGTCCGGACTCAGCGATAGTCATCCAATCCTAACTTCTTGCGATCTGTGCTATCCTGATCCTGTACAAATCGATTAAGAAAAGACGAGGAGTTTCGTTTTCCGAATGGCACTGGCGGGTGAAGCTAAATTAAACGTTATATCGAAGTTCCGGGTCCATAAGACGGATACCGGCTCGCCAGAAGTTCAGGTTGCTATCCTGAGCCGACGGATTGCCGAGCTGACGGAGCATTTCAAGACGCATAAGAAGGATCACCATTCGCGCAGAGGTCTGCTGCTGATGGTATCGCGTCGCCGTAGTCTGCTGGGTTATTTGCGCAGCCGCAGCCCGGAGCGCTACAAGACTCTGATTACGAGCCTTGGAATCCGCCACTAATTTTATTCGGGTTACGATTCTCGATCCTGGTCCAGGTGACCGGGCTCCCGCAGAACCTCACTCCAGTCTCCACTTAGTCAAGCAGGCTGGTCGCGTCCATTGATGGCCGCGGCCGGATTTTGATTAAAGGAAGATGTGAAACATGTTGCATTCGGTTGAAGTAGACCTCGGTGGGCGGATCATTACGATCGAGACCGGGAAGATGGCCAAACAGGCCAATGGGGCGGTGATTATCCGCTCGGGCGAGTCGGTGGTCCTGGTGACCGCCTGTACGGCCGAGAATCCCAAAGTCAACGCCAGCTTTTTCCCGCTCACTGTCGACTACCGCGAGTACACCTACTCCGCCGGGCGTTTTCCGGGCGGCTTTATTAAGCGTGAAGGACGGCCCACGGAGAAGGAAGTTCTCACCAGCCGCCTGATCGATCGTCCCATCCGTCCGCTGTTCCCCGAGGGTTATTCGCATGAGACGCAGGTGATCGGCATGGTCCTGTCGGCCGATCCGACACGCGATCCCTCAACGCTCGCCATTGTCGGCGCGGGCGCATCGCTCGCGATCTCCGACATTCCGTTCGAGCATGTGCTGGGCGGCGTTCGCGTGGGGATGGTCGACGGCAAGCTGGTCGCGAATCCGACCTACGAAGAGACGAAAGCATCGAAGGTCAACATCGTCGTCGCCGGAACTGAAGGCGGCATCGTGATGGTGGAATCGGGCGCGCAACAGGCTTCGGAAGCCGAAATTCTGGACGCCATCGAGTTCGGCCACGACTGCTGCAAGAAGATTGCCACGGCGATCCGCGAACTGGTGAAGAAAGTCGGCAAAACCAAGCGTGAGTTCAAATCGCCGGAACTTAATAAAGAGCTGTACGAGCAGATTTCCACCGCCGCGCGCGTCGAGTTAACAGACGCGATGAACACCGAGAAGTACGAAAAAATCGACAGCTACCGCCGCATCGACGCGTGCAAGAAGAAGACCATCGAAACCCTCACCGATGAGCAGAAACCGGAAGCGGGCAAGGTGTTCGACGCGTTGAAGGAGCGGATTTTCCGCGACGAGATGTTGAAGAACAGGCGCCGTCCGGATGGTCGCAAATTCGACCAGGTTCGGAAGATCGACGTCGAAGTGGGCATCCTGCCGCGCACGCACGGATCGAGCTTGTTCACCCGCGGCGAGACGCAAGCGCTGGTGACCGCGACGCTCGGCACCAAAGATGACGAGCAGAGAATTGAGCTGCTCGATTCCACCGAATCGTCGAAGCGCTTCATGCTGCACTACAATTTCCCGCCGTTCAGCGTCGGCGAAGTCGGGTTCATGCGCGGCGCGGGCCGTCGCGAAATCGGGCACGGCGCACTGGCCGAACGCGCCTTGTCGGCAGTGATTCCGGACGATAAAGCGTTCCCTTACACGATGCGAATCGTGAGCGACATTCTGGAATCGAACGGTTCGAGCTCAATGGCGTCGGTCTGCGGCGCGACGCTGTCGCTGATGGACGCTGGTGTGCCGCTGTCGGCTCCGGTCGCTGGAATCGCGATGGGCCTAGTGCTCGAAGGCAAAGATTACGCGGTTCTGACCGATATTGCGGGCGCGGAAGATCATTACGGCGACATGGATTTCAAAGTCGCCGGCACCAAAGACGGCATCACAGCGTTGCAGATGGACATCAAAGTCCCGAACGTGACGCATGCCATCATGACCGAAGCTTTGGAGCAGGCCCGCAAGGCCCGACTTCATATCTTGGACAAGATGAACGCCGTGCTGGGCGAGCCTCGCTCGACGATGTCGCCTTATGCGCCGCGCATTTTCAGCCTGAAGATTCCGACCGACAAGATTCGCGAGCTGATCGGACCGGGCGGCAAAGTGATCCGCGGAATCGTCGAACAGACCGGTTGCAAAATCGATGTCGAGGACGATGGCAGCGTGAAGATTTACTCCTCCGACGGAGCGGCGGCAGACCGTGCGATCCAGATGGTGACCGACATTTGCGCGGTGGCGGAAGTAGGCAAAACGTACTTGGGCAAAGTGGTGAGAATCGTCGATTTCGGCGCATTTGTCGAGATTTTCCCCGGCACCGACGGCCTGCTGCACATCAGCGAAATCTCGGAAAGCCGAATCAAACAGGTGCGCGATGAGTTGAATGAAGGCGATCAGATTCTGGTAAAGGTTCTGGCGCTGGAAGGCAACAAAATCAAGCTGAGCCGCAAGGCGATCCTGAAAGAGCAGCGGGAGAAGCTCAAGAAGGAAGAGACGGCAAAGAGCTGAAGAAGAAGGAGTCAGAAGTCAGGAGTCAGAATGCGCTCGTGGCTTTGTGAATCTGAAATTAACCGCTCCCTGCGGTCACGGCTCAGTAGCTACCGAGCCGTGACCATAGGGAGCGGTTTTTCGTGGAGCAGGCAGGCTACGGAGCGAACCTTCGATATCTTGATCTAGCGCGACGAAGAAGGATTCAAGGTCGCGTCGGTTCCTGAACTCCACGGTTGCCAGACGCAGGCGAAGTCTCTCGATGTGTTGATGGAGAGAATTTGTGAGGCGATTATACTTTGTCTAGATGTTCAAGGAGAGCAAGCTTTTTAGCCTGGAATTTCTGGATGTCCGAAGGTGAGTAGGCGCGACTTGCTTTGCCTCCCTCGATTCGCTCAATGGGCGTTAGACGTGAGATGTAGTCGCAAAGGAATTCCGAGACCATCATCAACATCCCGACCGGATAGCGCGATACATCGACGCTCCGCTCGAAGGGATAACGCGATTCCTCAAACAGTTGCTCATAATTACCAAGTGCGGTCTTGAGCTCAATTGAAAGACGTTCGTGAAACTCGCGCTCAAGCGGCTTGCGGTACTCGTTTGGGATAGCGCGCAAGAGCTTCTTGAGTCCATGTCCCCACTTCGGATTGGCGCGAACCTTAGACCATCCGGAGCGTCCAACGGGAACGAGAACCTTTTCTGCAGACAATGACTTCAAGCACAGTTCGATCGCCATGGTGGAGCAATTTAACAGCGGAAGCAGCACTCCTGAGCCTGCTCCCTGAGCAAGCAGTACGCGTCGTGCCTGGTCGTACTGATAAGCCGCATCCTTTATTTGCGGGTCGGGGATTTCGCGCCTCTTCTCTCCAGTAGTAGACACAACGGCACATTTCATCGCCTTGATCAAACGATCTTCTCGACCACCACCGCAGTCCCGTAACACAGTACTTCCGTCACTCCCTGCATCACTTCGGTCGCGTCGTACCGGCATCCGATGATTGCGTTCGCGCCCATTTCCGTCGCGTGCTGGATCATTAGTTCATACGCATCCCCGCGGGTCTTCTCGCAGAGTTGGCTGAGCAATGTTATATTGCCGCCGACGATTGTTTGGAAGCCTGCGCCTATTGTGCCGAAGATGGAGCGTGATCTTACGATGATGCCGCGGACCATTCCTAAATTGCGCGTGATTCTGTAGCCTTCGAAACTGAAGGCGGCTGTTACCAGGTCATGGGTCATGGTGGGATTATCTCATTCCGTGCGCAGCGCTGTGAGCGGATCTACGTTGATGGCGCGCCGCGCCGGGACCCAGCACGCCACAAATGCCACCACGGCCATCAGGACGATCGCGGATGCGTAGGTGAACGGGTCGTGGGGGCTGACTCCGTAGAGGATCTGGCCGAAAAATTGTCCGCCGGCGAATGCCATCGCCAAGCCGATTGCTGTACCGATCGCCAGCAGCACCCCGGTTCGCAGCAATACCACCCGCAGGACTTGCGAGGGAGCGGCGCCGAGGGCCATGCGGATGCCGATTTCACGGGTTCTTCTTGATACCGCGTAGGCCATGATCCCGTAGACGCCGGTCGCGGCCAGCACTACGGCCAGCAATCCGAACGAAGCCAGCACGACGGCCACCAGACGGGCCGGGAATAGAGCCAAGGCGAGTTCATTAGTCAGGCTGTTGGCTTCGTAGATGGTGAGCGCAGGGTCCAGTTCGCCGATGGCGCGCCGTAACTGGCGGACGGTTTCCGCTTCCGGCATGGGGGAGCGCGCGACCAACGTGGTATTGCTGCGCCAGCTCTGCTCTATATCCTGAAAAACGGTGGGCGAGGGGGATTCGCCGAGCGAGCGGTATTTTCCGTCCTCAACCACGCCGGCAATCTGGATCCAGGGGCCGCTGGTGGCTTTACCCTGGCGGAATCGCTTGCCGACCGCGTCCTGGCCGGGCAGGAGCTGGCGCGCGAACGCCTCGTTCACCAGCACCACCTGTGGCGCGTCCTTCTTATCGCGCGCATCGAGGTCGCGGCCGCTGATCAGCCGGGTTTGCATCGCGGAAATATAGCCCGGAGAAACCACGTACCAGTTCGCCATGGGCACGTCGCCTGGGCGCGCCTCCGGCTTGCCTTCCAAATAGACCGAGCTATTGGAGATGCTCAGAGTGAGCGGCAATCCGTCGACCAATCCAGCCGACTCGATTCCCGGCATGGAGCGGACCTTATCGAGCAGGCGGCGCTGAAATTCGCGGCCACGCTCTTCATCGTAACCCTGCAAACCGACATCGAAAGAGACGACGGCGGCGTGTTGCGGCTGGAATCCCAGATGGAGGCTGAGGGCGTGCTGCAAACTGCGCACGACCAAAACACTGCCGATGAGCAGCACGACAGACAGCGCCACTTGGCTGGTGACGAGAATATCGCGCAGGCTAATGCGGCGAAGCTTATCCGAAGGCGCGTCGTTGCGCATGGCTCCGGCAAGAGTGGCGCGAGTGGATTGGAGCGCGGGCACCAAGCCGAACAAGAGGCCGGTGAAGAGGGAAATTGCGGCGGCGAACAGCATCACGCGAAGATCGATCGAGACGTGAGGAATGACTGGGACATCGATGGGAGGCGTCCAGGCATTGACCAGATCAGTGAGCCAGAAGGCGAGCAAAATTCCGGCCGTTCCTCCGGCCGCGGCCAACACCACGCTCTCCGTGAGGAGCTGGCGGATGAGATTATAGCGGCTGGCGCCTAAGGCGAGGCGGATAGCGGTATCTTTGCGGCGGTCGGCGGCGCGGGCCAGCAGCAGACTGGCGAGGTTCACGCAAGCGATCAACAGGACCATGCCCGCGACCACCATCAGGACGGCGGAGAATCCGGTGATGGCTCCGCGCAGGTAAGTGCCGGCCATTCCCGGCTTCGAGAGCACGATGGAAATACCGCCGTCGATATCCGGATACGTCTGGCCAAGCTGCTTCGCAATGACGTTGATGGCGGATTCGGCAGCTTTCATCGAAACGCCGGGCTTGAGACGGCCGATGGACCAACCATTGCCATCGCCGCGGTGATCGAGCCAGTTATATCCCTCCAACTGCGCGGCCATCGAAACGGGAACAAAGACTTCGGGGGTGAAGATGAGCTCCGTGCCGACGAATCCGGCGGGGGTCACACCGAGGACGGTGTAATCGAGGCCGTTCACTTTTACTTTCTTTCCGGCGATATCGGGGTCGCCGGCGAAACGGCGCTGCCAGCAGTTATAAGTGATGACGGCGAGCGGGTGGCCGCCGCGATGCACGTCGTCCTCGGGATGGAGCACGCGCCCGCGGATGGGCTTGACGCCGAGCAGGTCGAAGTAGTTTCCAGAGACCTCATATCCCCAGAGGCGGGAATTCTCGCCTGCTCCGCGGCTCATATTCAAGGGCACGATGCGGTACATGGCGAGGCCGGTGAGAACGGTATTGCGGTCGCGATAATCCAGATAATCCAGGTAGGAGGTGGCGGGGAATTCTGCTTGGGCCGTTTTCATGTTGAAAAACACCAGCTCGTTCTGGTTCTGGACGCCGAAGGGCCGGAAGACCACGGCGTTGACGAGCGAGAAAATGGTGGTGTTGGCGCCGATGCCGAGGGCGAGCGTCAGAATCGCGGCGACAGTGAATCCGGGGCTGCTGCGCAGACGGCGGAAGGAGACGATCAGGTCCTGGAATAGACGGTCCATGCCTACACTGTACGCGAATGGTGGGGATTTGTTCGGTGGAAAGAAGAAGAGCCGTCTGAAAGGGCGGCTCCACAAGGCTCTAAGAAAAAAGAGCCGACGAGGGCGTCGGCCGCGGTCCAGGGGGACCGCCCTACCAGGGATTGCACACACGCTCGAAAATACGAAACGAACCCACGAGGGCAGTTTGGTCTGAATCGCGAGGCAGATACATACTCGAAAATACGGAACGAACCCACGAGGGCAGTTTGGTCTGAAGGGCCAGGTAGATACATACTCGAAAATACGGAACGAACCCACGAGGGCAGTTTGGTCTGAAGCGCCAGGCAGATACATACTCGAAAATACGAAACGAACCCAAGAGGGGCAGTTTGGTCTGAAGGGTCATATAGACACACTTCGGCTTTCGTGGCCGCTAGTGGATCGGAAATCTCTCGCATGGGGATCCGGGTTATGATCGCGTGTTGGTCGGACTCGCGCATCTGGTATTTCCGAAAGCTCAGGACTAGCAAAAAAACTGTCAAAAGAGCCCGATGATCGAAGTCCTTCTGCACTGAGGATATACGAGGAGCGAGGAGGATGCGTTGAGTGAAAATTGTAAAGGTAAGACAAAAAGGGAGTTATTGGTCCATTTTTGAGATTTATCCGCATGCTTACGCATGGCGGTTCGGTGGAGGACGAAAGGCCAAGTTGAGTGGGCGGCTGTAAAGGTATAAAAAAAAGATATGCTGCTGTCCGCAGGCTTACTCGGCGGAGAGAGATTTTATTTTGGGGCTGGGAGTTTGAATTCTACGTGACGTTCGTCGTTGAGCTGCTTTGAGAAGTCGCGGTCTACCAGAGAAAGCGACATGTGGTTTTGCTGGGCTTCGCGGCTGACCCAGTGGAGGGTATCGCCGTCCACCCAGTAGGCGATCGCGGCTACGACCGTATGATCGGTCAGGGCGATCAGAAAGATGGTCGGCTGGTCGTCTTTGAGCGTACTATCGTCGGTGGCTTCCGGCACAGGGAGGGCGGAATAATCGACGATCTGCTGATTCCCGCCATCGGGGCGAAAATCCTGGTTGACGACTGCTACCGGCGCTTGATCCGTGTAGCCGTTGTCATAACCAGCGGCGGGGGCGTAGCCGGAATAATAGCCGCCGACAAAAATCGGATAGGGGGCGACCACGCGGGTGGGATAGTAGGGCCGGTAGGAGATGGGAGGCGCAGGGCGTGGCCGAGGCGCCGGAGCTACGCTGCCGCCCCGGTGCTGGGCGAAAAGAGACGCGGTCAAGAGCGCAGACATGAGGATGAATCGCATGGAAGTCACCTACTAAATTGTAGACGTTTTTTAGAGGGGTGTGGTTGCAGTCAGAACTGATAGAGCATCAGGTAGACGATTACACCGGTGACGCTGACGTACATCCAGATTGGCCAGGTCCATTTAGCGAGCTTGCGATGACGGGCGAATTCGCCTTTTAAGGCGCGGCGCAGGGTCATGATGGCGAGCACAGGCACGGTTACGGCCAGCAGGGTATGGGAAATGAGGATGGTGAAATAGACGGCGGGGATCGGGCCGGTGTAGTGCTTCGATCCTATTTGCGCGTGATAGGTCAAATACGAAATCAGGAAGACGATCGAGGTGCAGAAGGCGGCGATCATCACCCAATGATGCGCATTCCGCTTGCCGTTACGAATGAGCGCGTAGCCGATGGCGAGCAGAATTGCGGCGGTGCCGTTGAGGACGGCGTTTAAAGTGGGCAGATCGTGAACGGTCAGAAGCGCTCCTTCGAAACTTGTTTGGCGTCGGCGATGACGCGTGGAATGGCGTCCTCATCGGAGGTGAGATAGTATCCGCGCACGCGCGATTGTTTGTCGATCAGCACGAAGCGGGTGGAATGCTGCAAATCGCCGTTGACATCGCCGAGCATGAAGACGTTCCTGGCGAGATTGTGAAGATCCGCTTGCGAACCGGTGAGGAAATACCAGGTGCCGGGCTCGGCTTGATAGCGTTGGGCGTACTTCTGGAGCACTTCGGGAGTGTCGCGGGCGGGGTCCACGGTGAAGGAAACGAACTTGACATCGTGGAGAGCGTTATCGACCTGGCGCATTTGCGCGCTCATCCGGGGGCAGGGTCCGGGGCAGTTGGTAAAGATAAAATCGGCGATCCAGACCTTTCCGCGCAATGCGTTGGCGCTGAGAAACGGTTGGCCGGATTGATCGGTGAGGGCAAAATCCGGGACCACGCCATAAGAGGGCAGCCCGGCGCTGGCGGTGCAGCCGGCAAGCGCGAGAACACTAAGACCGAGTGCGATCCAGGAGCAGGAGGCCATATAAAAACGGGAGATAGATGACGCTGGCGAATAATACCTGGCGCGCGCGAACAAGGGAATGATCGAGCACGGAGCGCAGGCTGGCATAGACGTAAATGAGGCCCAGCACCAGGGCTCCGACGAGATAAACATTTCCCGCCATGGCGAAAAATTTCGGAAGCAGGCTGATCGGGAGCAGAGCGAGGGAGAAGTAGAGCATCTGCCGTGAGGTGGATTCGCCGTCCGGTTCGACGATGGGAAGCATGCGGATGCCGGCGCGGGCGTAATCGGCGCGGTACATCCAGGCGATGGCGTAAAAGTGCGGGAACTGCCAGAGGAACAGGATGGCGTAAAGAATCCAGGCGTTCCAGTTGAGGATACCGCTAGCGGCGGCGAAGCCAATGAGCGGAGGCATGGCGCCGGGTATCGCGCCGAGCGTTGTCGAGTGCGGCGAGCGCTGCTTCATCGGCGTATAAAGAAACAAATAGCTGGCCAGGGTGAATAATCCGAGCAAGGCGGTGAGCAGGTTCGCGCCGAGCCACAGGTCGACAAATCCGGCGATGGAAAGAACGATTCCGAACAGCAAGGCATGAGGACCGGTGACGCGTCCGGAAGGAATAGGGCGGGCGCTGGTACGGTCCATTTTGGCGTCGGCCTCGCGTTCATACCATTGATTGAGCGCGGCGGTGCCGCTGGCGATCAGCGCGGTGCCGACCAGGGTATGCAACAGAGTGAGCCAAGTCCAAGATTGCAATCCGGCGTTCATGCCGCACACGAAGCCGATCGCCGTGCTCATCAGGATGAAGCAGGTGATCCGGGGCTTGGTCAGTTCGAGATAACGGCCCATTAAGAAGTCACCACCTGATGCGCGGGCAGAGTGCCGTGGGCACGGACATTGCGCAGAATCTGAATGGCCAGAATCACGCTGGCAGCCAAGGTGAGGCCTCCGGTGGCGACATGGGCGACGGTGGTGAGAACCATCGCAAGCGGCTGCTGGGCAGCTTGCAAACGGGTGTAATAAGCGGCTACGCCTAACATTACTTGTAAGAACGTCACGCCGAGGAGGGCTTTGGCGGCGGCACTGAGTGAGCGATGCTCAGGGAATTGATGCATGACGAAGGTCGCGGTGAAGAGGACGAC
>JBEKPC010000163.1:0-11549 GCA_049521155.1 Bryobacteraceae bacterium
GCCCGCCGCCGGCAGATCCGCCACTTCCGTCGCCGCGAAGGCCGTGCTGTTGCTGGCATCCGTGCTCAACAGCGGCGGAGCTTCCGTCACCTCGACCGTTTGGGAGGATTGGCCCACTTTGAGGCTCACATTCCCCGTCACAAGCTGGCCCACCGAAACCACCAGCGCCGTTTCCACCGTCTCGAAACCGCTCTTGGTCACCGTAATCTTATAGCGATTCGGCTTCACCAGCGTGAAACGATAGTAGCCTTGCACGTTGGTCGTGGTCGATTGCGCGGAGCCGGTATCGAGGCTGGTCAGTCTCACGTCCGCGCCCGGAATCGTCGCCCCGGTTGGATCCGTGACCACTCCCGCCACGTCACCGGTGGTCAAAGATTGGGCCGCCAATGGCGTGCCCGAAAAAGTAAAAATGGCGAGCAGCGCGAATATGGCAAGCGCTCTGCCCGCTAAGCTATGTGTCATTCAATAACCCCCAACTAGTAATATTTCGAGATTCGGCCGTGCGAGCCCGCGGCCCGCAATATCAATCTTCAAAAGACAAAGCCCCGTTTTTTAAAAGACAACCCCGTGACAATCCATGAATTCGCAGCGACCCATGCCGCAATTAATTGCCGAAGCAATTGCAATTACCCCTAGATTACTCACATTTGCGGCGATGTCAATACTGCCTTATGGCAGGATTTGTAAGAAAACGGCATCGCCGGAAAATATGATTTCTCCTACTCCTGCTTCCAGATACCATACATCGCCGGCTTTGGTAGGCCGGCCGGCCAAGGTACCGGAACCCTCCAGGAGAATCAGGTGCCGCATTGTCTCGGAAGGGGGTAAATACTTGGTTGTATTAGAGATGCACCACTTGGATGTGGTGAAGTAGGGACTGGAAACAAGCAACTCGCTTGAGTCATGGGGAGTGGTCTTTTGGCGGGCTAAATGGGGACCTAAATGGCTGACTTCAACTGCTCGATCGAGGTGTAATTCGCGCGGCCTTCCGTAATCATGTAGACGGTAAGTGACATCGGAATGTTGCTGAATTTCACAAAGCGTTAATCCCGCGCCAATCGCGTGGACTGTGCCGGCGGGAATATAGAAAGTATCGCCCGGTGCGGCGTCGTGCCATTGCAGCAGATTTTCGATTTCGCCCGAAAGCGATGCTTCCCGCAAACGCCGCGGCGTGATGGTTTCCCGAAAGCCGGCTGCGATTTGTGCCCCCGGCTCCGCGGCAAGCACATGCCACATCTCGGTTTTTCCACGGGAATTATGATGAATCCGTGCGTAAGCGTCCGCCGGATGGACCTGTACCGAGAGCTTTTCCGTGGTGAAGAGAAATTTGACGAGCAGAGGAAGATGGTCGACCCCTTCAAACCAAACCTCGCCTATCTTATTTTGGGAGTTAGGGAAAAAGGGTTCGAGGCGGGTCGAACCCCAGACTTTTTCTTTAAAGCTGGGAGTTAGCTTGATCATAAGAAGAATCCCCTCCCTGACGGTCAGGGTTCGGTCTCAATCAGCACCCGATCGCGGCGGCCGCAGCGCTAAGTCCCCACCGGCTCCCGACCGTCCGCGCCCCCCCCCAACGAACCCTGACCGTCAGGGAGGGGATAAACGCTCCAACTCGCGCCCCTACTATCAGAGAGGGATAGACCCTCACACCCGCGCAGCCACAAAACTCCCCAGCCGGTCGAGCCCTTTCTTCAGTTCCTCCATCGATGTCGCGTAGGAGATGCGAATATGCTCGTTGGTGCCGAACGCCTCGCCCGGCACGACCGCGACATACTCTTCCGCCAGCAGCCTTTCGGCGAACTGAAGCGAGTTCGTGATTCCGCCGGTATACGCCGCGCTAACGTTCGGATAGGCATAAAACGCCCCCTGCGGCACTTGCGTCTTGACGCCCGGCATCGCCCGCAGCCGGTCAATCACATAGTCGCGCCTGATTTTATATTCCGCCAGCATGATTTTGACCGAATCCTGCGGCCCGTTCAGAGCTTCGAGCGCGGCCTTTTGCGCGATCGAAGTAGGATTCGAAGTCGAATGCGATTGTAGCTTCGTGATCCCATTCGCCACCGCTGCCGGCCCCAATACGAATCCGATGCGCCAGCCGGTCATGGCATAGGTTTTCGAGAGCGAACCAGCCACTACGACTGTCTCCTTCGCGCCCGGTAGAGACGCGATCGAGACCGGCGCGCTGTCGTAGAGAAATCGGTGATAGCACTCGTCGGTCAGCAGCCAGATGCCGCGGTCCTTGGCCAGGGCGAAGATTTTTTCCAGCTCCGGCCACGCAAACACCGCACCGCTGGGATTCGAGGGCGAGTTAATGAGAATCATCTTCGTCTTCGGCGTCAGCGCGCGCTCGATCATGGACGCGCGGAGGTCGAAGCCCTCGTTCTCGTCGGTATCGACGAAAACGCACTTGCCGCCGGCGTAGTTCACGACGTCCTTATAGGTCACCCAGTAGGGCACTGGGATCACCACTTCGTCGCCCGGTTCGACCAGCGCCTGCATCAGGTTGAAGATGGCGTGCTTGCCGCCCACCGTGACCACGCATTCATTGGCCGCGTAGGAAGTCCCGTAGTCCACCCGGTGACGGTCGCACATGGCCTGTTTCAACTCCAGGGTGCCGGCTGCATTGGTGTACTTGGTGAAGTTATGGCCGATCGCATCGATGCCGGCGCGCTTGATGTTGTCGGGAGTGGGAAAATCCGGCTCTCCGGCGCCAAAATCCACCACATCCACGCCTCCTCGGCGAAGCTTTTCTGCGTCCGCCGCTACCTTCATCGTCGAGGAGACGCTAATCGTCGAAATTCTCTCTGCCAGCGCTTGTAAGGTTTGCATAGTCTTATTTCTTCCGTCTGAATTTAGCCTTCAACCGGGTCTCCACCGTCGGCGGGACCAGACCCGCAACATCGCCGCCCAAAGAAACCACTTCCTTCACCAGGTTCGAACTCAAAAACGAGTACGCTTCGCCCGCCATCAGGAAAGCCGTCTCCACTTCCGGCCGCAAACGGCGGTTCATCAACGCCATTTGCAGTTCGTATTCGTAATCCGAAACCGCGCGGATACCGCGCAAAATCAGATTCGCGCCGCGCTCCGCCGCATACTCCACCAGCAAGCCGTCAAACGATCCGACTTCGACGTTGGAATACGGCCTGGCCACTTCCTGAACCATTTCCACGCGCTCCTCGACGGAGAAAAGCGCCGTCTTCGACTGGTTCTTGAGAACAGCCACAATCAGCCGCTCTACCACCCGGCTGCCACGCGCGATCAGATCCAGATGCCCGTTCGTGATCGGGTCAAAGGATCCTGGATAGATAGCGATCAGTTGCGATGGCTGCTTGTGCAATGGCTGCGTGGCCAAACATCCTCCCAGGGTTCTCCTGTTAATCTTTAATCTTATCAGCCCGCATGGATCTTTTACACGGCTCCTCCGCATTCGCTTCCGCCTTCGCCGCCGGAGCGATTAATTCCGTCGCCGGCGGCGGCACTCTGCTCACCTTCCCCACGCTGATCTGGCTGGGGCTCAACTCCGTCGCCGCCAATGCCACCAGCACCGTCGCGATCTGGCCGGGCTCCCTCGGCGGAATGTGGGGATACCGCCGGGAGCTTCGCACGGCTGACCGGCGCATGCTCGCCCTGACCGTTCCGAGTTTGATCGGAGGCATCACCGGCGCACTGCTGCTACGTTTCACTCCGCCGTCGATTTTCGACGCTCTGGTGCCCTTTTTGATTCTGTTCGCGACTGTTCTGTTTATGGTCCAGGAAACCGTGCAGCGCATATTCAAAACCGGCGAAGTGCGTCAACGCTCCACGAAATGGCTGGCCGGTGCGATCCTGTTTCAATTCTTCGTGGCGCTGTACGGCGGCTATTTCGGAGCCGGAATCGGCATTCTGATGCTGGCCGCGCTCGGTATTTTAGGGCTCACGGATATTCATCAGATGAACGGATTGAAGAATTTCTTTGCGCTGTGCATCAACGGAGTCGCGGCGATCTATTTCGTATTTGCGCACATGGTGGAATGGCCTTATGTGCTGATCATGGCGGCGGGAGCGATTGCCGGAGGGGTGGGTGGAGCGGACTTGGCCCGGCGGTTGGGTAGAACGGTGGTGCGGCGAGTCGTCATCGGAATCGGGTTCGCGATGGCGCTTTCGCTGTTCCTTAAATGGGCATTAAAGCGGTAAAAAGTGATCTGGAAGAGGCCTTAGCGAGCCTTAAACGCGGTCCATTGCGAGGAACTCCTGAATGTGCGGATGCGGGCAGTTTTCGAGTTCCGAGACCGGCCCGAAGTAAATTACGCGGCCTTCGAACAGGAACACCACCCGGTCGGCGACCTTGCGCATTAAATCCAGATCGTGCGTAACGACAACACTCGTAAGGCGCAATTGGGTTTTGAGGCGCAGCATCAGGTTGCCGACATGGTCGCCCATGATCGGATCGACCATGGTGGTCGGCTCGTCATAAAGGATACATTCAGGCTGTGCGGCCAGCGCCCGCGCGATCGCCACGGCGCGCTTATGCCCGGTCGAAAGATCGGCTGGATAGGCGTCGCGATAGTCAAGCAGATCAACCATTTGCAGAAGTCCGCGGACCACGTCCTCCTTGTTCTTTTCGTCGTAATCTTCACGCAATTCGAGCGAAAACAGGATATTTTCGCCCACCGTCAACGAATCGAACAACGCGCCGGATTGAAAAACCATGGTTACTTTCTTGCGGATGCGGCGCCATTCGGCTTCGGTTTCATCGGTCATATCGGTGTAGGCGACGTGGATACGGCCGGCGTCGGGTTGGATGAATCCCATGATGTGGCCCAGAGTCACGGACTTACCGACGCCGCTGCGGCCGATGATGGCTAGCGTTTCGCCGGTATCCACGTGAAAATTGACATCGACTAAAACGGGGTGGTCGAACGTCTTATAGATGTGCTCGAACTCAATGTAATGACTCATATTCCAACTGTGTGTTGACGTTACGGAGAGGACGGGGGTCGGGAACGGGCCAACGGAAAGTCCGAAGGGAAGCGATAAAATCTTGCATTTTGAACAATTTATGGAGAATCGCCGACTCCGCGGCGGCAGCCACGCGGCGATGGTAGACGGCGCAAAGAGGATGAATTTTGCCGTCGATTTCGGGCACCACGCAATCGGCGTCAGAGGTTTTGGCGGCGTCGAGCAATTGTTGGAGAAAAACCTCGGTAATGTCCGGCATATCGCAGGCAACGAGAAGATTCCAATCGGCTTGGGTATGGCGAAGCGCGGTCCAGAGGCCGCCGAGGGGGCCGCAATTTTCGACGGCATCGGGAACCACGGAGAAACCCAGGCGCCGGTATTTATCGGCCGGGCCGATGAGAGTCACATTGCCGGCCGCACGGCGGACGATCGAGGCGATTTGTTCGACCATACTCGTTCCGTTGAGCGGCAAGAGGGCTTTATCGCGTCCCATGCGGCGGCTGGCTCCGCCGACCAGAACGAACCCCGCGTGAGTCATGAGATGATATTAGCAACGTCAGGCCATATAGTGGAATTGAACAAAAGGGTGTATATTTGTTTTTTAGTGGCTTTTGCCATGCTGGCCGCCTCCCCCAGTCGCGCCGCAGAGTCGATCCCTGCCATGACTGCGCCTGTTGTGCGTAAGACTACAGTTGTGCGGACCGATCCGCGCACGGGGAAATTAGTACGCAGCGTGATGGTTTCCTCGGTGGCGATTCACGGCTCCTCCCCACAGTTACACGGCGATTTGAACGCGATTGTCGATAAGGCGGCCAAGGCTCACGACGTGGATCCGCTGCTGGTCCATTCGATTATTAAACAAGAGAGCAATTACAACGTCCACGCGGTTTCGAACAAGGGCGCGGAGGGGTTGATGCAGTTGACGCCTTCGACGGCGCGCATGCTCGGGGTGAGCAACAGCTTCGATCCGGAGCAGAATATCGAGGCGGGCGTGAAGTACCTGAAGTACCTGCAAGACCTGTATAAGGATGATAAGCTGGCGCTGGCGGCTTACAATGCGGGGCCGGGATCGGTGAATAAATATAATGCGATTCCCCCTTACGCGGAGACGCAGAATTACGTTTACCAGGTGGAGAAGCGTTACGCCGGAGCGAAGCGCGAGGCCGACGCGGCGAAGCCGGCCCCGGCAGAAGTGACGACAGTGGAAGAGAAACCGGCTGAGGCAAAGCCGGCCGCGGTGGAACCATTCATCGACGAAAATGGCAGGCTGCACCTCAAGACCACGCAATAGATCGAGACTCACCGGGAGTTTCCTGCTTGCGGCCGTGGTGTGCCTGGGCGCGAGTTCGAAGGCCGCCACCAATAAAGTAAGTGCCGTACGGTTCTGGTCTCTGGGCGAATTGACGCGAGTGGCCATCGATGTTTCGGCGGATTTCAAATTCAAATCCGAACGGCTGACCAATCCGGACCGGCTATTTTTCGACATTGAAGGCGCCAAGCCGGAGATGATCGCGAGGGGCTTGCACACGATTCCGGTGGGCGACGGGATTCTGAAACAGATCCGGATCGCCGAGACGCAGCCGGGCGTGACGCGGGTGGTGCTCGATCTGGAACAACCGGCGGATTTTACGGCTTCGCAACTGACGAGTCCCGACCGATTGATGATCGAGCTGCGCGCTAAGGGCACGGCAAGACCGGCGGTGACTAAGAACATCGAAACAGCTCCTCCGGTTCCGGTGCCGCCTGAGGTGAAGCACCCGATCGCGGTCTACGACGCTACTCCAGCGCCGGCGGCTGCGGTCGAGAAGAAACCGGAGCCGCGCAAATTCGAACCGCCTCCGCACACTGAAATCGCGCGCGCCGATGCCAGCGCTCCGTTGGTGAATCCCGAACTGATTCCGCCTCCGCCGATGGCGGTGATGGCGAAGCCGACGAAGCTTCCGGCCACGTCTTTGTCTTCGATGAGAGGCTCTCTGCCGCCTCCTCCCGTCACCACGATCCCTGATCCGGGGCCCAGCCTTCCGGTGGAGGCGAAGGTTGAAAAAATCACGCCGGGCAGCACTTCCGAGCCGGCCAGACGGAATGCGAATGGCGACCGCTCGCTGACGCGCGTGTTGGGGCTGAAGCTGGGGCGCGTGGTGATCGACCCGGGCCACGGCGGCAGAGATGTCGGCACACATGGGCCTTCCGGACTCTATGAAAAAGAGGTGGTGCTGGATGTGGCGCGGCGGCTGGGCGCGCTGATCGAAGAACGGCTTGGGAGCGAGGTGGTTTACACGCGCTCCGACGACACCTACATCGGGCTTGAAGAGCGGACGCATATTGCGAACGAACGCAAAGCGGATCTATTTCTCTCGATTCACGCCAATTCGTCGCCGATCCGAACGGCGGCTGGCGTTGAAATGTACTATCTGAACTTCACGACTTCGAGAGCGGCGCTGGACGTTGCCGCGCGCGAAAATGCGGGGTCCGGCAGCTCTATTCACGATTTGAAAGACTTGCTCGAAAAGATTGCACTGAAGGACAAGATTGACGAGTCGCGGGAGTTTGCCACCCGTCTACAATCCTCGCTGAGCACTCTGGAGACGAAGGGCAATACGGGGGCGAAGAATCGGGGATTGAAGAAAGCTCCGTTCATCGTATTGATCGGCGCGAACATGCCCAGCGTGCTGGCGGAGATCGGTTTCCTGACCAATGCGGGCGATGAGGCGCTGCTGCGCAAGCCCGAGCATCGGCAGAAGATCGCGGAGGCGTTGTATAAGGGCATCTCGAATTACGCCGACACGTTGAGTCATTTCCAGGTGGCGAAGCGCGGGGAATAGAGCGTCGACGCTTGCGAAAATATCTACGAAGACACCGCTCTCTGCGGTCACGGCTCGGTAGAGATATATCGCTGGCAGCGCATGGCGCCGCCCCACAAGGTGTCCGGGCTGCGCCCGGATGGACCGATTGGCAATCGGTCCGCGCATCCAAAACACGACTGTCGACGCGGCGCGCCTGGAGGCGCGAGCCACACCAAAGCACAAAAAATGCAGTAGTTCACTAGAATATTCAAATGGGTCGGGTACGGCTGGTTTGCTGGAAGGAAGAGGTCGCCGCGGAGCGGGCGGAGGGGCTGAAGAAGGCGGGGGTTGCGGTGGACGCGTCGCCTTTTAATCCGGCGGGGATGATTACGCGGCTGCGCGAGGATCCTCCGGCGGTGATTCTGATCGATCTGGACCGGTTGCCTTCGCACGGGCGCGAGGTTGCTGTGGCTTTGCGGAACAGCAAGGCTCTGCGCGGGATTCCTATTGTCTTTGCGGGCGGGGCCGGCGAGAAAGTTGCCCGGATTCGCGAGGAGCTGCCGGACGCCGTTTTCACCGATTGGGCGAAGGCGGATCGCGCGGTGAAGGCTGCTATGAAAAAGGCGCCGGCTGTGACGGTGAAACCGGCGCCGCACATGCAGCGCTACGCGGGGTCGCCGCTGGCGAAGAAACTCGATTTGAAGGCGGGTGTCAAGGCGGTGTTGATCGGACCGGAGCCAGGGTTCGTCGAATTGCTGGGCGATGTGCCGGAGGGTTTGGAGTGGCAAGCGCGGGTGACGGCGGAAACGAAGCTGATGCTGTGGTTCGTTAGGGCAAGCAGCGACCTGATGCATGCCTTCGAGATTGCCGGGGCGCGGATGGTGCCTGGGTGTTCCTTGTGGATCCTCTATCCGAAGAAGGCTGGGCGGTTCAAGGTGGACTTCAACCAGAACAACGTTCGAGAGGCCGGACTGGCGGTGGGCTTGGTGGACTATAAAATCTGCGCCGTGGATGCGGATTGGTCCGGGATGAAGTTCGCAAAAAGAAAGTAGTGCGCTAAACTCTATCTAATCGGCCAGGTTGCCGCTCCTGCCTTGTGGCATGGATCGACTTCTCATCATGTCACTTGGCCGCCTCCTGATTTTCATTGCCGTGTTGGCACCGGCTACCTTCGCCGAGAAGCCTTCGTTCACTGTCGGCTGGAGCGTTTACGTCGGCTGGAATCCTTATTACTACATGCAGAAGTCGGGGATTCTCAAGAAGTGGGCCGACAAATATGGCATCGCGATCAAGGTGCAGCGCTTCGATTATGCGCCGTCTCTGGATGCGTTTGTCGCGAAAAATATCGACGCCTGCGCGATGACGAATATGGAGGCGCTCGATATGCCGGCGGCGGCTGGCGTGGACACCAGCGCAATTATTGTGGGCGATTATTCGAACGGGAACGACGCGGTGATGACGCGCGGCGGGCTGACGCTGGCGCAGATTCCCGGCAAGCAGGTGCTGATTGTCGAGAAGACGGTTTCGCAGTATCTGATCGAGCGCGGGATGGCGATGAACGGGCTCGACAGCAAAAAAGTGAAGTACCTGAATACGTCGGATTCTGATATTGCGTCGGCGTTCCTGACCAATCCCAGCAAGCAGGTGGTGGTGACTTGGAAGCCGATGGTGTCTCAGATCGCGAAAGCGAAGGACGTCAAGGTTGTTTTCAATTCGTCGCAGATTCCGGGGGAAATTCTTGATCTTCTCGTCGTGCGGACGGAAGTGTTGAAGCGGCCGGATGGGGAAAAATTCGCGAAGGCAATCGCCGGCGCGTGGTATGAGGTGATGGGGCAAATGACGGGTCCGGCGGCGGATAAGGCGCTGACGTCGATGGCCGAGGGATCACAGGATACGCTGGCTTCTTATAAGGAGCAACTGGCGACGACGCATATGTTTTATACACCGAAGTCGGCGGTGGAACAGACGACAGGCGCGGATGTGAAGAAGACGATGGACCTGGTGCGCAAGTTTTGTTTCTCCCACGGGCTGTTAGGGGAAAAGACGGCGTCGGCGGACGATGTGGCGATTCAGTTTCCAGATGGCAGCGTGCTGGGGAAGGCGGACCGGGTGCGGCTGCGATTCAATGCGGCGTACATGCAGATGGCGGCGCAGGGGAAGTTATGAGCGTTGCGTCCGGGCTGCGCCCGGATGGACCGATTGGCAATCGGTCCGCAGGTTGGCAACCTGCCCCACAGGAGCAGAGGTGACGATGTTTCGAATTGACGCGCAGCCTGCGAGGATTCCGGCTTGGGTGCTGTCGTGGATTTTGTTTGCGGCGGGGATTGCCGCGTATTTTTATGCGTCGCAGGCGCGGCATCGTGAGAATCCGGATGAGCGGGTGATGCCGACGGTTTCGCAAATGGCGCGAGCGTTTCAGGATGCGGCGAAAAATCCGGCGGAGGGCGAGGATCGGCGGAGTATGCTCATGACCGATACCATCGCCACGGGGAGGCGATTTTTAATTAGCGTCGCGCTGTTATTTCCGGCCGTGCTACTGGGATTGCACATGGCGATGTTTCCTTATGTCGGGGCGTTTTTTCTGCGATTTTTTCAATTTTTCGACAAGATTGTCGCGCTGTCGCTGCTGCCGATTTTGTTTATCGCGTTCGGGATCGATGAGCTGTCGAAGATCATGCTGATCGTGATCGGGGTGGCGCCGACGATCATTCTGGATACGGTGAATCTGGCGAAGAGCGTTCCGCGCGAGCAAATTGTGAAGGGATTCACGCTGGGCGCGGGAGATTTCGCGATCACCTACCGCATCGTACTGAAACAGATCTGGCCGCGGGTGATGAATAGCATCCGTCTGAACCTGAAAGCGGTGATGCTGTTTCTGTTCGCGGGGGAAATGATCGCGTCGACGGACGGATTGGCGTATCGCATCGCGCTGCTTCGGAGGCACATGGGGATGGATACGATTCTTCCTTACGTGCTGTGGGTGGCGCTGCTACTGTTCGCGGTGGATTTAGGAATGAGCACGCTCAATAAGAAGCTGCATCCCTGGTTTCAAGAATGAGCATTAAGATCGAGAACGCGGTGGTCGAATACGCTGCGCGGCGTATCTTGAACGGGATCGAGCTGGAGATTGAGGCGGGGGAATTCGTCTCAATTGTCGGCGAGACAGGGTGCGGGAAATCGACGCTGCTGCGGCTGATTCTGGCGGAGGAACGCCCTACGGAAGGGCGGGTGCTGGTCCAGGAGCGGGAGCGGTCGAGGCCGGATCGAACCTGCGGATACGTGCCGCAGCGATATTCGTTGTTTCCCGATAAAACCGTGCTCGAGAATGTGATGTTCGGGCTGGGATGGCGGAAGCGGCGCGAGTTTCGGGAAGAGGCGCTGCGGTATTTACGCCACACCGGCTTGCAGGAGAGCGATGCGAAGAAGTATCCGCATCAATTATCGGGCGGAATGCAGCAGAGGGTGGCGATCGCGCAGGCGCTGATCATGAAGCCTCCGGTGCTGTTGATGGACGAGGCGTTCAGCGCGCTCGATCCCGGGACCCGGCGCGGGATGCAGCGACTAATGAAAAATCTGTGGCGGGAGAGCGGAACCACCGTGGTGTTCGTGACGCACAATACTCGCGAGGCGGTGTGCCTGGGAACGCGGGTGATTGCGCTGGCGAAAGGGGAGCACGGAGCGTCGGTGGCCCTGGATTTAGAGGTTCCGCATCTGGATTTCGATTCCGATGAGGAAGAACTGGCGCGGCTGATCGCGCGTGTGGAAGCGGCTAGCGTAAAGGCGGAGTGGCCGCTGGCGCATGACGATGATGCGTCGCCTGCTCATACGCAT
>JBEKPC010000164.1:0-16713 GCA_049521155.1 Bryobacteraceae bacterium
TCGGCTGGCATTCAATGAGAGGCTGTTGCAGGACCTATCGCGCCAACCTGGAGTTTCGGCTGCGGGAGTGGTCAACAATGTTCCGTTGAGCGGGAACAGCGGAAAAAGCGCCGCCACAGTGAAGGGTCACATTCTCCAGCCAAGCGAATCGCCGCGAGGACATTACTCTTATGGAGTGGATGGCGACTACTTTGCCGCGATGGGCTTCGCGCTGCGGGAGGGAAGGTTCCTGACGGCGGAAGATTCCCGGCGGTTAGCGCGGGTTTGCGTGGTAGACGAGGATTTCGCGCAGTATTACTGGCCGCATGCCAGCGCTCTAGGGCAACGCCTTTTCGAGGGCAGCGAAGCGGCGAGCGATGCCCAGGCGTTCACCGTGGTCGGCGTGGTGGGTGCGGTGAAACAAGCGGGACTGACCGATCAAACGGCGCAAGGAGCGGTTTACTATCCTTACGCGTTGCGAACGGACGACCGGCTTTTCATTGTGGTCCGCACCAGTTTGCCACCGGAATCGCTGGGGCTGGCGCTGCAAGGGGTGGTTCGGCAAATCGACCCGGAGCTGCCGGTGAACGACCTCCGATCAATGGATACGCGCATTGCGGACAGCCTGATGGAGCAACGCTCCCCGGCACTGCTGGCGGGTATTTTTTCGCTGATCGCGCTGCTGCTGATCGCGGTGGGCACGTATGGCGTGCTGAGTTACGCCGTGGCGCAACGCCGCCGCGAGATCGGCGTGCGCATGGCATTGGGCGCGCGGCCGGATCAGATACGTGCACAGTTTCTGGTTCTTGCGCTGCGGCTGCTGGTGGCCGGCACGACGCTCGGGATCGTGGGAGCGTGGCTGATGGGCACGGCGATGCGGACGCTGCTGTTTCAAGTGCCAGCGCTTCACGTGGCGACGATTGCCGCGGCGGCTGGCATTATCGGCGTGGTTTCTTTGGTCGCGTGTTTGCTGCCGGCTCAGCGGGCGGCTCGGATCTCGCCGGTGGAGGCTCTGGCTGAGCAGTAGTGAATTGGCCCGTTATAAGCTGAGCAGATTTGCGAGTAGTTGGTAGGCTCCGTCGGTTCCTGCCGGGAGTTGACGCCACAAGCCGAGGCCGAGATAGATCCAGCGGCCTTTGCCGATTTTGCCTTCGACGAAGGAGCCGAGTTTTTCGCCGAGATTATCGGGAAATGAATCGGTCATGGATACCAGATCGACATACTTGGGATCTTTTTCGCCCAGGAAGTAGAGGCCGCGTTCCTGCACCCAGCCGGCCCAGGTTGCGGCGCCGATTTTATTGGGGTAGTTGAAGACCGGGTGATTTGGCACCAGCACTTTCACGGGAACCAGTTCGTCGCACACGCGATTGGCGCTGACTTTGGCCGGAAACGGACCATAATCGGCGCGGTTAAATTCCATCTTGTTGTACTGGACGATGACGGTGCCGCCGCGCTCCGCATAATCGAGCAGGCGGTGATTATAGGCGCGCAGATCGCCTCGCCGTTCATAGGCGCGCACACCAGTCACGATGACGTTGTACTTCGATAAATCGCCCCAGGAGAGTTCATCCTGATCGATAAAGGAGAGCTTCGCACCTAACTGTTCGATGGCTTGCGGAACCTGATCGCCAACACCCACGAGGTAGCCGACGCTGATGTTGGGCGCCACCTTTACATCGACCACCTTGAGCGTGGTCTCGGCCGGCTTGATGACCTGCCTGCGCTGGACGTGCGGATATTCGATTTCCTGGTAGCCGTTGACGTACTTTTCCTGGGATGGTCCGGTTGCAACTGCGCGCAGAATGTATTCGCCGGTTTTGGCATTCGACGGCGGCGTCACTTGAAAACGCGCCGATAACGATTCATCCTCGTGCTCGAAGTGAATGGGAACGCTTGCCGGAGTGGCCTTCCATCCGGCCGGCAATTCCAGCGCGACACTGACCTGCGCCGCATTTTTATAGCTGCTAGTCACCGTGACGTGGACTTCGCGCGATACGGCGGACGCGAGCGGGAAAATAGCGAGCGGCGGCGTCATTCGCACGGAGAGCGCGGGTACGACGTTCAGCTCCATCCGCTTGTCGCCGGTATAGATATCCTTCACATAGCGATATTGAACGGGGACTTCCCTGGCTACTTCAACCGCGCCTGCTTTCACATGGAACGTGACGCGAAAAGGGGTGGGCTGGAAGGGGATTCCGAACTCGACACCGGGTTCGAAAATATCGATCGCAGCGTTGGAGGGATGCTTCCAATACTGATCTGAAAAATAGGGAGTCGTTAGTTTCGCATTCTTCGGAACGTGCGCGTCTTCGTTGCAGGTATAGACGCCATCTTTCCTGATCGAGCCGGGTTTGCACGCACCGGGCGAGTCGAAGCCTTCTATTGTGACGCCGGTGACATTCACCTCCGATGCGCCGCGATTCGTTGCGCTGATCGAGAGCTTTACCGGCTGCCCGGCGATGACCAATCCATCATCTGCTACGGCGTCGAACGTCAGGCCGTGCGAGGCGAGGACGGCATCCTCATAATCGCGCTCCTTGAGCCTGAGGCGAAAATCGATTTCATACTGAGCCGCGTCGGACAGGCTGAGCGAGGTCAGCTTCGCGCGCAACGATCGCACGGCGGAGAGGCCGGCTTCCACGGGACTCGCCGTGCTCGCATCGTCGCCCGTATCGAAAGCTTTCTGCGCCCGCGCCGCCGCATCGGAAATTGCTCGAAGTCCGCTGGACAGCTCCGCGGGGGGATTGTTCCCTGCGAATTGCGCCAACGCGAGCAGGCTGGTATCGATCCCATCGAACAACGATGTCTCGTCTTTTCCCGTTTGACCGGGGATGCCGCTGTCGATCAGTTGATAGCCGCGCCCGCCGCCTCCGCGGCCATTTGCAGCACCCGGGAGCGGAGGCAGTCCATTTGCGCCCTGACATTTATGACTGCTGCGCGCGTCGGCGCCGATTTCGGAGTAGGTGCGGCACAGCAGCGTATCGTACGCCGCCGTGTTGACCGCCACGAGCTTTGTCGGCGGCGTTCCACCGCGTCCGCCGGTGAAATAAAGTTTCTTCGCGCGCCACGGGCGAAGTCCCTGCTCCGGGTACATCGCGGGATTGCCGGCCGCTTTATAGGCTTCCTCGGTGAGGACGGTGGTCGCTTCATGAGCGCGGTCGCCTCCGCGGCCTTGCATATTCATGGTCAGCACCACATCAGGCCGGAAAGTGCGGATCAGACGCACGAAGTCGCCCACGATTTCCTTGCGGCCCCATTTATCGATCACTTCCTGGGGAGAAAACGAATAGCCGAAATCGATGGCGCGGGTGAAATACTGCTCCGCGCCATCCAGGCGATGCGCCGCGAGCAGTTCGGAGGTGCGCAGGACGCCGATATCGCCGAACAGCTCCGGACCGATTTCGTTTTGGCCGCCCTCGCCGCGGGTGGTTTGCACGTCGATCGAACGGAGGCCCATGCCGTGCGTGAACATCGCATAGAGGGCGTTCGTCTCGTCGTCGGGATGCGCGGCGGTTTGCAGGAATGTCCCGGAAACATTCAGCTTGCGAAGCGCCAGGCCGAGCGCGATATGCCCGCTGTCCTGCGCCGCCAAAGGGAAATTCAGCCGGTTCTGCGCCGGCGCCAGGATCAGGAACACAGTCACCAGGAGAGTAAGAAAGCGTTTCATAGGCTAAGACCAAGAGTTTATCCTGAACGTATTCCTCTCAGCTCCCGGTCGTTTTTTTCGAAAGTCCGCGCGGAGCGGTAACAATCTACTACCGGGCGTCGTATTATGTCGTAATATCCCCATGGAGAAAATTCGAAGCATGCGAGTTCGCCCTTTGCACAATCCCTGGACGTTGTCGTTGATCGCGACCGCCGCCTGCCTCGGCCTCGCCGGCTTGATCTGGGCGCAGGAGCGGCCGGCCGCTCCACCACCGGACCCTAAGCCCAATGAATCGGCCGATCCGATGTTGCGCGGCTTTGAGTTCCGCTCCATCGGTCCCGCCGTGATGATGGGCCGGCTTGACGATATCGTCGGCACAGCGTCGGACCCCATGCTGCTCTACATCGGCTTCGCCACCGGAGGCGTCTGGAAATCGACCGACGGAGGCCTCTACTGGCACTCGCAGTTCGACAACATGCCTAATGAATCGATCGGTTCCATCGCCATCGCGCCTTCCGATCCCAACGTCGTCTATGTCGGCACAGGCGAAGCGAACAACCGCCAAAGCTCCTCGATCGGCGATGGCGTCTGGGGCACCACCGACGGCGGCAAGACCTGGACTCATCTGGGCCTCGAAAAAACGCAATCGATCGGACGCGTTGTGGTCGATTCCACCGATCCGAAAATCGTCTACGTAGCAGCCAACGGACATCTGTTCGGCCCCAGTGAAGATCGCGGCCTCTACAAATCGAGCGATGGCGGTAAGACTTGGAAGAAGTCGAAGTACATCGATCCCGATACCGGATTCACCGACGTCGCCATTGATCCTTCGAATCCCAAAATTCTTTACGCTGCCTCTCTGATGCGGCGCCGAACCTGGTGGGGCTATAACGGCGGAGGTCCCGGTAGCGCGCTTTGGAAGACCACTGACGGCGGCGACACCTGGACCAAGCTGGAAGGTCCGGGCTGGCCTAAACCGAAGGACGGAATCTACGGACGCATCGCGGTGTCCATTTTCCGCGCGAATCCCAAAATCGTCTACGCGCAAGTGGAAGCCGGAGCCAGCGGAGGCACTGGCGGCGGCACCACTGCGGAAGGCGGTCCAGCGCCGGCCGGTCGCGGCAGTCGTGGAGGCGGCGGGGCCGAATCGGCAGAAGCGCCTGGAGCCGCAGCAGGAGCCGCGGGCGGCGGACGGGGACGCGGTGATGCTGCTCCACCCGATCCTAACGGTAGCGGCGTTTTTCGCTCCGAAGACGGCGGCGTGACGTGGACCTTCATGAGCAATCAGAACCAGCGGCCCACCTATTTCAGCCAGATCCGTGTGGACCCGGTCAACGATCAGAAGATTTTAGTCGGCGGCAATCCCGGCCAGATGTCAGTCGATGGCGGCAAAACCTGGCACGGCCTCACCGGCTCTCATACCGATTACCACGCCTTCTGGATCAATCCCAAGGATCCGCGCATCGTCATGGTGGGACACGACGGCGGTCTCGATATCAGCAACGACGGCGGATTCGATTGGGATTATCACAACAACATCGCTGTGGGCCAGTTTTACCAGGTTTCGGCGGACATGCGGCATCCCTACGTCGTCTGCGGCGGCTTGCAGGATAATAATGCGTGGTGCGCTCCCAGTGCGCTTCGCTCCACCACGGGAGCCGTGAATACGGATTGGTTCACGGTTGCCACACCCGCTGGTGGCACGGCGGCCACGGCGAATGAGATTCAGCGAGCCAACAGTCCTGCGGTCGGCGTCGTCCGCGAGCCGAGTGAAGCGGTCGCCGCAGGTGGCCCCGTCGCGCCCGGCGCTGGAGGAGGAGGTGGAGGCGGAGGCGGCCGCGGAGGACCTCCCAACGTCATCAACGCGCCGCCCGATATCCCGCCGCTGCGCCTTTATTGGAACGCGCCATTTGAGATTTCGCCGCACAATCCGGCGACCATTTACATGGCCTCGCAGTACTTCTTCAAGTCGAACAACCGCGGCGACACGTGGCGAATGAATACCACCGATTTAACCAAGAACGTCAACCGATGGTCACCCGAAATGCCCATCATGAACGTGGCCGGTGACAAGCCGATGGCGGAAAAACATGACGGCTACTCGTCCAGTTCTCTCATCACGCAGGTACGCGAATCGCCCTCGAAACCCGGCATCATCTGGATTGGCACCGACGATGGCAATCTGCAATTGAGCCTCAATGGAGGCGAGACGTTCTCGAACGTGGTGAACAACGTAATCGCCGCCGGCTTGCCCAAAGGCTACGTCCAGGTCGCGCGCATTGAGCCTTCGCATTTCGACCCCGCAACCGCCTATGTCGCCTTCGATAATCATCGCTGCTGCGACGATTGGAAGCCCTATCTGTTCAAAACCACTGACTACGGCAAGACTTGGTCGAACATCGTGAGCAACCTGCCAGGCAACGGCACCGTGAACGCCCTGCGCGAGGATTACGACAACCCGAATCTCCTGTTTGTGGGCACCGAGTTCGGCTTGTACGTGACGCTCGACGGCGGCAGGGAATGGAAGAAATTCATGACCAACCTGCCCAGCGTGCGCGTGGACGACATCCTGATTCACCCCCGCGATCGCGACCTGATCATTGGTACCCACGGCCGTTCCATCTGGATCGCCGACGATATCTCGCCGCTGGAGCAGTTAAAGCCCGGCGCCAATACGGATCTCGTGCTTTTCGATCCGCGCCCGGCGATTCTTTGGAAGAACGATCCAGCCGCGCAGCGCCACTCCACCAACCGCGAGTTCAAGGCGCAAAATCCGCAGGGCGGAACCGCCATCAGCATCTGGGCGAAATCCGACCTCGGCAAGGGCAAGGTCGAATTCCTGCAAAACGACAAGGTCGTGAGCACCATCGAGGTCGATCTTAAAACCGGTATGAATCGGGTTCAATGGAACATGCGCGGACCCATTCCTCCCGCTCCAGCCGGTGGCCGTGGCGGACGCGGCGGAGGAGGAGGTGGTGGAGGCGTCCAGCCGGAACATAATGGCCCTGCCGCCCGTGAAGGAGGCGTCCCCTTCGTCGCCGGCGGTGGACGCGGAGGAGGCGGCGGCGGTTTCGGCTTCGGCACGCCGCAAGGCCCGCTGCTCGAGCCCGGCACATTCATGATCCGCCTCACAGTAGGCAGTGACACCCGCCTGTCCTCGGTCGATATCCTCGAAGACACCTGGATGCGATCCCAGTGAGGGGCGTTGACTCTCTATTCTTGACGCAGTGCTATCAACGGGTCGATCGCGGTCGACCTTCGCGCCGGGAAATAGCAGGCCAGCATCGCCAGTGTTCCCAGCAGTAGCGGTGCGCCGATCAACAATAGCGGTTGCTTCCCGTGCAGCGACTCCGCCAGGTCCGGCGATAGCGTGGCCAGCAACTGCACGCCTGCCCACGCGCCCAGAAATCCCAGCGCGGACCCGGCGAGCACCATGGCCGCGCTTTCTTTCATGACCAGGCGCAACACCTGTCCTGGCTTGGCCCCCAACGCCATCCGGATGCCGATCTCTTTCCGCCGCTGCGCCACTGAATAGGCCGTGACGCCCGCTAAACCTACCGACGCGAGGATCAGCCCAAAAATTCCGAAGCCTGCATATACCGTGCCCGCCGACTGTATCAGGTCGTTCCAAACATCGAGATCTTCCCGCATCGTGCGAACGTGGAACATATTCAGATTCGGATCAATCGCGGCGATCTCGTGCCGGATTTCGCTGATCGCGTCACCGCCGGACGCCGCACGCACCATCAGAGTCACGCCTCCTTCGAGCGGCCGCGAATAGGCGCGTTTGGTGAATGGCACCCACACCGCGGGCGAAGACTTGCCGCCGAAACCACGAGATGTCAGATCCGGCACTACGCCTACGACTTCGAACGAATCCTTCTCATTGACGATCCGCCGCCCAATCGGATTCGCTGAGCCGAACATCTGTTCCGCCGCCGTCGCACTGATAATGGCCGGCTGTGACCCAGTCGATCCGTTCTGTTCATCACGCACCGAAAACTCGCGGCCGGAGGCAACTTTCACGCGCAGGGTCGCGAAGTAATTGGCGCTGGCCATCGCTTTCGACACCGATTCCACCACCTTCGCTGGTTCCCCTCCCAAGGAACGCACAGTGAAGGCCGTGGACGCGGCGAAGAGGTTCTCCGGAGGTCCGTCGGCGAACGCCGCGTTCTCCATTGTAGGCGCGCTCCGCAAACGCTCCCGCAGTTTCTCGAACAGCGCCGCTGTCTGATCCGGCGAGTAGCCGTCGCGCACCGGGTCGATCGACATCAAGTACAAATTCGACGTGTCGAAGGTCACGTGCCTCTGCTTGGCCGGAACTCCCAATACGATGAACCCGGTGATGACCAGCACCATCAGAGAGCCGGCTACTTGAAACACCATGAGCAGATTGCGCAACCCCAGCCGCCGGTATCCGCGAAGCTGCGTCAGTGCGCCATTTTTCAGCGCCGGAGTGAAGTCTGTCTTCGTCGCCGCCAGCGCCGGCGCCAGTCCGAATCCCAGGCCCGCGATCGCCGCCAGCGCGAACGTGAACAGAAGCACGTGCCCATCCGGGCGCAGGTCAATATTGAGGGGAACCTGTCTCGCCACAAACTTTCGCAACATCGTCGTCGCCGCGCCCATCAGCCAATACGCGAACACAAATCCAGCCGCCGCGCCGGCGAGCGCCAGCAGCAAACTCTCCGCCAGAAGCTGGCGGATCAACCGGAAGCGGCTCGCGCCTACCGCCAGACGGATCGCGATTTCCTTCCGCCGTCCGGCCGCGCGCGCCAAAAGAATGTTAGCCAGATTGGTGCAGGAAATGCCCAGAATCATTGCCATCAGAGTTCCCAATAATCCAAAAAGGATCGCCTTTATTTCCGGAGGCATCGGCGTCGCCGTGCCACCCGGCAACAACCGTACGTGCTGCGCTTTCTGCTTGCGATCCGCATCGAATCCCTCGCCATCCAGTTGCCGGGCGATGGTCTCGACCGCCGCATTCGCGGATTTTTCCGTCACGCCTGGCTCGAGACGCATGAGTACGTCGAACGCTTTCAGATCGCTTTGATGGAGCGCATTCTCGCCTAAATCCGGCACCAGTTCCGCCTGCATCGCCATGGGCACGAAAAGATCCGCGCCCACTTCGGGCTGCGCACCCTGAAAATCCTTCGGCCCCACTCCCGCGATGGTCACGGCATGGCCATTGACGCGCAACATGCGCCCCACCGCGTCCCGATCGGCGTTGAGCCGCTCCTTCCAGAACCGCTCGCTCACCACCAGTCCATCCGTTTGTCCAACCATCGCGCGCAAGCCAATCACTTCGAAGTATTCAGGCGAGACCAGTTGCCCAAAAACGCGTTCCGGCCTGCCGCCGATCGCGACACTGAACGGCACCTGCTGCACATAAGCGGTCACACCGGAAAACAATTCGCGATGGTCGCGATAGCGTTCGAAGTGCACATAAGAAGTGGGCAATTCGGTCGTCAGCAGGCGCTTGGGATCCTTCGCGCCCGGTAAATCGCGCAGCAGAAGTACGTTGATAAAGCTGAATCCCGCGGTCGGAACACCGATCCCAAGCCCGAGCGAGAGCACAGCCGCCATCGCAATTCCAGGCGATTTGAACAGCATCCGCACCGCGTAAATCAAGTCCTTCCGCATCTCGCTCAAATACTCCATCGGCACTCGCCACGCCAGATCGGCGACGAGGCGCAGCAGCCCGAAAATCCCGTGTTTCCTGGCAATTTCTTCAATCACGTCCTCGCCAAGCTGCACCACGTCGGCGCCGTAAACCATCTGAAATTCGTGCGGGAATGCCCGCGCCAGCCGCCGGTAAATCGCCAGACAAAACGGGATCATATTGCCTCCAGTCTGCGTTTCGATCTCAGGACTCCTACCAGTTCTTCCAACCGCTCGCATTCGGCGGCTAATACGCGGCGTCCTAACTTGGTGAGCCGGTAATAGCGCCGCCGCGCGTCATCGAGCTCCGCCGCCGGACGTTCATCGGACTCCTCAATAAGCTCTTCCTCGATCAGCCGCTTTAAGGTTCCGTAAAGAGTCGCCGGCCACAGACGCACTTTTCCGTTGGTACGTTCCAACACTTCGTTCATAATCCCGTAGCCATGCTGCTCCTGCCCAGTCAGCGAGAGCATGATGTGGAACCAGTTCGTCTTCAGCGGGAGGAAACCATCCGGATTGCGTTTAGCCATTAAACAATATATATATCAAACTATATATATATGTCAAGATAGAAATCACGCGGTGATGGGAATCGCGGAATCGCGGTTTACTTGATCGGAGTGGGGTCGGGAGCTTCGGCCGATTTCGCGAACCAGCGGCGCGCCTCATCGGCGTTGAGGGGAACGCCGAGTCCTTTTTCATATAGCGCGCCGAGGTTGAACATGGCGGAGCGATTCCCCATATTCGCGGCACTCAGGTACCACTTGGCCGCTTCTTCGTAATTCACATCGACGCCCTGGCCCTTGTGATAGAGGCTGCCGATGGCGTTCATCGCCTTATCGTTCTCGGCGTCGGCGGATTTCATGAACCAGGTCATGGCTTCGGCGTAATCGACCGGCACACCCTGGCCATCCCGGTACATGACGCCGACGTTGAACATCGCCTGGTCGTTGCCCGCGGCGGCCGAGGTGCGAAACCACCGCAGAGCCAAATCGAAGCGCTGCGCAACTCCGCGGCCCGCGAAATAAAGGCTCCCCAGGTTGCACATGCCCTGGCTATCGCCGGCGACAGCAGCCTTTCGAAACCAGAGCACGGCGTCATCGTAAGTTACCGGCGTGCCCTGTCCTTCACTGTGCATGAGGCCGAGGTACATCATTGCCTGAACGTTGCCGGCATCGGCGGCTTCTTCGAACGCGCGCAAGGCGGGAGCGTAATTCTTGGCGTCGTACATGGTAACGGCGCGATGAAAAATCGCCGCCTGGCCCGCAGGCGGATTGATCGCTTTCTGCTGCGGAGTATCCTGCTGCGACTGGGCGAATGCGAAGAGGGAGAAAAAGATCGCTGGTAGAACTTTCACGACGTTGCCTTCAGCCATTTTACCGCAGCGTCAATGTCATCCCGGCCCAGCTCATGACCGCCGCTACGCCGGCAGGCTAAGAGGAGGCAGAACTGCTTCCAGTTGCGCGCGCCTGGCTTCGAGCCACGGAGGCAGGACTAATTTCGAGCCCAGTGTCTCGATCGATTCGTTGATCGCGAACCCCGGAGGATCGGTGGCGATTTCGAACAGAATGCCGCCGGGCTCGCGGAAATAGATGGAGTGGAAGTACTCGCGATCCATCACCGGCGATGCGTTGTAGCCCAGGCGCGTGATCTCCTTCAGCCATTCCAGTTGCTGTTGATCATCGCGGGTCCTGAAAGCGATGTGATGGACGGTGCCGACCAGAACGCTGCCGCGCTGCTCCTCCGGCGCGCATAGGATGTCGATCATCGAGCCCGGCTCGCCCGAACCGATGGCGTAGCGAAACCGATTCCCATCCTCGGCGGCGAGTTTGAAACCGAGCGTGCCGGTCATCAATTCGGCGGTACGCTGATAACCTTCTTCAGAGAGGGTCGCACTGTGAAATCCGTGAATGGCGTTCTCAACGGCAACCGGTCCGGCCTGATACGCGCGATCGATATTCACGCTGGCGGTGAAAATCAGTTCGATGGCCATGCCGTCGGGGTCTGCGAACGCGATTACTTTTTCGCCGAAGCGATCGGGCGAACGGGTGAAGCCGATGGCGCGGCGGTGCAGACGATCGGTCCAATAATCCAGGGCGGAAACGGGAACGGCAAAGGCGGTGTGCGTGACTTGTCCCGTGCCGTGGCGACCTTTGGGAGCGTGGGGCCAGGGGAAAAACGTGAGAATCGTGCCGGGATGGCCGGCGCCGTCTCCATAATAGAGATGATAGGTGCCGGGGTCGTCGAAATTGACGGTCAATTTCACCAGGCGCAGGCCCAGCAGGCCGGCATAGAAATCTATATTGGTTTGCGGATCGCCGGCGATGGCCGTGATGTGGTGAATGCCAAGAATTTCTTTGCTCATCGGCTCAGTTTCAGTCTATAGGAAAAAGGCGCGCGCGGCAGTCATGAAACTGCCAACACGCGCCTTAGTTGAGGCTGGAAGCTGAGCCGTTAGAAGCGGAATTTCAACGCGAGCTGTAGAATGCGCGGATCGTAAGCGCCGGTAATCTGTCCAAACGTCGACGAATTGAGAGCCGTGCTCACCGTACCGAAGCTTGCGCCCGCCGGCTGTCCAGCCGGAGCAAAGCCGCCCACGAAATTCGTGTGATTCATAATGTTGAACGCGTTGGCGATCACTTGCAAGCTGTAGCGCTCCCTGATCGCAAAGGTCCGGCTCAACTGAAGGTCGAAGCCGAAATAGCCGGGTCCACGCAACGCGTTGCGTCCAACGTTGCCGTAGGTGCCGATGGGATTCGGCACGAATGCCGTCGCGTTGCCGTTGCCTCCGTTGGCGATATCCTGCACGCAAATGGAACTGGTGGAACAGATCTTATTGTTGGCCTTATAGTTCGCCAGCACCTGGTCCGGCCGGTCGTTGCCGAGGTCGGTACGGGAGTTATCCGTTCCCGTTGTGACGGTCAAGGGCTGACCCGTGCGGGCCTGGAACAGCGGCGCCAGTTCCCAATTATTCAACAGCGCGGTCATTCCCTTGCTGCCGTGCCAGGTACTAGTGGCCACAAAGGACGCGTTAAAGAGATAGCGCGCGTCAGAGATACATGGACCCCAATCGGCGTGGCGATTGAAAATCTGCGAGTTCGTCGAACCGGCGAGAGCGGCGCCAAAATCGTAGTCCGACAGGCAATAGGAGTCGGTGAAATTGGCGAGGAAGGTGTAATGGCTGCTGAGACGATGCTGGGTCGATAACAGCAAGCCCTGATAGCGGGCCACCGCGCCGTCATCCATCCTGTCGATACTGGCATAATAGTCACCCGTAGTTGGCCCCGCGGCGAGAGTAAGCAAACGTCGCGCCTGGTAATTGGCCGCGGAGGTGGAGGAACACGCACCCGCCGCCGTAAGGCCGTATTGACCCGCGGTGCAATTCCCGGGGACATAAATGTCCGGGTCGTTTTCAAGAGCGATCCAAAGATGGGTCGTTTTGTTCCCTAAATAGCTTGCCGATGCCATCCAGTCGTGCGCGAACTGGCGCTGATAGGTGACGTTCCAATTGGCCACGTAGGTGGATTTGGGGTTGACGGGCATATCGACGTAAACGCCGGATTTCGGAAAGAAAAGGTTCCCCGCCGCCTGCGGAAACGGGTTCCCGCCCGCGTAGGTCGCCCATGGGTTGGAGAGCTGTACGGCCCCCGCGTCGATATCGTTGCCGAAGGGCGGATTGGTCGTTTCCCGTTCATTGAACCAGGTTTCGGTCGAGTCGTAGAGCAGCGCGGCGCCGACGCGCAGCGTGTCCTTGCCTTCCCCGCTGGGATTCCACACCAAGCCCACGCGCGGCGCGAAATTGGCTTTCTGTCCGTTCCAGTTCGCGGCAGGGATTCCCGGATCGCCTGGGAACAACAGCCCGACCGGCGCGGTGGGATGGACCGTGCTACGCTGGCCGTCCAGGAAAGCCGCCTGACTGAAGGAATCGCCGCGCTTGAATACATCGGGGTCTGAGAACGTGGGTTCCCAGCGGAGACCGAAGTTTATCGTGAAGTGCTTGTTGAGCCGGACGCTGTCCTGCGCGTAATAGCTCATCACCCAGGTGCGTAGAGCGTCCGGTGTCGGATTGGTCTGCTGGAAGTCGTTCTCTTTCCCAAGCAGGAAATCCGCCATCCCCAGGCCCGTAAACTGCCCATTCCAATTGGGGATTCCATTTTCGTCGAAGCCCGAGAGAGTGTTGTTCTGCACCCGGATGATGTTAAATCCGAAGCTGATTTGATGCTTGCCTTTCACCCAGTTCAGGTCGTCGGCCACCTGGAAATCGTTCACGTTGAAGTATCCCGCGGCGCAGGTGCCGCAGTAGGTCGTGAAGCCGCCCGTCATCCCGCCAATCAGCAGGAAGTTCGGAGCCGGATTGTACATATTAACGCCCAGATCGGTCCAATTGATCGGAAAACTCGTCGGCCCACGATCGTCGCGCCGGCGGTTGAAGCCGAAGTGGAATGTGTTGACCATGGTCGGACTGATGGCATACGAGTCGCCGATGGTCGCTTCCTGCGCCAGTTCGAGGTTTCCCGGCGAAGTGGTGGTCAGCAGATTATTGTCGACGACGGGCGGCGCTGGATTGGTCCAACGATCCCAAAAATATCTGCCCCAGATGTTCTGCTTGGAGCTTACCACCCAGTCCGTGCGCTCAATGAACTGTTGCTCATCTCCTGTTTGAGGAATTCCGTAGGTCACCGTGCCGCACTGGTTGGCCGTCGAAACCGGCGTATAGGTTGTCGACAGCTTCACCGCCACCGGATCGAAGTCAGTTACCGGAATCTGGTTGCCTGGAAACGGCGTCCCGGTGGAAGGGTTCATGAGCGTGATTGCTTTGCCGCAGGTAGTTGAGGCGATGGTGCTGAAGTTGCCATCCAGCATTGCCTGGGTGGGAATATGCGTAACCGTCTGGGGAGGATTCTGGCGATTTTCCACGCCCTGAAACCCACCGAAATAGAATAACTTGTCCTTGATGATCCGGCCGCCGGCGACTCCGCCGTAAGTGTTTCGTTTCAGCGTGTCGTGACCTGCGGTCGAAAAAAAGTTGCGCGCGTCCATGTCACCGTTGCGGACGTATTCGAATAGGTCCCCATGGAAAGCGTTCGCGCCGGATCTGGTAACCGCATTTACGGTCGCGCCGGGATGCGTTCCGAATTGCGACGATACCGAGCTCGTCTCGATGCTAAACTCTTGCAGCGCATCCGGGAAAGGAAGCGGCAGATTGACGTTCGACATCGCATCCGTCGCATCGGCGCCGTCCAATAAATAAGCGGTGCCGTTACCCTGTCCACCCGCGATGACAATACGCGTGGAGTTCCAGAAAGTCTTGCTTCCCGTATCCCCGCTGTCCCCAGGCACAGCCGCTCCAATGGTGTAGATCAATTGCGTGACCTGGCGTCCATTGAGGGGAAGCTCGTTAATGCGCTGCTGGTCGACCAGAGCGGAAACGGAATTTTCCTTCGTCTCCACCATGCTCGCGGTGGCGCTGACTTCCACCTTCTCCGTCGCCGAGCCTACCTGCATTAACGCGTTGATCTGTATATTGTTGTTGGCCACCAGATCGATGCCGGTTTGAATGTAATCCTTAAAGCCCGGCGTCTTCACTTCGAGCCGATACGGCCCCACCGGGAGGTTTGGCAGAAGATAATTGCCGCTGGTATCTGACTTCGTCGCGTGCGCTGTATGCTTGTCTACTTCCGTCATGATGACATCGGCATTGACAATGGCCGCGCCGCTCGAGTCGGTGATAGTGCCGCTGACTTGCGCACTGGCAGTAGCCTGAGCGTATGCCGTGGCGTCGAAACCAAAGAAAAGAAGGGTCGAGGCAACCATACATGCGGCTGCTAACGTCGACCGGGACGTCTTGAACATTCACTACCCCCTGAAAAGGCAAAGTTCACGATCAGCAAAAATTGATGGCTGTGAAGATGTTAATGTGTTTCGCCTTGTCTGTCAAATGAAACATTGATCAGTAAGCCGATCGGCAGTCGCAAAACTTCTGGAGGTTGTCCCTGATCGGGACGGGGTGACCCCGGCCAAGGCTATAACCCCATCCCGTGAGGGCGCGGATCGCAGGGACTTACTACTAATTGGACAAATATTGTTTGTACAACTCGGCCACCCCGCCGCTGGTAGCGTCCCCGGGATGAATCACGATCCGCCAACGGTACGTCAGCTTCTGCCCGGTCGCCAGCTTCGTCGTGTTTTCACTCAGATTTTCATCGAACGCCTGTTGTCCGAACGGATTCAGCGCAACCAAGCCATAGTCCCGCGCGTGCCAGTAAGCGGGAGAGTGCGTGTTCTGCGGATTGTCGAAAATCGCCACGCCCAGCCGCTCCCCATCCACTTCGGCCGTGTAGTCCACCCAGTTCGAGCGTTTCCCCCACACTCCCGTCCCTGCCGGATTGGCCATACCGGTCCTGCCGTTGGCGTCCACGATTTTGCCGCCCTTCTTTTCGGTGAAATTATCGGCCAGGCGAAGCGCGAATCCACCCTCCTTGGTGTCGCCGATGGTGACCGGCTGCGCGGCGGTCAGCGTGACATGGAAATCGATGATCCGCAGCTTCGGATCCGGATAAAAAATCATATCGCGGCTCTCGATCAGCAGCGGCTTGCCGGTGGCGGGATCGCGCCATTCCATCGTCGCGCTGAGCGTACCCGATTTATCGCCGTCTTTCCACGCGGTTTTGGTGACCACAATCTTTCCCACGTGCGCCTTGGTGTAGGACGGATCGTTCTCCCAGAACTTGACGCCATTCACATCGTCATAGGAAAACCAAACGCCGGTATGATGCAGATGGTCGCGGCTCTCCCCGGCGATGTTCTCCATCGGGAATCCGCGGGTGACGATCTTGCCCGAGGCGGATCGCAGAGGCGCCAGAAAAGGTTTGTTGTTGGCGGTGCCGTAATGAAAGGTCGTAAACGGCTTGCCGTCGACGTTCACGGCGATCTCTTCGGTCGAGAATCGAACTTGCGCGGAAAGACAGGTTCCGGCGGCCAGACAATAGACGAGGACGTGTCGCATAGCTTCCATCATAATAGTCTCATCATGTCCATCACAAAAATCGCAACCGCATTTCTCCTGCCCCTGTTGGCAACGGCCGCGCAACTTCCCGACCTGCGCACGGAGCCGATCGGCGGCGGCTCTGTTTTCTTTGTGAAGAATACCTCGGCCCAGCCGCTCACCGCATATCTGATTGAGCTGGTCGGCTATCCCGGCAGTTCCTATTCCTTATGGCAGGACGAAATTTCCGCGGAGCCGATTCCGCCCGGCGGAGAGAAGCGAATCCAAGTCACCAACATGACCGCCGGCGCCGTCCCAGATTATGTAAAGCTGACCGCCGCGATCTTCGCCGACGGATCCACAGCGGGCGTGCCCGAAAAAGTAACCCAATTCATTGACCGCCGCCGCGCCGTTCTGGCCACGACGCGCGACTTAATTAGTCGCT
>JBEKPC010000165.1:0-11360 GCA_049521155.1 Bryobacteraceae bacterium
CGTAGATGACGATCATGCCGATCGCCATGAGGACTCCGGCGAGGCCGAGGCTGAAGGAGACGAGCAGCAAGAGGCCTAAGCCGACGTGTCCGAGGGAGATCGAGATCAATAAGAGCACGAGGGCGGAGGGGCACGGGACCATTCCACCGCTGGCGCCGAGGGCGATCAGACTGCGGAGGGTCACTTCAGCAGGAGGTTCGTGAGTATGGGTGTGGGGGCCATGCTCATGGTCGTGAACGTGATCGTGGTCGTGATGATGGTGATGATGATGGTGGTGGTGGTTATGGACGTGTTGGAGGGTGCGGAGTCGTTTGTAAAAAAGTGACGCGCCGATGAGGATGATCGAGATGCCGGAGGCGACTCCGAGCCAGGTGACGAGTTTTTCGGGGGCGAGATATTTCGCGAAGACGAGGGTGACGAGGCCGAGGAGGAAGACGCTGATGGTATGGGTCAGGGTCACCATTCCGCCGAGGAACGCGGCTTGTTTCATAGTGCCGCGGGAGCCGACTAAATAAGCTGCCACCATCGTTTTTCCATGGCCGGGGGATTTGGCGTGGAGGGCTCCGAAGGCGAAGGCGACGGCCAGGCCTATCAGCATCACTTTGAAGGGGATGTCGTGCTGGCTGAGCATGCGGGAGAGATAGTCGCCTCGGGTGACTTCGCCGGGGATGGGCTGGGGAGCGGCGGGGGTCGCGGATTGGGTTACGGCGGCGGCGGGCTGGGGGATCGGGACGATTTTGGTCACGATGACGGGGGCTTCGACGTGCCATTCGAGGTTCGCGCGCAGGTCTTGAGGCGGGGTGAGGGTGGGATCGGCGGGATATTCGGTGAGGGCGTGGCTGCGGTCGGCGGCGGTTTGGCTGGCTTGGATGATGGGAGTGTGATCGGAAGAGGTGATCACGATTTCTTTCCAGCCGGCGCGGTCGGGGAAATTGCGATCCTCGAAAGACAGCTTGCCTTGGACGTTATCGAGGCGAAGGGCGGTTTCGATGCGGGAGACGTGCATGCCGCCGGCGCCGTCTGAGAGCTTTATCGTGGTGTGTTCGAGGATCGGCTTGACGTCGGGGGTGAAGGATAGCTGCTTGATCCATTGCGCGGCTTGCGCGGCAGCTTTTTGTTCGAGGATGGCGGGTGGGATTTTGGCGTCGGCGGCGGGATCGAGGTTCCAGTCGCGCATGAGCTGGTAGGTGGGGATCTCGGCGAGATCGAGTACGTAGGTGATGTGGACGGATTTTTTAGTGACGTCGAATTTAGTGAAGTGGCTGACGCTGAAATTGCCCATGGGATGGGCGGTGACGAGGATTGCGGCTAGGAACGGGAGAAGGCGGCGGTTCATTTCTGTTGGCTCCGTTGATTATACGTTGACGGGGCGGGAGCGGATTTAGTTGTAAACGTCGACACTCTCGAAAACATCTACGAAGACTCCGCTTCCTGTGGTCACGGCTCGGTAGAGGTCTATCGCTGGCAGCGCATGGCGCCGCCCGATAAGGGGTCCGGGCTGCGCCCGGATGGACCGATTGACAATCGGTCCGCAGGTTGCCAACCTGCCCCACAAGGGACCGATTTCATTGCTATCTGTGCGGCAATTAGGCGCATCCAAAACACGACTCCTAGGGGCTGGGGGCTTTTTGCGTCGATTTTTGGTCGGCGGGTTGGGATTTCGCGGCCGGGGTTTTGCGGATTTCTTCGAAATATTGCTGGACGAATTGCTGGTAGATCAAGGGCACTTCGTCGCGGTGGATTTCGCTGCCGGCTTCTATGTGGGTGGCTTGTTTCTGGGCCCAGGGGGTCTTGAGCTGCTGTTTGGTGGAGCCCACTTCCACCATCACTTCGCCGGTTACGTTGGCTGAACGTTTGCCGATAATCTCGCTGATTTTACCCATGGCTTTTTGCTGCTCGGCTTCCTTGGCGGATTTGTCGCCGTCGGAGGAGCCGATGCCGCTTTTGGCGTCTGGGGAGCTGTTTTTATCCTGCGATTTGTCGCCGGATTTGGCGTTGGCGCTTTGCTTCTGCTGGCTCTTATCGCCTTGCTGATCCTGTTGATCGCTTTGGGCGTCGGCGTCCTGCGATTCGCTTTGCGAACCCTTCTGATTCTGGGCGCCTTTCTGATTGCCTTTTTCCTGGCCGCCGGACTTTGAATCCTGGCTGTTTTGGGCCGATTGCTGGCCTTCCCTGGGCGGACTGCTCTTCATTTTATTGAGCATATTCGCCATGGCGTCCTTCAGCTTATCCATCATGCTGGAGTTTTCGCTGTTGTTCTGATTCTTAGAATCCGGCTTGCCTTCCTTTTGTTTGCCGTCTTTCGATTTGTCGCCTTTGGTGGTGTTGTCCTGATTGCCATCCTTACTATCGGCGGCCTGATCGCCCTTTTCACCTTTCTCGCCATTCTCACCCTGCTGGTCTTCAGGCGTGGGGTGATTTTGGCCTTGCGGCGCGAGGGACTTAGACTGATCCTGCGCCATGGCGTTGCTGCTGGGATCGGGAGAGTCGAGCGCTTGCAGTTGCTGCTCCGGCACCTGATCGTTTTGAGTGGTGGGGGCGTCGGGATTGCCGGGATCTTGCGGGCTGTTGCGGTCTTTAGGAAATTTGCGGGCGTTGTTTTTCGCCTGCTGCTGCGGGCTGCTGAAGAAAGAATCGTAGGCCATCTTGACGAGCGACGGCTCCAGGCTCATGGTGCCGGTGACGGCGTAGCGAAGGGCGAACAGACCGCAGGCGACGAGGGCAAGTCCAGCGGCGGGCCAGGCGAATCTGGAACGGGTGAAAGGGACGGCGATGCGCGGGTCAACCGTGCTGGCGATACGCTCAGCCGATTGGCGCTGCTGGGCAACGATCGTAGAATCATCGGCGGCGAAATATTTCGCGGTCGAAAGTGCGTCGGCTAAATTAAGCTTCCAATCGATACGCTGCGCGAGACGGTATTCAGAGGGGATGCGCCTGCGGAAACGATAGAGGCCGACGGCTAAGCTCGCGATCGCAAGCAGGGCGATCCAATACCATTCGAGCAGTGAGGTGCCGGTGACGAGGAGCAGGATAGCTCCGGCCATGGCGATAGAGATCGCGAGCGCTGATTGGTCGAGGACGAGATCGAGCAGGCAGCGTCGGCGGGCTTTTTTAAGGAGTTGGGATACGGGAGAGAGATCGTCCACCTTAGATTGAGTATCGCACGGGGAGACGCCGGTAGTGCGGTGTGAGTTCTAGGGATTCACCCAAGAAACGGGCGCGATAATCTGGATTGTGTTTGGGAGATCCACAAAAAAGACCATATGCGCTCCCGTACGCGCTCGGTCTTGGAGTTCGCCTTCCACGCGATATTGATAGTTTAGCGTGATGGAGTTGCTTGCTTGAGGTCCCGTCCTCTGAAACTTCCACAGAAGCGCGTTAGTTCTGGCCTGCTCCCTCAATAGCTGATGACCAGATAGAACTTCAGCGCGGAGGACTGAGCCGTCTGCGTCAAGAAAGCACTTCACTTGAACATCTCCAGAAATCCGCGCCTGCCGAGCCAGAGGAACATAGTCTGCGATCGCCACAATCCTCTTTGGCGTCCAATCCTGCGCAAAGACAGATATGGTGCCCGTCACGAAGCAAAGGAGTGTCCGCATATGCTAAGAATATAGCCCACTACCGAAGCACCGGGGGGCGACGGTCAGGCGGTTCGTTGGTAGGGTTGGACTTCGCTGGCGATACGCTCCGCGAGCTTGGCCTCGGCGGTCGCGATGTCGTACCGTGATTGCAGGTTCATCCACATCTGGGCGGAGGTGCCGAAGTAGCGGCCCAGGCGCATGGCGGTGTCGGCGGAGATGGAACGCTTGCCGTTAATGATCTCCGTGAGGCGGTTGGCGGGGATTCGCAAGGCTAGAGCCACAGCGTTGGCGGTGAGTTGCGCGTCGTCGAGGATCATCTTAAGCGAGCGGCCGGGATGAACCGGTGGGCGGTTTTTCACTATTTGGGCCATTGGTCTTCTCTTTCTCTAATGATAGTCAACGATCTCGGCGCTGTGGGCATTTCCCTCATGCCATTCGAAGCAAACCCGGTACTGCCGGTTAATGTGGATGCTGAATTGACCTTCACGATCGCCGACAAGCTTTTCGAGCCTCAATCCCGGAAGCGATAAATCCTGAAGACTGGTAGCAGCATCGAGGAATCCCATCACCTTTTCGGCGCGATCCTGAATCGCCTGAAACTTCCGGGAGGGCCGGAGAGCGAATACATTTTCTGTCTCCCTGTCGCGGCAGGATCGGATCATCTACGTTAAACATACTACATTGTACATCCTATGCGATGCGGATTATGAAGGTCGCTAGCGTGCGAACGGCGCCAAAAGCGCGGCACGTTGGGGGGGGCGCGCTACAACGATGTTACTCTGGGCTTTTATATGAATCCGTTGCTTGAAATTTCTTTTCGTGTTCCTTTTGACAAGATCCGGGCGGAGGATGTGGAGCCGGCTGTGGATGAGCTGCTGGTGCGGGCTCAGAAGCGGCTGGAGGAGACGACTGCCAGTAAGGATCCTTTGTTGGCGCTCGATACGATGACGGAGAATCTGGATTATGCGATGGCGGTGGTGCGGCATCTGGAAAGCGTCGCGACTACGCCGGAGCTGAGGGCGGCTTATAACGCGGTGCAGCCGAAGGTTTCCGCTTTCTATTCGGGGCTTGTGTTAAATGAAGCGCTGTGGAAGGCGATGAAGAGCTATGCCGCTACCGATGAGGCGAAGGCGCTGACCGGGACGATGAAGCGGTATCTGACCAAGACGATCGATTCGTTCAAGAGGCATGGCGCGGATCTGGATTTAGAGGGGAAGGCGCGGCTGAAAGAGATCGACGTGGCGCTGGCGGAGGTGACGACGAAGTTTTCGGAAAATGTTTTGGACTCGACCAATGCGTGGGAGCTGGTTTTGACCGAGGAAGCGAAGCTGGCGGGGCTGCCTCCTTCGGCGGTGGCGGCGGCGAAGGCTGCGGCGGAGGCGAAGGGCGTGGAGGGATGGCGGTTCACGCTGCAAGGGCCGAGTTATCTGGCGGTGATGACTTACCTGGACGATGCTTCGATCAGGGAGCAGGTTTGGAGGGCGTTCAATCTGCGGGGTGGGGCCGAGCCGTTTAACAATCGTCCGCTGATCGCGAAGATTTTGGAATTGCGGCGGGAGAAGGCGCGGCTGCTGGGGTTTGCGGATTTCGCAGACCTGGTGCTGGATGACCGGATGGCGCATAAAGGCGAACGGGCGCAGACGTTTTTGGGAGATTTGCGGGAGAAAACGGAAAAGAGATTTCGCGAGGAGAACGCCGAATTGGAGGCGTTCGCGGGGCGGGCGGTAGAGCCTTGGGATGTGGGGTATTACGCGGAGAAGCAGAGGCTGGCGCTCTATGACTTCGACGAGGAGGAGCTGCGTCCTTATTTTTCGCTGGACCGGGTGGCGGCGGGGATGTTCGAAATTTTCGGGCGGGTGTTGGGGATCGTGGTGAAGGAAGAGCACGGTGTACCGGTGTGGGACGCGCAGGTGAAGACTTACGCGATTGAGGATTCGGGGTCGTTTTACGCGGACTGGTATCCGCGGGAAAACAAGCGGGGCGGGGCTTGGATGGATGCGCTGCTGCCCAAGCTCGGGTTGATTTGCGGGAATCTGACGCCGCCGGTTGACGGGAAGCCGGCACTGTTGACGCATCGCGAGGTGGAGACGATTTTTCATGAGTTCGGGCATTTGCTGCATCATTTATTAAGCCGGGTGGAGGTGCGGAGCCTGGCGGGGACGAGTGTCGCGTGGGATTTCGTGGAGCTGCCTTCGCAGATCATGGAGAACTGGTGCTGGGAACGGGAATCCTTGGATTTGTTCGCCCGGCACTATAAGACGGGGGAGCTGATTCCGGCGGAGCTGTTCGAAAAAATGAAGCGGGCGAAGACGTTTCGGGCGGCGAATGGGCAGATGAGGCAGTTGGGATTTGGATATGTGGATCTGGCGCTGCATCGCGAATGGTCGGCGGAAAAGGGCGATCCGGCGGCGTGGTCGAGGCCGATCTTGCAGCAGTTCGCGGCGGCTCCGCTGCCGGAGAATTACGCGATGATTACGGGATTTACGCACTTATTTGCAAGTCCGGTGGCGTATGGGGCGGGATATTATTCGTACAAGTGGGCGGAGGTGTTGGACGCGGATGCGTTCACACGGTTCAAACGCGAAGGAGTGTTTAGCGCGGCGGCAGGGCAGGATTACAGGGAGAAGATTTTATCGAAGGGGGATAGTCAGGATCCGGCGGAGTTGTACCGGTCGTTTATGGGGAGGGATCCGGATCCGAGGGCGTTGTTGGAGAGGGCGGGGTTGGCTTAAGGAAAATGGCGGGCCGAGCACGGTGTTGCACCGTACACAAGACGTCGACACTCTCGAAAACATCTACGAAGACTCGACTCGATAGAGATCTATCGCTGGCAGCGCATGGCGCCGTCCCACAAGGTGTCCGGCCTCTCGCCCGGATGGACCGATTGACAATCGGTCCGCAGGTTGGCAACCTGCCCCACAACGGACCAGGGTGCTGAAAGGTCGTCAGACGGGGGATCCTCCGCAAGGCAAAATTCACTGGGGGTGTGTAATCTTTTCCCTGCTGGTAGGGGCTAGGTGGTGCAATTCAGGACGCGGGGTGAACGGCTGGGCACGTGCTTGCTAGATTTCCATGAAGACTTTTATTACGCTGCTCTTCGCGCTTTCTGCTTTCGGGTATAACCATAACGCTTTGAACGGGACTTGGACGCTGGTGCCTACTAAGAGCGATTTTGGCGGTCAACCTGTGATCCAAACCGGCACTGTCACGATTGACGAGCGGCAAGGAAACATTACCGTGTCGCGGAGCTTCCAATACGAAGGCGCCGGACAGACGTTCTTCTACAGCGACATGACGGATAGCCAAAATAACGCTACGATTCATGACGGCAAAGAGGTCAAGTCGAAGGCCCGGTGGGATCACGACGTGTTGAAAGTCACGACGACACAAAACAGCGTGAGTACGGTCGAAAACTATACGCTGGCGGCTGATGGGACTTTAATGGCCAACGTGGTTAGGCCGGGGGGAAAGACGATCACGCTGTATTTTCAGCGTAAATAGTTCAGGCTTGGCCGGTTACGCCTTTCCACTTTCTGAGGATCAATTCGGCTAGATTGAGGGCGATCGCCAAGCCGAGAAGAGCGGGCCAGAGGCTGACGGTCGAGGGGATTTGGCGGCGGCCGGGGTCGAACATGGATTTGGGGCTGGGTTCGAAGCGGCCTCCGGTGAAATCGGCTACCTGTTTGAGCAGGGCGACGTTGGAGCCGTAATCGGCCAGCTCGGCTTCAGGGCGATAGAGGCCGGCTTCGGGGAAGGCTCGGGATTCGACTAAGGGGCGGACTCGGAAGAGACCTTGGCGGGCACCGATCTGGAGATGTCCGCGGAAGACTCCGGTGGCGATTTTCTTGATCTCGATGGGTTGATGGAATCCGTCGGGGCCTAGAACAAAAATGGCCGGGATTGTGGCGGGCTCGGGTACGTCGCGGCCGAGGCGATATTCAACGACGAGGTCGCCATTGGCGCTGTCGAAGTCGATGGACGCTTCGCCGGCTTGGGCGTGGGGGAGCAGGTCGCGGCTCAGGTTGGTCCAGAATTTGTCGTAGCCTTTCCAAGATATCCAATCGGCGGCCCAGCGGGCTTTGGCGTCTGAGGCGAAGACGGCGGAGCGGCCCAGGCCATATTGCCAACGCGAGAGAAGCGGGTCCTTCTTATCAATGGAGAGGATGGTCTCGGCGGTCGGCTTGGCGATGAATTTCACGTAGCCTTTGAGGGCGGGGGCGGTTTCAATGCCAGTGCCTTCGAGAATCTCGGCGTGCTGGCTGACTTCGGCGGTGAGAGGCTTTTCGACGGCGGTGGAGCCGGTGTGCTCCATGACGTCTTTGAGAAGGATTTGTTCGAGGCCTGCGGGTTCGTTGAGGAAATAGGATTTGCCCCCGGCGTATTGGGCCACTTTTTCGAGATAGGCGCGGTTGACGTCCTGGCCGAGGCCGACGGTCGAGATGGTCACCTTTTTGAGAAGGGCTTCGCGGGAAAGATCGAGACTGTCGCCTTCCTCAGAGATTCCGTCGGTGAGGAGGACGATATGTTTGAAGGTCGCATTGGCAGGAAGGATGCGGCGGAAGGCTTCGTTGAGAGCGGGTGAAATCTGGGTGCCTCCGTCGGGGGTGATGCCGGAGATGAGGCGCTTGATGAGATTGCGGTCCTCGGCGCGGCGCAGAGGGACGGCCCATTGGAAAGAGTTATCGAAGATGAGGACGCCGACCATATCGATGGGGCGGAGATTATCGACTACGCCGATGGCGGCGAGACGGGCGAGCTCGATTTTACGGCCTTCCATGGAGGACGACTTGTCGATAATGAGGACGACGGCGGTGCCTTCGGGGGAACGGGGCGGAGCGAGCTTCGCGGGCAGAGTGCGATCGAGAGCGTCCTCCACCTTTTTCCCTTCGGCGTAGACGTTGCGTTCGCCGCCGATGACGAGCAATCCCCCGCCCTGCTTCACGTATTTTTCGAGTTCGTCTTTGCGGGTGGTGGTGATGGCTTCGAGATCCCAGTTGTTGAAGATGATGAGCTGATAAGGGGTGAGGTCGCCGGTGGTGAAATCGCTGACGCGGTCGATATCGAACTGGGCGGCGGCGAGGGTGGCGGAGAGATGCGAATCGACGGTGCCGGCGTCCTGCGAAACATAGAGAACTTTCGGGCGACGGAGCATCACGGCCTGGTCATAACGGACCTCATTATCGGCGCCGCTGCGAATGGCGATCGAGAGGTCGAGGGCGCCGGGGGTGTTCAATGCGGCATGAAGGCGGATCGGATTTTCGCCGGCGTTCAGCGAGACGCTGGTCTTGCCGAGCGAGTGGCCTTCGGCGGCCATCTCGACTTCGGCCGATTCGGATTTGGGCGCGGAGACGACCAGGTCGATAGGAAATTGTTCGCCAGTGAAGGCGAGCGACGGGAGCGAAATCGAATCGAGGCGGAGGGCTGGTTTGGGACGGCCTTTGAGAGCGAAGGTGTCAATGGCGATACCCAGTTGCTGAGCTTGCCAAGCGGCTCTGGCGATGCTTCCTTTGTTCTCCATGCCATCGGAAATGAGGGCGACGCGGGGGACCATGCCCGCGGGGAGGCTTGCGACGGCTTCGCGGATGGCGGCTTCGAGGTCGGTGGCGCGTCCGGATTCGCCAGCGGTGAGGCGGAGTTTCCAGGGCTTACCTTCCGTGGCGTCGAGAGTGCGAGTGGATCTCGCGAAGGGGATCACGCGGACCCAGTGGCGGCCTTTTTCGTCGTTGATGGCGGCGGCTAGCTGCGAGGCGCGGTCCAGATCGGAGGGAGAGACGCTGGCGGAGGTATCGACCAGGACGGCCAGAGCTACTTTGGTTTCGGTGGTGGCGAGGTGAGGCTCGGCCAGGGCTAAGAGGACGGCTATAAAGGATAGGGCTTTCAGGACGAGAGCGAGATGGCGTTGGGTGCGGCGCCATTCGAATACGGCCCAGGCGGCGGGGAGCCAGGCTAGGGCTAGGACCCAGTTGCGGTCGAAGGTCATTGGGCACCGCTCCAGTTGCGATCGAAGGTAATCGGACACCGCTCCCTGCGGTCACGGCTCGGTAGGACGGCGCGGAAGAACCCGGGGCAACAAAGGGCGGGGGGAGAAGATGACTTCATGCGGCTTTTCTCCATAGGGAGGCGACTAGGCGGTAGGCTCGGCTACGGCCGAACAGGAGCCAGTCTAACAGGAGGCCTAGGGCGCCGAGGACGGCGAACCAGGGCCAGATGTCGGTGGTGGAAACGGTGTTGCCGGTCGAGCGGGGGATTCCTTTATGAACGGCCGATGGGGGACGCCATAGCGATTCGGCTACATCGGGGAGGGTTTGCGAATAGACCAGTTCGGTGGTGCCGGTGAGGACTCTTACGGTGCCGGGGGCGCCGGAGAAAAAGCGGAGTTCGTTGTCCTCAATAGTAAAGGGAAGCGGTCGGTTATCCTCGGTGATGACGCGGACGGTCGACGGGTCGGTTCCGCGTTCAATGGGGACGTTTACCGTGCCGACGGTTCCGGCTTGCACTTCGCGGGTGCGGAAGACGTCCGGGGCCATCCAGCGGAGGGTGTTGGCGAACAGCAAAGGCGTGGCGAGTTCATACTTCATCGACGATTTGACGGGATGGAAGCCGAGGACTACGATTTTCGAGGAACCGGGACGGGCTACGATGAGCGGTCCTTCGGTTGATTCGGCGACTGGGATATCGCCGGGTGCCAGGGTGAAGGTTTCAGCCGAGGCGAGAAGTACATCTTTGGTTCGGAGGCCGGCGCCTAACGGCATATCGGTACGCCAGGCATCGAGTTTGATGCCAGCCTTCGTGCCTTTGACCGGGATGGGAGAGCCGGCGGCGGGGGGCTCAATCCAGATGGAGCTGGCTTTGGGACGCGTGGGCGGAGCGAAGCGGTCCAGGATGACGATATCGGCTTTCACTTGCGGGTCATATTTCGCGGGAGATTCAAATACGGCGTCGACCTGATTGGATGAAATGAGGGGCTTCAGCAGCTCGGGTTCAGTCGAGTAGACGACGACGCGCAAAGGCTTTTCGGAAGGAAGCTCGACGACGGCGCGGTCATCCTGCGGGAAGGCGTCGCGCGAATTGAGACGGGCTTCGAGATATCCGGCGGCGTGAGTGCGATACGCGAAAGTGGCCTGTTGCTCCTCTCCCGGAGACAAAGAAAAACTTTTCGAACCGGCGGGCGCACCGCCGAATTGGAGCTCCAGGCCGACGGCACGGGGTTTCAATCCGTAATTGCGGACAGAAACGAAAATATCCCAGGTGTCAGCGGCGGAGGGGGAGCGGCGCAGACCGACTTTGCGGAGGCCGACATTTTCGAGCGCTCCGTTGACGGGAAGAATGCGGAGATTGGCGGGAACGGCGGATAGAGCAGCTTCGTTCTCAGGGACACGGGCGGCACCGGCGAAGACGATCTCGCCTGCGTGGCGGGCTTGCAATGTTTGGGCGCGCTGCGCGAATTCGAGAGCCTGCGGAAGATTCAATGCCGATGCGCCGGGCTGGGATTGACGAATGGCGTCGTTGAGGACCTGGCGATCGGACTCGAAAGCGGTGACGGGGGTAGCGAGAGCGTCGGCTCGCACGAACATGACGCGGTCGTGTGAAGGGAGCGCCTTTACGTAGGCCAGGGCGGCGGCGCGGGATTCGTCGAGCAGCGTGGTTCGACCTGTGCGTGCTCCCATCCAAGCCGAAGTATCAAGAATGAGAACGTGGTCGCGGCCGGCATCGTCGGTTCCCAGGCGGGGTCCGGCGAGGGCGATCAGAAGGAAGAGCAGGCTGAGCAATTGAAGCAGG
>JBEKPC010000166.1:0-11310 GCA_049521155.1 Bryobacteraceae bacterium
TTCCCGGCGGCGGCCACCTCGATCGCGCGTTTGGCGGTGGCTTGGCCGCGCACGTCGCGAAAATCGAGTGCTCCCTCCCGATCCGCGATTGGCAACTGCGCGGCGCCCGCATAGGGCTCGAAACTTTCGGGTTTGCGCAGGAACGCGACGACCTCGCAGAGGTGCCGCATCCCGAAGACGCGCACTCCATCGGCGACGGCCGCCTCCGCTGCGTTGTCGAACGGGACGAGCAGATTTTTGATGCCTTTCCGGCGCGCACAGGCGGCGATCGACAGCGCGCCGCGCACCGGCCGGATTGCGCCGTCGAGAGACAACTCTCCGACAAAGAGATGATCCTCGGCCGGGCCGACTACGCTCATCGCGCCCAAAATTCCCAGGGCCATCGGCAGGTCGAAGCCTGCGCCTTCTTTTCTTATATTTGCGGGTGCGAGATTGATGGTGACGCTCTTGCTGGGATAGCCGAAACCGGAGTTCATCAGCGCGCTCTTGATGCGTTCGCGGCTTTCGCGCACCGCGGTGTCCGGCATGCCGACAATGATGAAGTCGCGATTCGAGCTCGGGTACATATCCACCTCAGCGTCGATCAGGTGGGCGTCGATCCCGAAGATCGCGGCCGAGCGAGTGCGGAAGAGGGCCATCTTAACCGTAGTGGGCGCGGCGTCGGATTAATCGCTCCTGTTTTTCGTTAATTACGCAGCCGACGTTTGCTGCCCGTAACCGGTCAGGTATTGCTGGTCGATTGGCAGGCTTACCGGCAGTAGTCGATGGCGGCTTCGGCCAAAATCTCCGCCAGCTTTTCGACCGACTCCAATTCCACCCACTCGACATCGGCGTGCGCGCCTGCGCCGGCGGCTCCGAAGACTACTGTTTCGACGCCGGCGGCTTGCAGGAGCGCCGCGTCCATCCACGGCGTATCTCCGATATGCGCCGCGCGTCGGCCGAGGGTTTTTTTCGCGGCCGCGTCGACCGCCTTGACGATCGCGGCGCCGGGAGAGACTTCAAAGGGGTCGCGAACGAAAAATGCGCTCACCGTGGCGTGAAAGTTAGGGTCCGATGCGGCCAGCTTGTCGACAATGGTTTGAATTTCGCCCATCGCTTGCGCCTCCGTCTCCCCCGGTATGGTCCGGCGCTCGATTTTCACGGTCGATTGGGCGGCGTAGGTGCTGAGTCCGGAGCCTCCGCTCAACATCGCCGCGTGCAAAGACGGCGGACCCACCAGCGGATGTGGCGGACGCGCGCGCAGTTCGCGTTCTAGCCCGGCCAGCTCATGCAGGAACGCGCCCATTTTCATGTTGGCATCGATGCCGAGATCGAACTTGCTGCCATGCGCCGCGCGACCCGCGATCTCGACTTCGATCCAGAGATAACCTTTGTGGGCCAGGCAAACGTCGAGCGCGGTCGGCTCCGTGACGATCGCTGCATCGACCTTCACGCGCCCGATCAGGTCGCTGGTGCCGAGGCTGCCGTATTCCTCATCGGCCACCGCGGCGACCAGAACATCGCCCCGCAGCGGCACGCCGCCATCGGCCAGGGCTTTCGCCGCCGCCATGCACGCCGCGAGGCTCCCTTTCATATCGAAGGATCCGCGCCCGTACAATTTCCCATCGCGAATCGCACCGGAGAAAGGCTCCGCCATGCCGGCGACGCCGACGGTATCGCAATGGGCGTTCAGCATCAGGTTGCGCCCATTTCCCGATCCAGCCAAGCGCCCGACCACACTGGTACGGCCCGGCTGCGGCTCGAAAATCTCAGTTTCGAGGCCGAAGGAACCGAGCGATTCCGCGATGAACTGGGCGATTTCAGCTTCCCCAGGCGCATCCGCGGCAAAGGACGGATTCACGGAGTTAATCTGAACCAGACGCACCAGGGTGCGGCGAATATAATCGTGATCGATCTTCATTGCACCTGAAACTGTTCGCGCGCTTCCCAGCTTTGATTGCCGATCTTGTCGCGCATCGTGATGACCATGGTGTAGGCGCCTTTGGGAAGGTCCTTATTCAGGCCCAGGCTCAACAGGCCGGGAACAAAATGTTGCGGATAGAACGACTCACCGGTTTCCTTGGCGGCCACGGGCTGGGTGAACATCGTCTCGCCGTTGGCGCGTAAAATGGCCAATCCATACTCGACGTTGTACTGGTTCTTCTCGCCGAATTTATAACCGGTAATATCGAACCGCACCCACAGGGTGTCGCCCGCTTGATACGCGGGATTGTGCATTGGCTTCTGATCGTTTTCGCTGCGCAGGAATCGCAGGCTGCGGCCGACCAGGGTGTCACTGGGTTCTATCGTATCGCCGCGGACTTTGAAATCGAGCTGCGCCGTTGCCTCGCCGCTTTCATCCTTCACGGTTACGGTGGCGTGATAAATCCCGTTCGGAGCCAGCGGAGGCACTACAAAACTATCGGCGGCGCGCGGGGTCCAATCTTTATCCTGCTCGAACAGGCGCGCTTCCACGCGACCGGAGCGTTCTTTATCGATCGGCACACCCTTTGGATCGGTGGCAAGCACGGTCCAGGCGAGTTTCATGCGGCTCTCCGGATCGCCGGTCTCGGTTTCCGTTTTGTTGACTTTGTATCCGCGCATCCGGAAGCTCCAGAAAACGGTTTCGCCGGGCAGAAATTCGTGGCTTGCGGGGAGCGCCGGGCCATCCTCAAACTGACGCAGCGCGAATTTCTCGATTTCGAGTTTCTGGGTAGCGGCGGGCAGGCAGGCCGCGCCAAACAGCATCAAGCCGAGCCATTTCACTGCGTTATTGCTTGCCCGGCAGAGGCGAGTCGACCGGAGGATCGGCATCGATTTGCAGAGGAATCTGCACATAGCTATAGTGTCCCGAAACGGAGTCGCCGTCGGATAGCCGGAGGCGATAAGAACTGAGAGGCACGTCGAAAAGGATGCGCCCCTGCTGTGTCTGCGCCGGCTCCAGCGTTCGCAAAATACCGAACCAGTTGTCCACGCCTTCGCCGTTTTCGATCTCCCGGTAGACTTTTCCATCCGGGGCTTCGAGTTGCAGCAATGGCACGGACACTTCGCTGCCCCCGCTATTCGTCGCTGAAATCGTAATCAGCAGAAACCGGTTCTGCGGCATGCGACTCTGAAACATCTCTCCTAATTGACTTCGCCAGACTTTTTCGACGACATTGTAAGTAAGAGGGCCGGCAGGAACTTTATCTCCCATTTGGTATTCAGCGCGACTTGTCACTTGTTCGCGGCATCCAGTAAATAACAAGGAGATCGCCAGCGCAACCAGAAATGGGTACGACACTCGTCTTAAAATGATGGCCACACCACAATCTATCTGGTATTCGGTCCAAAGGCAAATGCGCGTATTTGCCCTAATTTGTCTTTTCGTTCTCATTCCGCGCGTGGACGCATTTCAATCCGAGCATCCGCTCAGCGGGCGGAAGATTGCTCCGGTCATGGGCGTCGGGGGCGCTGATTGGCTGGACCGCAGCGAGCGCGAATCGGAGGAAAATCCGGATGGCGCGCTGGACGCGATCGGGTTTAAGCCGGGCATGGTGGTGGCCGACGTCGGAGCGGGCACCGGCTATATGTCCTTGAAGATGGCGAAGCGCGTCGGTCCGTCCGGTAAAGTGTACGCTGAAGACGTCCAGCCGGAAATGCTGCGCCGCCTGCGTGCGAACGCGGCGGAGGCCAAGCTCACCAATATCCAGACCGTGCTGGGCGGCGAGGCCGACCCTAAGCTGCCTCCGAATACGCTCGACCTGATCCTGCTGGTTGATGTCTACCACGAATTTTCGCAGCCCCAAAGAATGCTGCGTAAAATGCGCGAGGCGTTGAAACCCGACGGCCGGTTAGTGCTGCTCGAATACCGGAAAGAGGACCCCTCGATCCCGATCCGCCCGGAGCACAAGATGAGTGTGGCGGAGGTCAAGCTGGAAGTGGAAGCGGAAGGCTTCCATCTCGACCAGGTACTCGAAACACTGCCGCGCCAGCACATTCTTATCTTGACGAAAGCCAAGGTAAATTAACCGGCTCTCGCTGGAAAACGGCGGCTTCCAAGCCGCTCAAGATCGCCTTTTCCGTTCACTCGCCGGCTGAAGCCGGCGCTGCAAGCTGAAGCTCGCGCCACCCGGACCACGCGCTGGACCAACGGTAGTCTTCTGGAGTAGCCGCCAATCCTGCTTTTACCGGGTTGTTTTCAATATATCTCCGGATCTTGGCGAACTCTTCGGGCGTTCGCACCGAGTGATCGTAGGACTCATGTTGCCAAAATGGCTTACCCAAAATGCCAAGTATCTTATTCGCCTCTCTTGCGCTGGCGCCTTTGATAGATTGCATTAGCTTGGGCGGGGGAATCTTGGGAGCCAGCAGGACGTGCACATGATTGGGCATGATGACGTATGCATGAAGCTGACACTCCTGGCGCGGAAGCACTTCCTCAACGACCGCGGCGATTTCTGTTCTCTTTAACCACTGTGGACCCTCCCGGCTTGTCTCCAGGTAGCGGTCCATCCAGACGAAGGCCGCGGCGCTGTTCATTTTTCCAGGTGGAGGATAACGCTGTCTGGGCAGGCTGCCGTAAAGATGCCAGGTGATAAACAAATTGGAGCCTTCGTCGAAGATATGCGGAAGCCGTCGCACATCCTTTAGTAGAAAATAGCCAGCAAACTTCTCAGTGGTGGCGCGAGCTTCAGCCTGCAGCCTCGGCTTCAGCCGAGGTGGCCTATAATTTAGACTGGCCTTTTGCCCCACGCCATCAGCTTCGAGAAAATCTCCCAGACGTTCGGCGATTACACTGCCGTCGATGACATCGATCTTGAAATCGGCGCTGGGAAATTTGTTTCGGTTGTCGGACCTAGCGGCTGCGGGAAATCGACGCTCCTCAATCTTGCCGCCGGATTGATCGAACCCACCCGAGGCACGGTTTCCATTTTCGGCGCTCTGCTCACGGGACTCAACCGCCGCGCTGCCTATATGTTTCAGCAGGACGCTTTGCTTCCGTGGAAAACCGTGCTCGAAAATGTCGGTCTCGGCTTGCAGTTTCGCGGCACATTCACGGAGGCAAAAGCGCAGGAATGGGTCGACCGGGTCGGGCTGGCGGCCTTCGCCGATAAGTTCCCATCGCAGTTGAGCGGCGGCATGCGCAAACGGGTCGCCATGGCGCAATGCTGGATCGTCGACCCGGACATCCTTTTAATGGATGAGCCGTTCAGCGCCCTCGACATCCACACCCGTATGCGTATGGAAGGAGAGCTTCTCGATCTATGGACGGGGTCGCCCAAAACGGTGCTCTTCGTCACGCATGACTTGGAGGAAGCCTTATCGTTGTCGGACGAAGTGGTGGTCCTGTCCGCCGGACCGGCCAGCCATATCATTGCCCGGCATGTCATTGATTTGCCGCGCCCCCGCGACTTAATGGACATTCGCACCGAGCCTCGATTTGCCGAGCTGTATCGCGAAATCTGGGCCCAACTTAAAGAAGAGGTGCTGACCAGTTATGCGCGGTAAAGTGTCTCTTCTATTGGGCCAATTATTGATCGCCGCCGCGTTTCTTTCCACCTGGCAAGTCCTGGTAACGACCGGCAAACTGGATAAGTTTTTCTTCAGCCGCCCTAGCGATATCGCCGGCCGCATCGTGATGTGGCTCAAAACCGGATCGATCTGGCCGCATCTTCTCGTCACGCTTGAAGAAGCCGCGCTCGCCTTCGCGATCGGCGCTGGTGCGGGAATTGTCTGCGGATTCGCTCTGGCGCGTTCGCCACGGCTGGGCGCGCTGGCCGATCCGTTCATCCGCCTGTTGAACGCCCTGCCGCGGGTCGTGCTGGCGCCGATTTTCCTGCTCTGGTTCGGGTTGGGCATCTGGTCGAAGGTTGCTCTCGGTGTCACGGTGGTCTTCTTCATCGTGTTTTTCAATACGCATCAAGGAGTGCGCGACGTCGATAAATCAGTGGTCGACAATGCGCGCATGCTGGGCGCATCGGAGTGGCAGTTGACGCGCCATGTCCTGATTCCGAGCGCGCTCACCTGGGTATTTTCAAGTCTGCACATCAGCATCGGCTTCGCGGTCATCGCCGTCGTGGTGGGTGAATATCTGGGCTCGTCGCGAGGCGTCGGTTATCTCATTTCACAAGCCGAAGGAGTTTTCGACACCACCGGAGTCTTCGCCGGAATGGCCGTACTCAGTGCATCCGTCTTGCTGGTGGGCTTAGGGGTAAATCGTTTAGAGCGATGGCTGCTACGGTGGAAATCATGAAACGCGCGCTGCTGCTGATCTGTTTACTCACGTCATGCAGCCATCCCCACTCAGTGAGGCTGGTGCTACAACCTCCTTCGACCAATAACTACCCCAGCTATTTCGCGCAATGGCTCAGCTTCTATAAAGAGGAAGGCGTGGACGTTAGCATTTCGCAAATCGCCGGCGCGTCGAAGGTCCTCGAAGCCGTGGTTGCGGGAAGTGCCGATGTCGGCGGAGGCGTTTACGAACAGACTTTGCAAATGGAGGCCGAAGGAAAATCGATCGTTGGGTTCGTTTCGCTGTTAAAGTCGCCCAATTTTGCGATTATCGGAGCTCCCGGCGTTCTTAAATTGTCAGATTTGCGCGGCAAAACTGTTGGAGTCTCTTCCGTCGGCTCACCATCGCAGTTTTATTTGACGTATCTATTAAAGAACGCGGGTGTTAATCCCGACGAGGTGAGCACCGCGACGGTCGGAATGGGCGCAACGGCAATGGCTGCCCTCGATCATCGGCAAGTGGATGCCGCTGTCTTGTTTGGAAGCGCGATCACGGCTCATCTGGCAAGAAATTCCGATGCCGTCATTTTGGCTGATACCAGGACCCCGGAAGGTCTGCAAAAGGCCTTTCAAGTAACTGATTATCCAGCATCTTGTCTCTTGGCCAAGCGCGAATGGTTGGACGCCCATCCCGAGGAAGCGAGGAAAATGGCGCGTGCCGTTCTTCACGCCTTGTACTGGATTCGGGACCATTCCGCCGAGGAAATCCTGGCGCGGGTTCCATCCCCAGGCAACCCGTCTGCGGAACTCGCCGCGATCAGGCTAGCCAAGCCGATGTACTCGTCGGACGGCCGTATAGATCAGGAAAAAGCAGAACGAGTTCGCACAGTCTTGGGCTCGAAGATGCCCGTTTTAGGTACCTTTACGAACCAATACTTGCCTTAGATCGTCCTGAAACTGAGCATTCTGGCGCGCCCGCTACTCCGGAGTCGCATAGAAATGGTCCCGGCGCAACGGCTAGACACGGGAACAAAGGCGAGGTGGACTTGTATGAGCGCATTGTCGAGCGGCCGGTGCAATAATCCGGCGATATCGCACGCCACGAAGCCCCTTTCGATGCATGAATTCGATGACATCGCAAAACTGCGGCGCTCCTTGTATACGTTTCAAAGAGCGAAGTTTCGAGAACCACGAACTCTGTTTGCGTCAAAATTCGTGAAGCTCCGGCAAGGAGGGTCATGGAGCAGGCTCGACACCTCGGCATCAACCCTGGCACCGGCGCTCCTGGAGAATAAGTGGCTAAAACATGCGATATCCCCCAAAGGGTGCGATGGACTAATCTTGTGAGGTAACCCTGCCTGGAGCCGTGCTTTGCGACCCCTCTCGCGTTGTCGAAGAGGGCAACGCGAGGCGTGTGCTCCTGGTGGGACTTAGCAATCGTGCGCGGCGATGTGATTTTCATACAAATCCTTGGCGATGAGAGCGTTGAAGCGCTTCTCCTCGATTCGGCTCGTAAGATTTTGGTCGGAGAGATCCGATTGGTCCGCTAGTATGTTTACCGACGCGACCCACAACGTAACGGCCTCTCGATAATCAGCGAATAAACGCTCTCTTTCCCGGCAAAGCACGATCCCACGAGTCTATCGAAAATGGCTAAAACACGCTATATATTTTGAGGAAACTTAATTGGAAGGACCTTTCAAGGGAGCCTTTAGATCCGTTAATTTCAAATGGACTCATTACCGAATTGGCGTCCGATTTGACAACCTGAGTGCTGATCCTGTATTCTCGTAAAGGTTTCGCGAGTTTTGATCTTCTGCTCCTGTGCTACCACTTTCCGTTAGGGAAGTCCGGCCGGGGGCCGGTCCCGCTGCTGGAACGGTTTCTACGCCGGTTCGGTATGGACTAGTCCGAAGTTACTACCCTCGCAGGTTTCGGAATAAGTGAAGTTTGCTTACTTCCGGGTAGATTCAACAACCTTTTTGGAGTGTAAGTTTGCCGACGTTCAACCAGCTCGTGCGCAAAGGGCGACGCCCTACGCGTTATAAGACGGCGAGTCCCGCGCTACAGGCCTGTCCGCAGCGGCGTGGAGTTTGCACTCGTGTGTACACGACGACGCCGAAAAAGCCGAATTCGGCTCTTCGCAAGGTCGCGCGCGTGCGACTCACCAATGGAATCGAAGTCACTACCTATATTCCGGGCGTGGGACACAATTTGCAGGAGCACTCGATTGTGCTGATCCGCGGAGGCCGCGTGAAGGACCTTCCCGGCGTGCGCTATCACGTGGTGCGCGGAACGCTCGATACGGCCGGGGTCAGCGGACGCCAGCAGAGCCGGTCCAAGTACGGTGCGAAGCGGCCCAAGGGTGGGGCTGCGAAATAAAGGAACGTTATGCCACGCAGACGCAGACCTGAAGCACGTGAGATTACGCCGGATCCGGTGTATAACTCCACATTGGCTGAGAAATTCGTGAATTCGATGATGTGGGATGGCAAGAAAGCCGTCTCGCAGAAGATTTTTTACGGGGCCATGAATAAGATCAAGGACCGTTCGGGCGACGATCCTTTGAAGCTGTTCAAAAAGGCCGTTGAGAACTGCAAGCCTTTGCTTGAAGTGAAGACGCGGCGCGTGGGCGGCGCGAACTATCAGGTACCGGTCGAGGTTCCGAATAACCGCCGGACCAGCCTGGCAATCCGCTGGATCCTTATTAATGCCCGGACACGCCCGGAAAAGGGTATGCCTGAGAAGTTGGCGAACGAACTGTCCGACGCGGCCAATCTCCGCGGCGGCGCGATTAAGAAAAAGGACGACGTGCACCGCATGGCGGAAGCGAACAAAGCTTTCGCGCATTATCGCTGGTAATTTTTAAGTCTATGGCTCGTACTGTACCGCTCCAAAAAATGCGCAACATCGGCATCATGGCTCATATTGATGCCGGCAAGACCACTACGACTGAGCGTATTCTCTATTACACCGGCCGCACCTACAAAATCGGCGAAGTGCATGAGGGTACGGCGGTTATGGATTGGATGGAGCAGGAGCAGGAACGCGGGATCACGATCACGTCGGCCGCGACTACCTGCCAGTGGCAGGACTATACCATCAATATCATCGATACGCCGGGTCACGTCGATTTCACTGCTGAAGTCGAGCGTAGTCTGCGTGTGCTGGACGGAGCCGTGGCCGTGTTTGACGCGGTAGCGGGTGTGCAGCCGCAGACCGAAACGGTTTGGCGCCAGGGTGATAAGTATCGGGTTCCGCGAATTTGCTTCATTAATAAGATGGACCGCGTCGGTGCTGATTTTTTCCGGTCCTTCGACACGATCATCGACCGCCTGAAATGCCGTCCGGTAGCAATTCAGCTCCCGATTGGCGCCGAGGACAAGTTCCTGGGTGTGGTCGATCTGGTGAAGATGAATGCCCGCATCTGGCGCGACGAATCGTTGGGCGCGCTGTTTGACGATGTCGATATTCCGGAAGAGTATGCGGAGCAGGCCAAGGAATATCACGATCTGCTGGTCGAGGCGGCCTCTGAATCCGACGATGCCCTCTTCACGAAGTTCGTCGAAGGCGAAAAGATCACCGAAGCTGAGTTACGCGCGGGAATCCGCAAGGCTACGATTGAGCAGAAGATTTTCCCGGTCATCTGCGGCACGGCGTTCAAGAACAAGGGCGTGCAGAATCTTCTCGATGCGGTGATCGACTACCTTCCTTCTCCGCTCGATGTGCCGCCGATGCACGGGACCGACGTAGACGATAAAACCATCACGGTGATTCGCGAAGCGAGCGACGCGGAGCCGTTTTCGGCGCTGGTGTTTAAGATCATGACCGACCCGTTTGTGGGTCAGTTGGCGTTTATTCGAGTGTATTCGGGCAGATTATCGGCCAGCGAGTCCATCTATAACGTCGCCAAGGGGCGCAAGGAACGGATCGGGCGCCTGGTCAAGATGCACGCCAACAAGCGGGAAGATATTACGGAAATCCTGGCGGGCGACATTGCGGCGGTGGTCGGGTTGAAGAATGTTTCGACCGGCGACACGATCTGCGATGAGAAGCATCCGGTGATTCTGGAAGCAATCGATTTCCCGACCCCGGTGATTCAGCTCGCAATCGAGCCGAAGACGAAGGAAGACCAGCAGAAGCTGGGTATGGCGATTGCGAAGCTGGTGCAGGAAGATCCGACGCTAAAGGTTTCGACCGATCCCGACACGGGGCAGACGATTCTGGCCGGCATGGGTGAGCTGCATCTTGAAATTATTGTCGATCGCATGCAGCGCGAATTCGGCGTGGGTGCGAATGTCGGCAAGCCGCAAGTGGCGTATCGCGAGACGATTCGCAACACGGCCGAGTACGATTACACGCACAAGAAACAAACGGGCGGCAGCGGCCAATATGCGCGCGTGAAGTTGCGTGTGGAGCCGTTCCCGGGTGGAGAATTTGAGTTCGTCAATGAAGTGACGGGCGGCAATATTCCCAAGGAATTCATTTCGGCGGTGGAAAAAGGCGTGGTCGAGGCCCTTGAACACGGGATCATGGCCGGCTATCCGATGTCCGACGTGCGCGTGGCGGTGTATGACGGCGCGTATCACGATGTCGATTCGTCCGAAATGGCGTTCAAGATTTGCAGTTCGATTTGTGTGAAAGAAGCTGCGCGCAAGGCTAAGCCCGTGCTTCTGGAGCCGGTGATGAAGGTCGAAGTGGTGGTGCCGGACGAGTATATGGGTCCGGTAAACGGTGATCTGATTTCGCGGCGCGGACGGTTGGAAGGCACGGAAATTCTGGGGTCGACGCAAATCATTAAAGCAATGGTTCCGCTGTCGAATATGTTTGGTTATGCGACGGAGCTGCGCAGCCGCACGCAGGGACGCGGCGCGTTTACGATGCACTTCGGGCAGTATGAGGAAGTGCCGAAGACGACGTCGGACGAGATCATGAAGCGAAATAATCCCGCGGCCTAAAGGCTTCTGGGAAAAAGATCGGGAAACGGGAGATCGAAAAATTATGGCGAAGGAAAAATTTGATCGCAGCAAGCCGCATGTGAACGTGGGGACGATTGGTCATATTGATCACGGCAAGACGACGTTGACGGCGGCGATCACCAAGACGCTTTCCAAGCAC
>JBEKPC010000167.1:0-11291 GCA_049521155.1 Bryobacteraceae bacterium
CTACGACGACTACGGGCATGGGACGCATGTGGCGGGGATTGCGGCGGGGAGCGGCGCATCGTCCACGGGCGCGCAATTCACGAGGACTTTCCGGGGAGTGGCTCCGGGGGCGCACCTGATCGATTTGCGGGCGCTGGATTTGAACGGGATGAGCACGGATAGCATTGTGCTCTCTGCGATCGATAAAGCGATCAGCTTGAAATCCCAGTACAACATCCGGGTGTTGAATTTATCGCTGGGGAGGCCGATTTTCGAGAGCTATCGGCTGGATCCGATTTGTGCGGCGGTGGCGGCGGCGTATCGGCAGGGCATTGTGGTGGTGGTGGCGGCGGGCAATCTGGGGCGTAATGGATACGCGACGATCACTTCGCCGGGGAACAGTCCGAACGCGATCACGGTGGGAGCGATGAAGACGGAGGGTAGTCCGAATCGGAATAATTCATTGATTGCGAGCTATAGCTCTCGGGGGCCGACCTATATCGACTATGAAGTGAAGCCGGATATCGTGGCGCCGGGAAATCTGGTGACGTCGCTGCTGGCGCCGGGGTCGACGCTATCGAAGACTTATCCGGGAAATGTGACGGCTCCGTCGTTCTATATGAAGGCGGGATATTCGGCTGGGCCGACCTATTTCCAATTGAGTGGCACCAGTATGGCGACGCCGGTGGTGAGCGGCGCGGCGGCGATCCTGTTGCAGCAAAATCCATCGTTGTCTCCGGACACGGTGAAGGCGCGGCTGATGATGACGGCTTACAAGACTTTTCCAGTGGCCAGCGTGACCGTGGATGACGGAGTGGTCTATACCGACACCTATGACATTTTCACGGTGGGCGCGGGATATCTGGATATAGCGGCGGCATTAGATAACTCGGCTGTATTTCCGGGAGTGGCGCTTTCGCCGAGTGTGGAGTTTAACCAGTTACTGTCGCTAGCGGTGCTGTTGAATCCGTCAGGCAGCGGGTGGAATAACGGAATATGGAGTCTCACGAATGTGTGGGGAAGCACGGTCGTACAGTCGCTGAGTGGGTCGTCGGCGGCGTGGGGCAGCTCGGCGGCATGGGGAAGTTCGGCGGCATGGGGAAGTTCGGCTGCGTGGGGTAGTTCTGCTGCCTGGGGCAGTTCGGCGGCGTGGGGATCCAGCATTAACGGGAATGGAGAGAAGTGATGTTCCGCGCAGGTAGGAAATATCTTATATATTAAATATGCCAAAAAGCAGTCCAGGGAAAAGTGTCGTTCCCGTAAACTGACAAGCAGTAACTCGCGTCTTAGCGGCATGCACTTCTCTTCAGAGGAAAGAAAGTGCGGCAACTGCGAAACATTTTCTGAGGAACTGCATTTAAAGAGAGGATAGAGGAGACACGCTGATGAATCGAAGACAGATGGTTTTACTTCCGGGAGCAGCATTGCTGGCAACCGAAGCAGCATTCGCGCAAAGCCAAAGCGACGCTGTGGTCGCCCGGACCACGGGATTGACGCCACACAAAGCCTTGAAATCCGCCAGCAAATATGGCCGGGCGAAGTATGCCTATAAGGTCCCCAAAACAGCCGCGAAACTGGAGAAATATGTCCACTTTCTGACGGCATTCCTGTCTCTGACTTCGACGCAGCAACAGCAGGTGACGAGCATTTTCTCGGCAGCGATCGCGTCGAAGACGGCGCTTCGCACTCAGGTGCAGGCGGCTCATGTAGCGTTGAGCGATGCAGTGAAGACCAACAACGGGGCGGGCATCACGAAGGCGTCGGCGGATATCAGTACGCTCGGGGCGCAGCGGCATGCATTAAGCGCGCAGGCCAATGCGAGCTTTTATCAGATTCTGACCCCGGCCCAGCAGACTACTTTATCTCAGTTTCAGCAGAAAAGCGTTTAGTTTTTAATGATTTAAAGGTGGATCAGCCCCCGCATAAGGGGTTGGTCCACTTTTGTTTTTCTACTGAAGGGGAAGGGTTGTCGACGCGGTCTGCCCCGCTAAGGAAAAATTGAGACCCGCCGAGCCGGTTTGCCCGAGCGGTTGGGGTAGGGTCGCGTTCACCTGGTAGAGAGCCGCAGTCCCTGGAGCGAGGCCCGAAAAACCCACTGCGAGCGGAACATTTCCCAGCGAAACCTGCGGAGAAACCGTGGTGTTGGCAAGCTGGGTCCCGGACGCGGCGGAGCCTAATGCGGGCGCCGCGTTCACGGTCCCGAGGCCGGTCATGTAGATCACGATTCCTTCGCCCGCGACTGCCGGCGATTCCGACGAAACCAGGCTGCCATCGTCGTGGGCGACGGCGAGAATCACCGGTGTCGACGCCTGCATGGTAGAGGCGAATGAATTGCTCATCGAGCCATTGGCAGATACCACTACGGCGGCATCGGCGGTGGGAATATCCCACGGCACTTGCAGTTCGATCTGGCCCGAGGTGGCGAAAAACAGCGGCGCCCGCACCCCTTCGATCGCGACAAACGTATTCGCCAGCGAGCGAGGCAGTGGATACTGCTTGGCGACGCCGAAGGCGCCTAATAAAGATCCGTCTACCTGAACCAGGGTGCCCGGGCTCATGCCGGAGGAGCTGGTGAGGCCGGTGGTCGATACCGATTGGATCACGGGGTCCGTGCTGGGAACCTGATAGCCGTTGGCGGCAATCTCGGCCAACACGAATGGCGACCGCGATCCGATAAATGTATGCACCCAGGCGATTCCGCTCTCGAAATCGGCGGTGCCGCAAGGGAGCAGGACACCGGTATTCAGGCACTGTTTATTCGGATCGTTGGAGGAGGCGGTGTTGATCACTCCATATTCGCGCGTGATTTCCGAATCTGCCCATGCGCCGGTGCCTCCAAACAGATTTGCGGCCCGGTTGATCTGATCCATATAGATATTCTTATAACCGGGAATCGCGATCAGGCGAGCCGCGAGGACGTTAATGTATGGACCGATGGTAAATCCCTGAAAGATATCCCGGCTGGGGTTGTCGAAGGTCAGGTCCTTGTCCCACGGGAAAAGAGCATAAATCGTGGTCCCTTGAAACTGGTAAAAATCAAAATTGTTCATCGCTTCCAGGCCACCCACCAGGCCGTCGGCTTCGGAAAGAACATTTTCGGTCGCGGCGTAAGTCAGGAACATCTGCGGGTCCAGATATTGCTCCAGCGCAGTGATGAACTGGTCGTTGGTGAAGGTGCTGCTGGATGGTTGATTGATGACCTGCACCAGATTCGTGAAGGTCTGCAAGTCAGGCGCGGATTGATTGGACTTCAATTCGAGATAGGGAGCGTAAAGCTGGGGATTTGTTCCCAGGTTTCCGAAGTCGTACTCGTCGCCCTGGTTCTGCCATTCATATAGAGAGCCGCTGCTTTCCCCATAGTTCCGTTGAGCGAAAGCCGGGTCGTCGTGTTCGACGATCATGTAAAAGCCGAGCAAGGTTCCGTTCACCGTCACCGTCGCGAAGGATTCGCGGGGCGCCGGAAATCCCATCTTGCGGAAAAGCTTCATCGAGATCCACTCATGCAGATTGGAGGGGTCCTCATTATTGGCCTTCAAAATGAGGAGGTTTTCGCCGAAAAATGTTTGCGATGAGGTGTAGTGCGCGAAATTCAGATCGATGTTCGGTTTAATGGGACTTCGGCTGCCTCCCCCATGCTGGCGAATGCCGATGTCCTGGGAGACTCCGTTCCAGACGAACGTCGCATGGTAATAGGTGCTATCCAAATAGTTCTGGAGAAACGCCGCCCAATCCGCCGGGGCCACGGTCAATGAAATCTGCTGCACGACTGTATCGTCAATGAACTGATTAATTTGCGCCTGGGCAAACGTGCCGACGACGAAAAACAGGAAAACAGGAAATAAAAAAGAGTTTCTGATCATATTTGCAGGCAGGAATGACGATATGGCATCAGCCGTACTTATCTCGACGTAAACGGTCCCGGAACGATGACTGACTTCTCTAAACACCACTGCCAGTGGCAAGTTTCTGGTGATCCGGTATGCCGAAAGGCTACAGTTGACCGTGGCCTTTCGGCGGTGCTATGCTGCCATCAAAGCTAGATGGTTCAGCTGGGGGGAGTGTTTCAGGTTGAGTCAAAATTCTGGGCTCTCGCGACGCCGCTTTTTACAGGCGACCCTGGCGGCGTCGGTAGGGTCATCCCTTCTGGCGGAGTCAGCTACCAGTCCGCTAGGATTTATCCGATATCCAAACATCCAAAACCTGAGCGCTAGCGGCGGGAGCATTATTTGGACCTTGGCAACCCAAGTTACTGGTTCTGTGGTGGTTACAGACCCGTCCGGGCATGCCGTTACCCATCCGGCCATGGTTACCGAATTCGATCCACCGGTAACAGGGCTATCGCAAATCTATTACCAATACTCGGCTTCGATCGGAAACCTTCAGCCTGGGACCACTTATGCGTATCAAGTGCAGGCGGACAGCCAGACCATTCTGAATTCGCTTCCTGGACAGTTCGAATTCACCACGCCCGGCGACGGTCCGTTCAGCTTCCTTCAATTTGCCGATTCCGGTGAAGGAAATGCCGCCCAGCTCGCGCTTAGCCTGCAAATGATCGCGGAGAAAGCTTCGCTGGTGATCGCCAATGGCGATTTGGCGTACCAAATGGCGACCTATGCCAGCATCGATGCGAACTATTACGGTGTATATCGGCAGATGATGGCGCAGGTTCCGTTCTTCGCGAGCCTTGGGAATCATGAGTATTACACCGACAACGCCAGTCCGATGCTGTTGGGGCGGGTCACGCCTACCGCCGGGGTTCCGGCAAGCGATGCGGGCCGGTATTATTCATTTGACTGGGGCAATGCGCATTTCGTGGCACTGGACTCGAATGCTCCGCTCGACGACGCCATTGCCGGAACGGGGTCCATGCTGACATGGCTCGATCAGGATTTGCAGAGTACCGGCCAGTTCTGGCGCATCGTGTTCTTTCATCATCCCGGCTACGCGACAGGCGAGCATCAGGACGAGCCTCCGGCGGGTGAGGTTCGGCAGGCCATTGTTCCGATCCTGGAAAAACACGGCGTGCAACTGGTCCTGAACGGGCATGAACATACCTATCAGCGGACTCACGAACTGCTCGAAGGAAAGGCGGTCGCGCCGAATTCGGGAGGAATCGTTTATCTCACCTCCGGCGGCGGCGGCGCGGGCCCCTATTATACGGCTCCCAACGACCTGATTGCGAAGAGCATCGGCGTGAATAATTACGTAGTTGTGGAAGTCTCCGGAGCGGAGACTGTCGTGAAGGTTCGCGGACTGGGAGTGAGCGGCGCGATCGATTCCGTGGTTCTGAAGCCTGAACCGCAACTTTTCTCGGCGCTGAATTCGGCATCCTTTACGACGGCGCTGGCCAGCGGAGGCGCGCTCACTATTTCGGGAAGGAATTTGAGCCCTGTTCCGTTTCAGGCGGAGCTGGAAGCTTCGGTCCAATCGCCCAAACATCCGCCCGGCGGACACGGTGCGTCCGTGACTCTCAATGGCGTAGCCGTTCCAGTGCTTTACGCCGATGCGGGGCAAATGAATTGTCAGATTCCATTCGATTTTTCGGGCTCCGTGACGCTGATAGTTCTCACGCGGAACGGGACCGCGCAAACCACGATTCAGGTGGCCGCGCTCGCGCCGCAGTTTTTCATGAACGCGGATGGATCGGTGATGGCAAAGCATGCCGACGGGTCTGCAGTAAGCCCCAGTTCCCCGGCGCGCGGGTCCGAGAAGATCACCCTGTTCCTCACCGGGCTGGGCGCGGTGGATCATCCGGTCGAAGCCGGCACTTTACCACCCGTCGGGGTCGGCGTACTTGCCTCGGTAAAGGTGACGATCGGAGGCATTCCGGTTTCTTCCCTGCCTCCTGTGCTGAGCGTCAGTTATCCGGGAATTTATCAAATACAAGTCCAGCTTCCTGCCGGGCTGTTGGGCGGTGGGACCCTGATGGTTCAGGCGTTTGCCAATAGTGTGGCGAGCAACACTCCCTTTTTGTCTGTCTAGGCCAACACCACAGAATCCCCGCCCTGACGGGACGGGGTTATAACCCCTGGCGTCAGTCAGGGGATCCGTATGGGTCTATAACAGCCATGAAATTGCGCCACTGCGACGAGAATGGCTTGTGTCGGCGTAGCGCCTTTACTCCGCTGTGTAACCTCCTGTGAAGCTTTCGTAAAATCTTCCCACGCGACCCGCAGCGCGCCGAATTCGCGACGGTATACTCAGAACGCTTCGATTAATCCTGGAGGGGTATTAATGACTCGATTCACTAGCCGAATGGCTACATTCTTATTTCCTATCGTTACCGCAGCCGCGCAAAGCGGCGCGAACGTATATGTTCAACACAATCTCATCTCCGACATCCCCGGAATGGCGGATTTGACGGATCCTAATCTGATCGACCCGTGGGGCTTGTCATTTAGCACCACGAGTCCTTTCTGGGTCTCCAACCACGGCAAGGGAAATACCACGCTGTATAACGATGCGTCGTCGGCCGGGATCACCATTACCCCGTTGGTGGTAACCATTCCGACCGGCTCGAAAGGACCGACGCCATCCGTTCCGACCGGCCAGGTGCAGAACAATACCACCGGTTTCGTGCTGGCCAACGGCAAGGCGGCGTCCTTCATTTTTGCCACCGAGGACGGAACGATTTCGGCGTGGAACGGCGGGACGGAGGCCACGCTGATGGTCGATAACTCGCCGGCGGGCACAGTGTACAAAGGGCTGGCGATCGGCAACGGTTCCGCCGGTCCTCTGCTCTATGCCGCGAATTTCAGCTATGGCACGATCGACGTGATCAGCACCGATTTCAAGCTGACATCGGTGTCCGGCAACTTCGCGGACCCGAACATGCCTCCCGGGTATGCGCCGTTCAACATCTGGAATATCAACGGCAGCTTGTATGTCACGTATGCGGTGCAGAACTCGACGAAAACGGAAGATGTGCAGGCGCTCGGCAACGGCGTGGTGGATATTTTCGATCTGAACGGAAATCTGCTCCAGCGGCTGACCAGCGGCGGTCCGCTGGATTCGCCATGGGGCGTCGCGGTCGCGCCGGCCAACTGGGGAGCGTTCGGAGGCGCGGTGCTGGTGGGGAATTTCGGCAACGGGTGGATCAATGCGTTCGATCCAAAGACGGGCACCCTGCTGGGCGCGCTGCAGGATTCGACGGGCACGCCGATTGCGATTCAAGGGCTGTGGGCCATCGAGTTTGGAAATGGCTCGAGCGGTGGAGACAAACAGTATCTCTATTTCACAGCGGGGATTATGGTCAACGGTGTGCAGCATGGGCTGCTGGGAAGTCTGGCCCCGCCGGCGCAGGTGACCGGAGTGCTGAACGGCGCCAGCAGCGCTGCGGGGTCGATTGCGCCGGGTGAGGTATTGGCGTTGACGGGAATCGCCGTCGGGCCGCGGCCGGCCGTGTCCGCAAGCTCCACCGTTGGGACCACGCTGGGCGGGACCACGGTGACGATCAACGGTACGGCCGTTCCGATTCTCTACACGCAGGCCGATCAGACCAATGTCCTGGTGCCGTGGGCGATCACCGGTACGTCGGCGAACATCGTCGTTACGTCGGGAACGGCAATCGCGACGACCACCGTTCCGATCGCAGCCACAGCGCCGGGGATATTCACGGCGAATGACGGCGGCAGCGGGGCGTCGCTGACCTTGAATCAGGACGGCACGCTAAACTCGGCCTCGAACGCGGCGGCGGCGGGGTCGGTGGTGGTTCTGTACGTGACCGGGTTGGGGCTGACCGATCCTCCGGGACAGGATGGCGTAGTGAACAGCGAGACCGTGATCGCCGAGACGGTGATGCCGGTAGCGGTCACCATCGGCGGGCAAACGGCACAGGTGGTTTACGCCGGCGCGGCTCCGGGACAACTCTCCTGCGTGATGCAGGTGGAAGCGGTGGTGCCGACAGGCGCTGGAACTGGTCCAGTTCCGGTGGTCGTGACCGTGGGCGGCGTCAATTCCCAGGCTGCCGTGACCGTCAGTCTGAAGTAGCGGCCAGCAGAGGACGCATTTTGGCGGCGAAATTCTCTTCGGAGAATCTTGCCGCCCATTTTTGTAAGGTCCGCGGATCGACATGCTGTTCGCAGGAATCCCATTGCTCGATAGCGGTGCGAAGCGCGTCGTCAGTCTGGCAGGGGTAGAGCAGTCCGCCGGCGCAGGGAACCGTTTCGAGGGCTCCTCCGCGGGCCAGCGCGATTACCGGCTTTCCGCTGGCCAGGGCTTCGACTGAAGTGATGCCGAAGTCCTCTTCTCCGGGCATGAGGAACGCGCGGCAGCGGGCGTACAACTCCCGCAGCTCGGCATCGGTCACGCGCCCGCAGAACTCGATGTTCGAGGAGGCGATCTTCTTTAACGCGGCGAACTCCGGACCATCGCCCGCGATTTTCAATCTGCGCCCGGATTCGGAAAAGACCCGTACGGCAGCGTCGATGCGCTTGTATTTGACCAGTTCGGAGACAATCAGATAGTAATCCTCAGAAGGTTTCGAATAAAATGTTTCGACGGCCACCGGCGGGAAGATCACCTGCGCTTCCCGGCGGTACGTTTTCAAAATGCGCCGGCGCACATTTTCGCTGTTCGCAACGAACTCATCGACGCGGGCTGCCGAGGCATAATCCCACAATCGCAGATAGTGCGAAAGCGGCGTCATCAGGGCTCGCTTCACTCGGGAATGTGTCCACTCATTTCGATAGGCGGGATAAAGGTCCCACAGATAGCGCATCGGTGTGTGGCAATAGCAGACGTGGCGCGCATGGGATGGAACGATCACCCCTTTGGCCGGCCCGGACTCACTGCTGACGATCAGATCGTAATCGCGCAGATCGAAATTTTCAAGCGCCATCGGCATCAGCGGCAGCAGGTTGCGATGATGGCGGCGCAGTGGTTGCAGGAACGAAGAGGTAACGCGATGCGCGCGAATCGTGGGTGAGACGCGTTCCGGGTCGTAGAAAAGGGTGAAGATGTCGGCCTCGGGAAGCAGGCGGCACAGCGCCTCCAAGACCTTTTCGCCGCCGCGCATGTTGAGCAGCCAATAGTGGACGATCGCTGCCCTCATGAGAGCATGATCGCGCGCGCTTCGGGCCGCCTTGTGGCGGGCTTGTATTTTTGCTGTAAAATTTGCTGTTTTGTAGCCACGAATAGTGGATTCAGAGCGCCTTATCACGTACTCTGGCATCGAAACCTATTGTATGCCCGTCGAAATTGAAACAACGCCCACGCTCGGCGATCTTTTCTTGGAAGAACTTCCGGTGCCGCGATGCGCGACGTTTTTCCCGCTTGGATTCCCGGTCGAGCTCGCCACAAATTCGGAGGCCGTGATGGCGGCGGCGCGCGAGAGTTGGGGGATATTTCCATCCGCGTATCGGGAAACGCCGTTATCGCTTTCTCTCACCGTCACGGAGCACGAAGACGAGCGGCTGCCGTCCCCGCCGAAATTCCGGACGCATGGGCATCTGATGTCGATTGTTTCCGACGCCCGGAATCACGTGATCTGCGATTTCAGCCGCGGATGCGCTTTCGGTTGGGTGACGCGGCGGGTAGCGGAAGAGGCGAACTTTCTGCGGTTTCATTTTCTCGAAGCCCCTGTGATGACCATGCTGGTGGCGGCTCACCTGGCGCCGGTCCATGGCGCGCTGGTCACCCGGCACGGCGTGGGAGTGGCTCTTTGCGGCGAAACTCTGGCCGGCAAAAGTACGCTGGCTTATGCCTGCGCACGCAGCGGCTGGACCTTTGTTTCGGACGATGCGACGTTCCTGCTTCGGAATCGGACGGGCCGCCACGCCGTAGGGAATCCCTACAGCGCGCGCTTTCGCGAACATGCGAAGCTGCTGTTTCCCGAGTTGAGGAACTACCGCTTCGCGCCGAAGCTGAACGGTGCCCCGGGGATGGAGGTCCCCACGTCGGAATTGCCGGTGACGACGGCGAACGGTTGTCCGATCGATCACCTGGTGTTTCTACGGCGCTCCAGCTCCGGTTCGGCGAGAATCGAGCCGTTTGACGCGGACCGCGCGCTGGAATGGCTGGAACAGGTAGATTTTTACGGACCCGCCGAAGTACAGGCATCGCAGCGTCAGGCATACCGGCGGCTCCTCGACGCGGGGATTTGGGAGTTGCATTATTCCAATCTTTCCGACGCAATGAAGCTGTTGGAACAGCTTTAATCTGAGGCCATCGGCAACAGCACTTCCTTCCTATATGCGAGCTCCCATGAGCGCGCTGCAATTCTCATCGCCCGATTTTGAACCGCTCCGTCAGCTCACCGGTCAGGAGTGGAAACGCGCGTTGCAGTTCTGCGACCGGGCGCAGCTCACGCTGCCGCTGGCGCTGCGATGCCGCGAGCATCTTCCGGACGATGTGCGCGAACGTACCGATCGAAACCTCGCCGGAAATGCCGAACGATGGCAGCGTATTCGGGCGGCTTATCGCGAAGTAGCGCAGCCGTTCGAACAAGCTGGTATCGAGTTTGCTGTCCTGAAGGGCTTCTCGCATTGCCCGGATTTCGTTTCCGATCCACGTTTACGGCCGCAGTATGATATTGATCTGTTGTTGCCGCGGGAGCAGTTGGCGCGGGCGCGCGAGATCGTCAGTTCACTGGGCTATGAGCCACTGAAGAAATCGAACGGCCGCGAGGATCATCTGCCGGCAATGATCCGCAAAACCGGTTGGCAGTGGCGCGGCGATCTGTTCGACCCCGAAATTCCGGTTTCTCTGGAGCTTCATTTCCGTCTATGGGATCGCCACACGGAGCAGTTCGGGCCTGCTGATCTTGATTCATTTTGGGAGCGCCGCGAACGCCGCAATCTGGAAGGGCTCTCGTTCATGGCTCTGCGTCCGGTGGATGCGGTAGCATACGCATCGCTTCATTTGCTGCGCCACCTGTTGCGCGGCGACGGGAAGCCGTTTCATGTTTACGAACTCGCGTCGTTCCTGAATGACTCCGCCGGCGACGATCTGTTCTGGTCCAAATGGATGGAATGGCACGATCCTTCGCTGCGCCGGATCCAAGCCATCTGCTTTGATCTGGCCCGCCGATGGTTCCATTGCAGCCTGTCCCCCGCGGCATCGGAAGAGATCGGGCTGCTCCCGTGCGAAGTAACCAGATGGCTGGAAACGTCCGCGTTCTCGCCTCTGATCGGCTTGGTTCGCCCGAATAAAGACGAACTGTGGCTCCATTGGAACCTGATCGATTCCCGGCGCGACAGATACTCGATGCTGCGGCGCCGCCTGCTACCCGCCTCCCTGCCGGGACCTGTCGATGCCGTATATCTGCCTGATCGCGAGATCACCTGGCGCATCGCGCTACGGCGAAAATGGCG
>JBEKPC010000168.1:0-11102 GCA_049521155.1 Bryobacteraceae bacterium
AGCTTCACCTGGCGCCCCACCGGATCCTGATCTGCGAAAAAGCGCCGCGCGAAACTATCGTCGATGATCGTCAGCCGCGCCGCATCCTGCCCAGTAAAGGCGTGGCCGCGCCGCATCGGAATGCGCATCGTCTCGAAATAGCGCGTCGAAACAATGTTCATGTCGGCGAAAGGCGTCACAGGCGGCTTGGGTTGGCCCACGATCTCGAACGTGTTCACACTTTCCCCCCACCCGAAAGGCAGCAGAGTGCATGTGGAAGCGGCGTCGACTCCAGGAATCGCCGACGATTTCTCCAGCAGCGCGTCATAGAAGCGTGCACGGGATTCGGGGGTGGGATAACGCAGCGGAGGCAGACTGATATTCATCGTCAGCACGCCGCGAGACTCGAAACCAAGCGGCGTTTCGAGCAAGCGGAGCAGGCTGCGAATCAGCAAGCCGCCTGATACCAGCAGCGCGGTGGCGATGCCGACCTGAGCCACGATCAATCCTCGCTGCCAGCGCCGTCCGGCGGTCCGCTGATGTCCGCCATTTGTAAGCGCGTTGAAAAATGACGCGTGCCAGGCCGGATAGAGACCGCAAATCAAACCGGTCAGCAGCGATAAAGCGATCGAGAACCAGAATACCGGAGGCTCCAGCCGCGCGTCGATATCCGGGCCATAGTGCGCAAGCAGCGTGATGCCGGCCTGCGCGATCAGCAGACCCGCGACCGCTCCGCAAGCCGCCAGCACTAAAACCTCGGTCAGCACCTGGCGCGCGATTCTTCCGCGGCTGGCGCCCAGAGCCATGCGGACGGCCAAATCGAAGCGCCGCTCCGAGGATCGCAGCAGCACCAGGCCCGCGACGTTCGAACACACGATCAGCAGAAAACATGCGACCGCTGCGAACAGAATCCACAGCCAGCGCCGCAGAGATCCGTCGTCGTTGCGTTCCAAAGGCTTCAGAAAATAGCTCCACCCCGGCATCGCGGAAGCGGGCGCGCTCAAGCGGGAGATGCGCGCCGATGCATCTTCGAAGCCCAGCCCTGGCGTGAGCCGCGCATACATGCGCAGAAAATAACTGCGGCTATCGGCAGGGTCGCGAAGGGCCATCGGCGTCCACATCTGGGTGACTTCGTTGGGAAACGCGAACGATTTCGGCATCACGCCGACAATCGGATATAACTCGCCGTTCAGTTGCAAGGCGCGGCCCAGGATCTGCGGATCGCGGCGGAACGTGCTATCCCAATACGCTTCGGTCAGGATCACGGCATGCGGACCGCGGTAGCGTTGCTCCACCTCGCTGAAGGTGCGCCCCAGCAGCGGCAGCGCTCCCAGCGTGCGAAACAGGCTGGAGGTCGCGGCCACCGCGTTCACTTTTTGAGGAACCTCGACGCCGCTCAAATTGAGGTCGAGAAAATAGAAAGCTCCCGCGTCGGCGAACAGTTCATGACGCTGGCTGAGGTTGAAATAGTCAGCCGGAGATGCGCCCATGTTCTGGATTTCCGAGCCTGGAAAACGATTGTGCACCACCACCAGCCGGTCCGGCTCAGGATACGGAAGCGGTTTCAGCACCGCCGCATAAAGCGCGGAGAAAACAGCGGTGCAGGTCCCGATTCCAAACGCCAGCACCGCGATGCACGTCAGCGCATAGGCCGGCCGCCGTCTCACTTGCCGCAGAGCCAGCCTGAAATCGGGCCACATAGGGCTCAATCTAACACAGCTTATTCGTGCCGCAATGCATCCAGCGGATCGACCCCGGCAGCCCGCCGCGCGGGTATCGCCATCGCCAGCAGCGATACGACAACTAACCCCAGCGTGATCGCCGCGAAAATCAAGGGGTCCGTCGAGCTGACTTCGTAGAGCAGGCTGTTCAGCAGGCGCGTCAACGCCAATGCGCCCGCGATTCCTACCCCGAGCCCGATCGCCACCGGCACCGAGCCTTGCCGCACGATCAGCGCCAGCAATTGGCCCGGAGCCGCGCCCAGCGCCATGCGAATCCCCAACTCGCGCCTCCTCTGATCGACCAGATAGGCCAGCACGCCATAAATTCCCAATGCCGCGAGGCCGGCCGCGAGCGCCGCAAACACGCTCATCAATTGAATGGAGAAGCGCTCCTGCGCAAGCGATGTGGAAAGAGCATGCTCCATCGTATCGACGCGCGACAGCGGCAGATTCGGGTCAAGCTGCGCGACTTCATGGCGCACCGCCGCGGCCAGTTTCAGAGGATCACCCGTGGTCTTAATGACCAGATTTATCACCGGATTCGGGTTTTGCGCAGCCGAATAATAAATGTTCGGCTCCGCAGGAATAGACAGGTCTCTGAATTTCGTCGCGCCGGCGATCCCGACGATAGTGCAGTTCACTTTGTCCGTCGGACTGGAAATCTGCATGCCGATCGGATCGAGATTTGGAAAATACTTCTTCGCCACCGTCTCGTCGATCACCGCGACCGGCGTCGATCCGGAAACATCGGCAGCGGTCAGCCCGCGCCCGCGAATCAGCGGAATGCCGAACGCTTCGAAATAACCGGCCGCGGCTGAGCTCTTGATCACCACCGGCTCCGGCGCATTCGCATCGTGCGGATGGCCGACAATTTTAAAGTCGCCCGCGGAGTAGGCGCCGGAGAACGGCAGCAGATCGATGGCTCCGGCTTTCACGACTCCCGGAAGCGAGGCCGCGCGCTCCAGCAGCGAACGTTCGAAGGCGGCGATTTGTACCGGCTCCTTGTACTGATTCACCGGCAGCACCAGCGTTCCGGTAAGCACGTTTTCGGCCCGGAATCCGGGGTCGGAATGCTCCAGGCGCACGAAGCTGCGGACCAGCAGGCCGGCGCCGATCAGCAGGATCAACGACGCCGCCACTTCGATCGAGACCATCGATTCGCGCAGAATCCGCCGGCCGCCGGTCACCCCGCGCGAGCTCTCCTTCAACGCGTCGTTCAGATCGATGCGGGACGTTTCAAGCGCCGGCGCGATCCCGAAAATAATGCTCGCGCCGATCGAGAGCAGCATCGTGAACGCCATCACCCATCCATTGATCGCCGGCTGCGTGCCGGTAATCAGCGTCTGCGGTCCGAACCGTTCGTAGAGTTCCAATCCCTCCACCGCGAAGAGCAGGCCAAGCGCGCCCGCGACGAGCGCCAGCAGCATACTTTCGGTCAGCAGTTGGCGGATCACGCGTCCGCGAGCCGCTCCCAGCGCGGCGCGGATGCTCATCTCTTTTTTCCGCGTCATGGCGCGCGCCAGCAGCAGGTTTGAAACGTTGACGCAGGCGATCAGCATCACCACCGCCACCGCGCCGATCAAGACCAGCAGCGGTGTTTTCAACCGGCCCGCGGCTTTTTCCGCCAGCGGATCCACTTCGAGTGAATATCCGAATCCCTTCTCATAGAAATCCGGATGCTGGCTCATCAGGCGCGCGGCGATGGTCTGGAACTCGGCGTTCGCCTGCGCCATCGTTACGCCGGGCTTCAATCGTCCGATGACATCGATATATTGGTGGCCGCGCGACGCTGTATCGAGCTGGGCGGGTGTGAACGCAATCGGCGCCCAGACGTCCGCGACCAGCCGGTATTGAAGAATCGGCCGGATCACGCCCGCCAATACGTAGCTTTCCTTATTGATCTCGATGTTCTTCCCGATCACCGAGCGGTCGCCGCCAAAATGCCGTTTCCACAGTCCTTCGGAAATCACGACGATGTGATCCTTGCCTGCCTGCTCCGCATCCGAAGTGAAAAGGCCGCCCACCACCGGCTTGACGCCGAGCATCGAAAACAGGCTCGCCGTGATGCTCATGCCGGGAACGATCTCCGGTTCGCCGCTGCCGGTAAGCGTAAACGTCTTGGAAGTTTCGACCGCTCCGACTTCTGAAAACGATGTCGCCATGGTGCGGTAATCATTCACCTCCGGCGGCGAGGCGGGAATTTTCGTTAAGTTAAAATGCGTCATGTTCTCGCCCACAGTGACCAGCCGGTCAGGATCGGGATAAGGAAACGGATGCAGCAGCACCGCGTCGATGGCCGAAAAGATGGCGGTATTCGCGCCGATCGCCAGCGCCAGCGTCAGCACCGCCACGATGCTGAATCCTGGATTCTTCAACAACTGGCGAAGGGCAAAACGAAGATCCTGAAGCATGCTTTGTTGGACGCAGATGATTAGATTTCGTTCCCTTACACGTATAATACGGAATCGCTATGCCGGCACATTTTCCATGGCTGCGTATTCTTGTGAAGGGAATCCTTCTGGCCGCGGTCGCGAGCCCGGTCTGGGCGGCATGGCGCCGCAACGGGTTCCGATTATGGCAGAAGTTGCTGATTGGCAGCACTCTGGCGATTCTCGCCTATGCCGCGTTTATCGCCCTGATCGACGGACCCGGCGCTCCGTTCATGGACCGCCTGCCGTTCGAAGCCAGCGCCGTCCTCATCGCCGCTCTGGCTTTGATGGTGCTGCTTGGCCTGTGCGAAATGTGGTTTCGCGCGCTCGACGGCCCGTTCCCGAAATTGGCCGGCCCAGCCCTCAACATCGATCGGCGCAAGCTGTATCCGTGGATGGGCGCCTGCGCGGCGATCGTTGCGCTTCTTTATACCCTGGCTCATATCGGCCCCGCGTCCTGGCACGATAATCTATCCATTGCGGCCTGGGTCTGCGGCATTCAGGCTTGTATCGTGTTCTGGTTTTTGAACTATAAAGCGCGCCGTTTCGATTATGGAAGGACCGCGCTCCAGGCGAGTCCCTGGTTTCGCTGGTCGTACACGGCTGGAGAGTTGGACGCGTGGAAGCCGGTCGCACCCGGAGTAAATCGCGATACCTGGATCGGTCCCGATGGCCTTCTCTGCACCGGCGATTACGCGCCCTGGACGCTGTACGTCTACAAGCTGGTGCGTGCGGAAGCGCCTGCCGATCTACCGTCCCGCCTGGTTTTCACGTTCAAGAAAACCTCCTTCGGCGATGCTACTTCAGAGGATGTAATGAGCATTCCCATCCCCGTAGGTCATCAGGCGGATTTGGAAGTGATCGAGCGGAAACTCCGCGCTCTGTGCCCCGCAGCGGAGATAAATCTACAGCGTTTGGCTGGCTGACTTGCGCCGCCGGCGCGCGGCGAAAACAAGTGCGCCCAAGCCCAGAATCAGCGGTGCCAGGAAGGCCGGCTCCGGAGTCTGCGTGAGCGAAATTCCATCGAGAACCGACACGGGTGGCTCACCCGCCGGCGTGCCTACCGCCAGGAACGACAGTACCTCGCTGGTGCCAGTCGCCGTGAAGATCATATTGGCCGACTTCCAGCCTGTAAACGACTCGCTTGCATTGTTGATAAACCCGGTAGATTCGGTTTCAGCGCCCAGGCTGACTAGCCAGCTTTCCGTGGTATTACCAGTTAAGGTTGTAAACTGAGCGCCGCCCCAATCGAAGCTCAAATCATAGGTCTGGCCTGCGGTAAGGCCACTGATAGTCTGGCTGATTGGCTTGCTATAGTTGGGATCCCCGTCGGCCGCAAGGAAATTTCCGCCGTTCTGGCTTAAAGGAAACGTTTGAGTGTTGTTCGGGCCGTAGAGCCACACGAACGCATTGGAGCCATCCGTATCGACGGCACCGACCTGAGAGGTTGTGATCTCTCCAGGAAAGTAAATGAAATTGTAAAACGCTGGGTCGTAGGGACTCGACCATCCGGTAACGTTCGTTGTGTTAATTTGGCCGGAAGCGGTCAGGGACGTCGTTTCGAAGCCGCCATTGACGACCAGATTCGGGAAGTTGGCCATCGCGGTGCCGCTGAGCGCCACAAACGCCAAAACTGACAGAGCGGAATTGACTGAAACCCTAAAATTCATATAGTTCTCCCGTACGATCTACACAGCTATTTCGGTAGTATGACCCAAGTACTCCACGATTGCAAGCGTAATCTATCCCTTTTGGCAGATCTAAGTTAAAGTGTTTTCATATAAGCTATAGCTGCAAATGGCACGCCTTGTTGTCCTTTGTCTCATCATTTCGACGGCCTTCGCCGCGTCCTCCGGCGTCCAGGAACTGAAAAAACTCATCGCCGCCGCGCAGGCAGCGGGCGATACGGACAACCTGTCAGCCCACAAAGTCAGCCAATTTCGCTTAAGAGAACGTCTCACCGATGAAGATCTCGCCGATCTTCGCGCCCTTAGCCTCGGGCCAAGAACCGCCGCTATGTTCGAACTGCTCGTCATCCTGAGCGCATTCGAGGCCGCCCCGGAGCCGGCCGGTGCGACCCCGCTGACTCCCACCGAAACGGAGGCAGTCCTCGGGAAAGCGCGCAACTTCACCGCGAACTACCTTCATAATCTGCCCAACTTCATCTGCACCCGCGTGATCCGCCGCTTCGACACCCGACCTATCGAGCTTACGGACAATGCAACACTCCTCGGCGCGCTTCGCCTTCAGGACACCATTTCGAGCGAGGTATCGTTCGATCGCGGCAAGGAATCCTACGCGTCTCAAACGGTGAACGGCCAGCCGCACCCGGAGCCCATGCAAGGCCTGACCACCTGGGGCGAATTCGGAGGCATCCTCGGAACGCTGCTCGGCGCCGACCCGCGAACCGAATGGAATCGCTGGGAAATGGACGGCCGAAAACCAGTCGCCGTCTTCCGCTACTTCGTCGACCGGTCTCATTCCCAGTACACAGTGGATTGGTTTGACGACAAGCATGACCCCAAGCGGATGGCGCCGGGATATAACGGCGAAGTGACCATCGATCCGTCGACAGGCAGCATCGTCCGCATCACCAGGCACGCGGTTCTTCCGCGCGATGCGCCCATGAATTTTGTCGACACGATGGTCGAATTCCAGCCGGTAGAGATCGCCGGGACTTTCTATATTTGTCCCGTGAAAAGCGTCACGCGAGCCCGCTCCTGGTGGAATACCAGAGCCGGCGGCTACGAATTCTCGCTCAGCGAGGTGAGATTCGGCGCCTATCACAAGTTCGCGGGATCGTCGACGCTGCTCACCGCTGACGCTCCGCCGGAGCCCGACGTCCCTGCGCCCGTTCCAGCGCCGCCGCCTCCTACAGAGCCCGCGCCCGTGATTGCAAACCCGTCGCCCGACCTCCTAAACCTCCCTTTGCCAAGCCCCGAAGTCGTCCTCCGTTCCGTAACCCGCATGGTCGAAGCCAGCGCCGTGGTGGTCGACAAAAACGGGAAGCCTGTCACTGATTTGAAGAAGGAGGATTTCGAGATCTATGACGACGGGAAGCGCCAGACCATTCTTCTGTTTTCCTCCTCCGTCACAACCGATCAGGTTTCATCGGATCCGCCCCCGCCTGAAGCAGCGGCGCCTCTTTCCCCACGCATTTTCTCGAACCACGCCAAGGAGACTTCCCATCCTCTGGCCCCCACCATCATTCTGTTCGACGAGGCAGCCGGAAGCAGGGAGCAAAAGTTTTTTGCGCGCGACCAGCTTCTCCGGTTCCTGAACCAGTCGCCGCCCGGCGAACCAATCGGCCTCTATGTGCCGATTCAGAGCGGCGTCGGGGTTGTAGACGAATTCAAGCCGGACTCCTCCGACCTTCGAAAAATCCTTCAGGAATGGAATTCCGGTACTCGATCGTTCCAGTCGCTCACCCTGCCCGGACATGCCGATCTGGGACCGGGAACCAGCCTCAGCCACGGGATCTTTGATCCGAACCACTGTTTCGCCACCCGCGCCCTCACCGCCATTACCGCGGGCGCGGATCACGTAGCCGAAATTCCAGGCCGCAAGATCATGATCTGGTACACGCTCGGCGGCGTGACCGGCAACTGCTTCAAACAAGAGACGGAGGCGGAGCAGGCTCTGCACAAAGCGAACGTCGCGCTCTACGTCATCGACGCGCGGGGGCTCCAATCGATTCAGCCGGACGCCAGTCTTTCGCAGGAGGATTTCGGCTGCCATGCGGCCTCAGGACTCGGCTGTAGTGCGGCCTCGGTGACCCAAGCCCTGAGCGGGATGGCGCTGACCAAGCTTCACTCTATCGACGCGGATCAGCAGCTTCTGCTGGATATGGCCGAAAAAGCCGGCGGCCGCGCCTTCATGAACAACGATCTTTCAGGCGCCCTCCGCGCTCCCTTTACCGACTCCCACGCCACCTATTCCCTCGGCTTCTATCCCGAGTCTCCTAAGTTGGATGGCAAGTATCACGAACTCGTCGTGAAAGTGCCCGGCCGTCCCGGCCTCACGGTCCGCTATCGCCGCGGGTACGTCGACGAGTCGCCGGATCCTAAAGCCCAGCTTCGCACCGCCCTCTGGAACCTTCTCGATGCCACCCAAATCGCGCTGACCGCGGAAGCTCTTCCGGCAAAGCCTGATGTCTATGACGTGAAACTCAGCATCGGCGCCGATAATCTGGACCGGCAAGGCCGGATCCACGTCATCATGGCCCAACAAGATGAAAATGGCCAGGAATACGACTATCGCGACGATACGCTTCAATTAGACCTGAAACCGGACTCCCGCCAGGTGTCCTATCATTTGACCGTGCCGCGCAATCCGAAAGCAGCTTCGCTGAGAGTGGTGGTGCGGGACGAAGGCGGCAACCTTGGGTCCCTCATCATTCGCTGACGATCCTTATTGGATCGTGAAGCCCCAGATAAACGATTCCTGCTTGCCCAACTGCGACAGCGGGGGATATCCGGGGATGGAGGACGGAGATGACGGGAATTGTTCGTAACCAGGCGGGAAGATGCCTGCCGTGGCGACGCCGGTGAACCATACCGCTCCCTTATCGTCGACATCGATGTCATAAACCGTCTGTGTTCCGGGGCTGGTGATGTAGGTCGAGAAGACCAGTTGGCTCGATGGCGTGGCTCCCGACGGATTCAGGATGGTGACAAATCCATCCAGTCCGCCTCCCGCCGAGGCGGTATTAAATGCGGTTGAAGTCACCGGTAAATTCTGCGAAAGAGTGTAGCCGCAGATGTAATAATTCCCCGCGGTGTCGCTCCGCAAGCCGTAAATCACTTCTCCGCCGAAGCCTCCGAAGTAAGTCGCATACGTCACCCCTTTGAAACGGGCGGTCGCTTCCTTCATATTGAAGACCGCCAGGAATCCGTTGCTTCCCAATTGATTTCCCGCGTCGTCCACATTCGTCAGCGCGGGCATGACAGATTGGTACGCGTTCTGGGTGACCGGGAACTGGGGCGAAAGAGTATAGCCCGCAATCGCGACTGTGGTGCCCGTCGGATCGACCAAAAGCCGGTTTCCTTCGTCGAATCCATGCGCGCCGCCGAGAAACGTCGAATAGGTGACCTCGCCCGATCCGGTGTTGATGATGGTCAGGAATGCGTCGCCCTCGCCCTGGTAACTCTCATAGGCAGTGGAGGAGGTGAAAGGAAAATCGGAGGAGAAGGTATAACCGGTGACGTAGACCAGCCCTTTCGAATCGACTCCGATATCGTTACCCCAATCCTGCGCGGCGCCGCCCAGAAAGGTGCTGAAAAGCAGCGAGTTCGGCCCGCCCTGGGTAGGATCGAATTCAGCGATGAAGGCGTCATAGCTGCCGCCGATCACGCCCTGCGAAGCGCCGTTGACCGGAAAGTCCGTCGAGGTGGTGTAACCCGTCACGTAAACCATGCCGTTGGCGCCAACAGAGAGACCCTGGCCCGAGTCCGAGCTGGGGTTGCCGCCCGTATCAATAGTGCCGCCCAGGTAGCTGGAGTAAAGCTGAGAAGTAGTGCTGTTTTGATTGGAATCCAATTCCACAAAAAACGCGTGCGTGCCCACCGCCAGCGTGTTCGAGAAGGCGCCGGTCGAGACGGGAAAATTCGTCGAAGCGGTGTTGCCGGTAAAGAAGATCTGGCCGGTCTCATTTACTTTCATGGCCGTCAACATATCATCGCCCGTGCCGCCGTAATAAGTGGAATAGGCGATGGTCTCGGTGGCGTTGGTCGAAGACGGATTGATTTTGATGAGAAAACAATCCTGCTGGCCGAAAGCAGTCTGGCTAAAGCCAACGCCGCCGGTCGGAAAATCAGTAGAGAACGTATTGCCGCCGATGTAAATGAACCCTTGCGCATCATGTCCCACGGACATGCCCACATCGCCGAAAGAGCCGCCGATAAACGCGACGTACACAATCGAAGGGGCGATCACCAGGGGCGCGGTACGGGGGTGGGCTCCCACATGGAAGTGAAAGGAGCCGTCGTCGCCAGGGACATAAGCCGCCGCCACCGTTACGAACTCACCCGAGCCGCGCTTTTGATAAATCGAAGGGACGCGCTGGATCAGCTCCTTGCCGGCGAGCGATAGAATCAGGTCGCCGTGATCGTTCACGCGGACCGAATCAGCGCCCTCAAAACGGAGCGCGATCTGCGAAGGGTCCGCGCCGGGAGCGATTTCGAAATCATATTCGAACTCACCGTTGCGGCTGGAATAGACTACATCGATGCCCGGATAAACGGCGCTGCGGCGAAGGCGGGTATAGTTTTCGATCCGTTCATAAGTCCGGCCGTGAAAATAATTGGTCGGGTACGGTGTATGATCCAGGCCCGTGAAGGGAGCGGAAGCGTTGGAGTTTTCAAACGTCATCCGCAGCGTCCGGTCGCCGAGCCGCATCGCGGTGCCAGTCTTCTCGAAACGAAAGGCGTAGCCAAGACCGCGCGCGGTCCACTGCTTCCTGCCAGGCTGCTGCGAGGTCTGCTCAAACAGCATCGGCGCGGTGGGAAGGGGCAGTTTTTCAGGCGTCGCGGCGAAGGCGCCGGCGCAGAGGAATACGATTAAAGCGGACCGCATGAGTAGTGAGACGTGACTCCCAAGCCCCCGGGTTGCGGGGAACTTTCATTATCGCTCTATCTATTAAAGCATTACTAGAGTGCCGGTTGTTCACAGGGTGTGAAAAACGGCCTCACGCCGGCAGGCGCTTGCGGATGCAGAAATCATAGACTGCGCCGCCCAGGATGCCGCCTACCAGCGGGCCGACGATCGGAATCCAGAACACCATCGATCCATCGGTCAAGCCGTTGTTTTTGAACCCGGCGACCACCGTGAACAAGCGCGGGCCGAAATCGCGCGCGGGGTTGATGGCGTAGCCGTGCATGCCTCCGAACGCCATGCCGATCACGACCACGATCAGGCCCACCATGAGCGGCGTCATATTGGCTCCGGGAGGCGTGTTGCGCTCGTCGGTGACGGC